>NZ_JBEZVJ010000051.1:0-26625 GCF_040636935.1 Streptomyces sp. NPDC032940 | reverse complement strand
CATCAACGCCTGATAGTCCGGCGACAGTTCTTCCACCTCGGCGGCGTGCCGCCGGTGAGGCACCGCCCGGCGCGGTCCGACCGGCTTCTTCCGCGGCACCTCACCGGCCACGTCGGCGGGTGCGTCTTCCTCGGCCAGCGCCTCCAAGTACTGCTCCAGGCCGATCACCCGGCGCCGGTGCACCTCCTCGGCGTCCGCCAGAGCCGCCCGCACCCGTTCCAACTCGTCTTCGAGTTGCTTCACCTGCGCGGCTGCGGCCTTCTGCCGCGTTTCCAGAACCGCCCGCATCGACGGCATCCGCCACCTCCACGACACCTCGCCCGGCAACAAACCGAGGCTCCCGCGACAGCGGCTCCTTCATGCCTGACCAGCGAAGATGCCACATGAGGTTCGGAAAGAGAACGGCCTCTGAGACAGCCCGGTCATCCCAAGGGGTTGAGCCGCTCGGGAGGGATGCATTCGAAACCTGTGACGTTGGTGTTGCCATTGATGTGGACAGCGAGGTTGTCCAGGTCCGCGAGCGGTGCCAGGTCAATCGGTCCTTTGCAGTCCCACAGGTTTAGGCGGGTCAGGTGGGGAAGTTCGCGGAGAGCGGCGAGGCTGGAGTGCAGTGTGCAGTCACGAAGAGACAGGCTGGTCAGCGTCTGGTAGCGCTGCACGATGGAGAGGTCAAGGGTGGACTGTTGTTCGATGTTGAGGTGCTCGATCTGAAGCGGGGGGTGAAGGCGACCCAGCTGTCTGCCTTGGGAGTCGCCCACGATGATGAGCCAGTTGAGTGACGGCCAGCGGTTCAAGCCCTCCAGGGTGATGCCCTGGCTATTTGTGGTGAATCCCAGGCTACTGAGATGAGGGCCGGCGGGAATCTCTCCGGCCCGGGTGACGTCGGCGGGAAAGCCCAGGGTCAGGTGGTCTAGAGCGGGCATGTCGGCCAGGGGGGCGAGGGACATCCCGTGTGCGAGATCGTGAAGGTAGAGCTTCCGGAGACGCAGACCGCGCAGGGATTCGAGATCCTGCACGTTCGGGCAGCCGAGGATGGCAAAGGTATTGAGATTGGGAAGCTGTGCCAAGGGTGACAGATCGCTCAGCGAGCGGTCATCAGTGATGCACAGGTACTCCAACCCGGCCTGCTTCAGTACCTCGGGTGGGAGCCCCTGGAGCCCTGTCAGATAGATGTGCTTGAGGTTCGATAGCCGCGGAAGCTGAGCAAGCTGTGCGGCCGTACTCAAGACCACATACACGTCAGGCGTGAGCGCGGACAGCACTTGGTCTGCGTATTCTTTCGCGTCGAAGGAGGGCCAAGCGGCCGCCAGTTCTGTGGCCACCGCAAGTCGGCTGTCTGTACGGAACCGCGCCAACACCCCTAGGGCGGAATCCCCGCCGATCCGGGCCGCGGTCCTTACCACCGCGGCCGCGGAGGAGCCGTCAAGTTCCCCGGGGCCGGGAAGCAGCTCCAGAACCAGTTCTCCGACCTTGGCGAGCTCCTCGGCCTCCGCTGTGGATCGAGGAGGAACCAGCTCGGCGGCCCGGGCCTGTACTTCCTGTCGCACCGCAGGGTCGAGTTCCGGTGCGTGCTCGAGGCTTGCCGCAGCGAGGAGCACCAGACGTTGGCGGTAGCGTTGTGTCCTGTCAGCCCGGCGCAGCAACTGCCGCAGCAGCCGACTCCGCTCCTCCAGGCGCGCGTGCCCCACCGCCATGCGCACGACGTCGTCCCACTGGTCGTCATGAGCGTTGCGGACCAGAACGCCGAAGTCGCGGGTCTCCACGGCCGCCTTCGCACCCAGGTAGTCCTGGAAGGTGCGGTGCACGAAGTCGACGTAGCCGGGGACTGGCTCGCGCAGCACACCACTGCGGATGAGCAGGTGGGAGAAGACCTGGTCTGCGTCACCTTGATCTCGAACCTGCGGCATGGCGGTCAGCCACTCATCCAGCATCGTGATGGCCTCGGTCCGTGCCACCTCCGCTTGGCCGTTGCGGATCATCCAATAGGCCAGTCGCTGCAGCAGAGCGGTCTGCTCTTCCCGAGAGAGGGACACCCCCTCCACCGAGGTGATCTCCCGCTCCGTGTCCCGGCGGACTAGCAGCATGTCCAGAGCCGCGTCGTACAACTCCTTGCGCGCCCGTGGCAGCTGCATGCGACGGTCTCTGTTCAGCGCGCACAGCAGGGCACACATCAATGGGTTGGTCGCCAGCCGGCCCAGATCGCGGCGCGTCGTCACCGCCTGATTCAAGCCTGCCTCATACCGCTCGAGGGATCCCCGCTCGGAATCCGCGCACTCCCGCCGCATAGCGTCGTGCCAGTGCCGGATGAACGCCCGGATGTCATCCCGCTCCATCGGTAGCAGCGTGTGCACCGTGAATCCCTGCGCAGTCAGCCAGTCCTCCGGTACTGCCGAAGGACGGGTTGTCACTACATACCGTGCTCGTGGGAATGCGGTAATCAGCGACCTCAGCCACTGCTCCGTGCGGTGACGCAGCCGCAGCGGCACCTCGTCGACCCCATCCACGAGCACCAGCGCCCGGCCGCTGGCGAGGTGCGTCTCAATCCATCCTTGCGGTGCGCGCAACGGAACGCCTGAAGCAGTCAGGAAGTCTTCCGGCATGGGCAAGCCGTCAGGAGTGTTGAAGGACCTCAGCCGCAATACGAACGGAATGCAGCGATTGAAGTCCTCCAGCCCCGAGCCGAAGCTCTGGCGGGCCGCGTTGAGCGCCAGCCATTGCACCAGTGTTGACTTCCCCGACCCGGCGGGCCCCCGCAACACCACCCGGTCGCAGTCGACGAGCGCCTGTTCCACCTTTACAGGGGCCCGAGTGGTGCCCGGGACATCGAGACCCTCTCGGTGAGGCTCATAAGCACGCTCGTCGTTCACCGCGAGACTGATATAAGCGGTGTCCAGCGGCCATTCTGCACGGCTCCGGCCGCCCAGGGTGACGCCGAACAGCTCCAACCGAGAGTGCGTACCGGCAACAAAATCCGCATACCGTTGCTCGAAGCCGTGAGCGGCGGCGTCCCCACCCTGGCCCGGAACGGCCTGTTGTGTCCGCAACAACGTCCCGGTCCGACGCGTGTGCTCCACCGCAGCCCGCGCCGCGAACGTCGGATGGGCCGTGAGTTGTTCCATCAGGTGCGCACAGCACAACCCAAGTAGCTCCCCGTACAAGTCGCGAGCGCGCTCGGCGAGGTCGGTGACGGGGCGCCGCAGCTCGCCGGTCAGGCGCGCGGGATCGAGGTCCGAGGCGAACAAACGTTCCGCATCGAGCGGACCTGCTGCAGCAAACGTGTCCTGGACGGCTGCCACCGCAGCCAATCTCTCGTGCTCCGGCAGTGAGGTGTACGCAGTCGTGATGCGCTCCACGAGGACACGAGCCAGCTTCTCGGTCCCTGCCGGCTTGGGTAGCGAGCGCAGCGGATCCGCTACCAACCCCGCCCCCGGCTTCGCCGTCAGTATCGACTTCGCGACTACGGAGACCACCGTCGTCGCCAGCCGGACTACTACCGCTTCAAGCCCGTGCATTCCCGCCCCCCCCGGTTCCCGCGGACGGACGGCATCGTATGCAGATTGACGGCACCGCTTGGCGGCGTTCGTGAAGATGGGCGCAGATCAGGTGCAGAAGACAGGACGTCAGCCACCCTGCTCCCACGTGCGGGGAGAACGTGTGTGTTCCGCATCCACGACCCGCAACTGGCTGGGCCTGCGATCGCTGACGCCATGAAGCCGCCAGGCACTCAGCTCAATGCCACGGTCCAATGCCTTGAGGCCGGCCGGAAGCCCAGACCTACCTGCACACCGGCGCCGTCGACGACCAGCCGTGCCAGTCGATCCCCCGCCAAGTGTTAATTCATCTGGGGTACTTGTCAGTGCACCCTGCCAAACTGTCACAAGCATCGCACCAAGGAGAAACCCGCCTGCACAATCCCTCACCTGGCACAGAGGAGCAGATCTGACGTGCACAACAACCTGGTCTACCTCACCGACGGACGAGGCAAGGTCGACGCATCGGAGATGAGCGACCACGACTGGGCTCGCCTGGTTGTCGATAACCGCAACTCCACCCGCCGTCAGCTGGTGAAGTGTGCATGGTGCTGGGACGACGATCACGTCACCCACTGGATGAGAACGTACACCCGGGCCGACGGCTCCCGCGTTGTCTCCCATCAGCCCGGGGAGGCCGGCGACCACCCCTACCAGGCACTGGAAAGCGACGAGCACAAGGCGTACTGCGACCGGGTGGAGCGCGTCGGTACGGACGAAGGCTTCCGGACCACCCGCGAGGCTCGCGCAGCCGACGGCCGCACTCGCTCCGACGTCCTTCTGTTCGGCTCCCGGCACGTCGCATACGAGATGCAGCACTCCCCGTTCAAGCAGGGGTACGGCGCCACGGAGCGAACGCGGCGCTCCCTCGCCGCCAAGCGGGATGCCGTCGCCTGGCATACGGACAGTTCGATCATCGCTGGCGCCGCACGCGTAGCCATGCTCCGCTCCAACCAGGCCCGACGTCCGCAGATTGAGAACCCGCGCTACGAGCTCCGTGTTCTTGGTGGCTTCCGCAAGGTCATCGTCTGGGAGTGCACGGCCCGCGATGGCTACCGCTGTCCCGACGGGCGCTTCGCCGGCTGCGGCCGCACTCATATCGATACGCAACCGACTGACATCACCCTCGACGACTTCATCCGCCAGGCGCCAGCGGGCAGCGTACTGCCGGTTCTACCGCTGGACCGACGCGGATTCTGGACATCCGCCAACGACTACCGGCGCTGGACAGAACACCACGGCAGGGTCGACCAGCTCGCATCAGGCCAGCGGAGGAAGGGAATGGGCACTCTCGTGCGACGGCGGCCCAAAACCATCTGCCGGCCGTGCCGCAGCAGCGCACCCGCGTGCCGATTCCTGCGACGAAGTCCTGCGAGGCAGGCACCACCCCATGCGGGCAGCCTGCACGCCTGTACCCAGCGGGCTGGCGCTGCGACGTGCATCGCCCTTCGCGGCTCTAGCAATGCCGCACCGACGCGCACCAAAGCCGTGGAGTACGCCTCGACGTGGGGCGTCGCCGGCAGCGAAGGCTGCACGCAGAGAACGCTGGTGCGCTGGTGGGGTAGTGCTGGGCCCGGGGGACCGCGCAGCGAAAGACAAGCAGTCGGCGGTTGAGTGACCCACAGGGCCGCCGAGTTTCGCCGAACTGCTCTGATGGACGGAACACCCCCGCGTCGGCGGGGAGGACGCTGACGGGTCGACGTCCTTCGCGCACAGCTCCGAAGCACCCCCGCGTCGGCGGGGAGGGCCCGTCCTTGTTCAACGAGGGCTCGCCGTTGGGCGAAACACCCCCGCGTCGGCGGGGAGGGCGCGCCCTTGGCCTTGACCGTGTCGACGTGCAGCGAAGCACCCCCGCGTCGGCGGGGAGGACCGTCACCAGCATCGTCACTGGCGTCGGTTCCGCGAAGCACCCCCGCGTCGGCAGGGAGAACAGGGCAAACGTCAACGTGCCGCCGGTGATCGGCGGAACACCCCCGCGTCGGCGGGGAGGACCCATCGAAACCGATAACGATCTGATTGCCCGGCGGAGCATCCCCGCGTCGGCCGGGAGGACCAGGCCCTCGTCGGCGAGGACGTCGCCGCGCGCGGAACACCCCCGCGTCGGCGGGGAGGACTCCGACGGCCGCCAGGCGGAGCGCGCCAGATGCGGAACACCCCCGCATCGGCGGGGAGGACGCCGCAATCTGCTCCCGGGCGTCCTGTGCCTCCGAAGCACCCCCGCGTCGGCGGGGAGGACGCGAACACATGTGCGGCCTCACTTTGTTGAGTCGAAGCACCCCCGCGTCGGCGGGGAGGATGCCGAGGAGCGCCGCGCGTGGGCCAAGTTCGACGGAAAACCCCCGCGTCGGCGGGGAGGACGACGCCGATCAGGCGGAGTTGTGGAGCCCTCGCGGAACACCCCCGCGTCGGCGGAGAGGACGGTTGGCCGCCGATGACGTCAACGAATGCCTGCGAAGCACCCCCGCGTCGGCGGGGACGAGGGGATACAGCGGATGCCCCGAGACGGGGACGAAGCACCCCCACGTAGGCGGGGAGGACAGCGTGGTTGCGTCCACGGATCCGGCGAGGATCGGAACACCCCCGCGTCAGCGGGGAGGACGCCTCCCACAGACCCCGCGCCCGCGTCGCGTACGAAGCACCCTCGCGTCGGCGGGGAGGACGGCCACAGTTCCCGTGCCGCGGGGTGGGCCCGTGGAACACCCCCGCGTCGGCGGGGAGGACGGCCACATGGCCCCACCCATGTCCAGCGGCTCCGAAGCACCCCCGCGTCGGCGGGGAGGACCACGCCGACCTCGCGGTCTGCGACCTCCTCGACGAAGCACCCCCGCGTCGGCGGGGAGGACGCCTCGGTCTCCCGGGCCTGGTACTTCCCGTGCGGAACACCCCCGCGTCGGCGGGGAGGGCAGGACCCGCAACACCTCCAACGGGTCGAACGTCGAAGCACCCCCGCGTCGGCGGGGAGGACGGAGCGCTCGGGGTCGAGGTGCTGCCGGCGGGCGAAGCACCCCCGCGTCGGCGGGGAGACACGAGTGCGTTGGCCAGTCCGCGGGAACGGAGCGAAGCACCCCCGCGTCGGCGGGGAGGACGAACGGATCCTCCCCGACCCGGAGGTGCGCGCCGAAGCACCCCCGCGTCGGCGGGGAGGACCCTTCCTGACCTGGGGTTCAGGAAGCGCTTTGCTTTTCGTTTACGTTGAGGTGGGTTCTCACGTGCGTCACTTTATCGGCGGCTGGATTGCTGTGGTGCTGTCGGTGACGGGTGGTTGAATGCCGGCTCTGGTGGTGGGGCTCGGCGTGTGGCTGGGGTGTGAGGGGGCGGGGTTGGTGGGGGAGTGGGAAGCGCCGGATGAGTCGGTGTGGGGGAAGTCGCGGGGTCTGGATCCGGGGCTGCCGCCGTATCCGCTGGTCCGGCATCTGCTGGACGCGGCGGCGATGGCGTTGCATCTGTGGGATGCCTACCTGTCGGAGAACCAGCGTGTGCGGATAGCCGAGGGGATGGGGCTGGCAGGCCGGCTCGAGCGTGCGAGGGCGGTCGTGGGGCTGTGTGCCGGGTTGCATGACCTCGGGAAGCTGTCGGGGTTCCAGTTCTGTTCCGTGCGCGGCAGCCGGTACCTCAGCGCGGGGCTGGGCGGTGACCGTGCGGCGATGAGCGCGGAACGGTTCGGGCATGACGTGGCCGGCCTGCACAGTGTGAGAGGTGTGCTGGCGGATCTGGACTTCGTGGCAGAGGGGGATCTGAGGGCCGCGGAGCGCCTGGCCGAGATTGTCGGTGGCCATCACGGGCGGTTTCACCGTGCCGGGGACGGTGTTGCTCCGGCGTTTCTCGGTGGGGCTGCCTGGGCGCGGCAGAGGACGGCGCACGCCGCGGCGGTGTTCGAGTCGCTGGGGGCGCCGCAGGCGCCGGGAAGGTTCAAAGCGCCGGCCGCGGTGCTGGTGACGGGGGTGGTCATTCTCGCGGACTGGCTGGTCAGCCAGGAGGACTATCTTCGCGAGCGGCAGCGGCGGCTCGAAGCGTCGCTGGCTGATCACTTCCGCCGCTCTCTGCAGGATGCGCCCCGTCTTCTGTCCGGGGCCGGGCTGGCCCGGGTGCGGTTGCAGCGCAAGGAGTTCGCTCAGGCCTACGGGATTGCGGGCGAGCCGAATCCGTTGCAGCGGTCAGTGATGGACGAGCTGCGCCAGGCGGTCTGTGAAGGGAGCTGGGGCGGTATTCCTGGTCACCGCGGCGCCGGGGGACGGCAAGAGCGAGACGGCTCTGGAGGCCGAGCGGGTCCTGTCCGAGGCGTTCGGCACCCAGGGGTATGCGTTCTTGCTGCCGACGATGGCCACCAGCGATCAGATGCACGGCCGGGTCGCAGACGCGTTGCTGCGCCAGTCCGGTACGGAGGCCGAGCTGACACTGGTGCACAGCATGGCCTGGCTGAACAGCGCCTACACCGACGAGGACCTGACGACGCAGCCGGTGCTGACCTGCGACGGTGACGAGGCGGGCCAGGGCAAGCGGCGGGCGGAGGCGGACCTGCGGCCGCAGCGGTGGCTGCGCGGGCCCAAGCGGCCGCTGCTCGCGCAGTTCGCCGTCGGCACGATCGACCAGGCGCTGATGGCGGTGCTGCCGGTGCGGCACAACGCGCTGCGGCTGCTGGCCCTGTCGGGCAAGACGTTCATCGTGGATGAGGCCCACGCCTACGACCCGTACATGCAGGTGCTGCTGGGCCGGCTGCTGAACTGGCTCGGGGCGTACGGCGTGCCGGTGATCCTGCTGTCGGCGACGCTGCCGGCGTCGGTCAGCGACCGGCTGATCAAGGAGTACCTGCAGGGCGCCGGCCACAAGTCGCGTGCCCTGAGCAGCCGGACGTTCCCTGCACCCTACCCGGGGTGGCTGTATGTGGACGGGGACAGCGGCCGGGCCACCCCGATCTCGGCTGCCCGCCAGCAGGAGCAGGCGCGTGCGCGGAGCATGGACCTGAAGGTCGTCGTGGAACCGGTCGTCCACACTTCCGGCGGTGGCCGGGACCGGCTGGCGGTGATCGAACGGATCCTTGAGCCGCTGAGCGGGGCCGAGGGCGGCACTGCCCTGGTGGTGTGCAACACCGTGGGAGACGCGCAGGACACCTACCTCAGGCTCCGTGAGCGCTTCGACCGCCGTTCCCACGCGCAGGGCGGAAGCGTGCCGCTGCTGCACGCCCGCTTCCCCGGCGACGTACGCGAGGCCCGCACCCGGGAGGTCACCGGAGGGCTGGGCCGCAGCGGACCGCGTCCGCTGCGCCGGATCGTGGTGGCCACCCAGGTGGTCGAGCAGTCACTGGATCTTGATGCGGACATCGTCATCAGCGATCTCGCTCCGCTGTCGCTGCTGCTGCAGCGGGCCGGGCGGTGCTGGCGGCACGAAAACCACTGGGCACGGCACGGCTACCCCGACGGCCGCGGCCGCCCGGCCTGGGCGGGCGGGCCGCGACTCGTCGTGCTCGACCCGGTCGCGGGCGGCGGGAGGACACCACGGCAGTGGGGCGAGGTGTATTCCGAACACCTTCTCGCCACCACCTCCCGCACTCTCGCCGCAGTCGACCACCGGACCATCGCCATCCCGGGCGACGTGCAGGACCTGGTCGAGACGGTTCACGGGGACAACGACCTGTTCGACTGGGACAGCCCGGGCGGCCGCGAGGCGAAGGCCTGGACAGCGCACCGCGGCAAAGAGATCGCGGAACGCAGCATGGCCGGCCTGCTCGCCGTCCCGCGCGCGCGGAGTGTCTCTGCGCTGCACGACCTGCACGACCTGCCCGGTGAAGAGGACGAGTGGGAGGTGTCCACCAGGCTCGGCGCGGACTCGGTGCGGCTGCTGTGCGCCTACGTCCAGGAGGACGGCCGGGTGACCCTGGACCTGCAGGGTGAGCGACCGCTTCCCCAGGCCGAGCCGGACGGCACCATGCCGGTCGCGGCGGTGCGGGAGGTGATGCGCCGCACCATGGCCGTCCGCGCCGACTGGTTCGCCGAAGCCGATCCCGGCAGTGTCGCCCCGCCGACGACGTGGTCGGAACACCCCATGCTCGCTGACCTGCGGGTTCTTCACCAGCCCGTGCAGGGCGGGGACACCCGTGCGGTGAAGATCGGGAGCAAGGCCCTGCGCCTGGACACAGACCTCGGTCTGCTCCGCCGCTGATACCAGTCACCGCCCGCCGTTGAGCCGGAAGTTCGCAGGTCCGGGCACATTGTCGGTGGCGGCTGCTTGAATGCCCCAACGACGCCAGAGCACGGCTGCCGGGGGGCTTTGCCGTGCCGTTGCGTCGTGGCACCGGGTGTGGAGCTGGGGAGGGGATGAGCTGTGAGTGGGGGATTCGACCTGCGCACCAAGCCGTGGATCGCGGTTCGCTTACTGACCGGAGAGCCGGCGTGCGTGGGCTTGCGCGAGTTGTTCAAGCGGGCGCACGAGATCGAGGATCTGGAGATCCCGGTGCCGCCGGCAGCGGCGGGCTTGATGCGGATCCTGGCGCCGATGACGGCACGGATCGCCACCGACGGCGAGGACCGGCTCGATGATCCGGACGTCGCGGAGGACATCGACGACTGGTCCGATCTGCGCGAACGCGTCCTGAAGGCGGGCCGGTTCGATCCGCAGGCGGTGGACGACTACTTCGACCGTGAGGACCTGGCAGGCCGTTTCGACCTGTTCCATCCTGAGCGGCCCTTCCTGCAGGATCCCCGGCTGCGCGCCCAGTGCGTCGACGCGAAAGGGGCGCCGAACCCGTCCGGGGTGAACAAGCTCGTGATGGGCCGCCCGACGGGAGTCAACGGGGCGGTGCTGTTCGGGCACTTTACCGACACCGCACCGGTGCCGGTGCCGGCCGCCGAGGCCGCCTGGCATCTGATCGCACAGCTGTACTACGGGCCGTCCGGGCAGTGCACGCCCCGCAGGATCACCGAGGAGCGGACGGGCAGCACGGACGCGGCCCCCTTGCGTAAGTCCGTCTCCTACTTCCCGTGGGGGCCCGACCTGTTCACCACGCTGGTGCTCGCGGTGCCGAGCCCCCGGTCCGAGGCCGACTGGGCGGCACAGGACGCCTGCCCGTGGGAGGACGATCTCAACGCCCCCCCCTCGAGCCGCTGCCGCCGCTGACGTGGCCGGGCCGGATACTGACCGGCCGGTTCCGTCACGCCGCACTTCTGGTGCCGTCCGAGGACGGACGGACGGTGAGCGACGCCTACCTCACCTGGTCGACGCACGAGCCGCCGCAGACGGTGCGTGACCCGTATCAGATCCTCGACCGGCGCAAGGACGGCAACTTCCAGCCCCGGGAGGCCGACGGGGCCCGGGCCCTGTGGCGGGATCTCGACTCGCTGCTGCTGAAGGACAGCCGTCAAGGCTCCCAGCGCCCTTTGGCCCTCGAGCACCTGCCCAGGTGGCTGCTGCCGCGGCTGCGGGTGCGCGCCTGGGGCTTCGACCAGGACGGCCAGCAGAAAGACAGCGTCTGGTTCCGGGCGACCAGCCCGCAGGTCCTGCAGTGGCAGGAGGAGAACGACGCTCAGATGGCCCACCACATCAAGCGCTGCCACACCGCGGCGGAGACCATCGGTGACCGGCTCGACTTCGCCGCGCGGATCGCCTGGAAGGTCGCCACCGACACCAGCGTCGACCCCTCACCGAAAGCCAAGGTCAAGCTGGAGGCCCGCAAGCCGGGCCCATGGGCCTCTGCCGCCCTGGCCCGGTACTGGCCGGCCGCGGAGACGGCGTTCTGGCAGCTCACCGAGCCTGGCCACGCCACCACCCAGGTCGATAGGCCGTTCGTCGACGTAGCCCTCGCCGCTCTCGACGAGGCCATCGGCCAGGCCAACCGAGCGGACATCCGTGTCGCGCGCGCCCGTCACCGCGCCCGCGGCCTCCTGCTGGCACTGCTGCAGCCGTCCACCAGGCACTGAACCGCACGGCTGCGCCCGCGCCGGCATGGCCGGCGCTTGTTCATCTCAACACCCCTTCCCCGCAACAGGGACGTCTCATGACCGATTCCGTGCCGGCGGCGCCTGTACCGCCGACCTCCTCGACTCTCCGCTCTTCGGACCGGTTCGTCACCTACCTGCACCAGGTGTGCGCCTCCACGCAGGCCCGCGCCGCCCTGCGGCGCGGGCTCGGGCTGCCGGTCCAGCGGTGCACCTACATGCACCGCTACCTGGTGCCGTGGCTGCGCGACCACGACGATGCGCACCAGGCCGATGTCCGGCGGGCCTACTACGCGGTGGCCTCACTGATCGCCGCACGGCCCCGCTCAGCCCGCGACACCGCACCCCACCACAACCCCGCCCTGCCGTGGTACGAGCGCCCCGACATCGGTGCCTCACTCGGCCAGGCCGTCGCCCAGGGCGTCCTCAAGGAGAACTCCGCCGAAAGCGCGCTCCACCTGATGGCCCGCCAGAGCAGCGACGCCGTCCACCCGTACCTGCCCGCCCTCACCCGCCAGCTCCTGGCCGCCGGCATCACGATCGACTGGGCGGTCCTCCTGGAGGACCTCGCCTGGTGGAACCGCAGCCGCGACCGCATCGCCACCCGCTGGCTCGAAAGCTACTTCCGCACCGCCACTCGCACCACCGACCCTGCCGACTCGGCCGAGGAGAACGCCCGATGACCCTCTACCTGGACCTCAGCGCCCTGCAGTCCGTACCCGCCGCCAACCTCAACCGCGACGACCTCGGCTCCCCCAAGCAGGTCCGCTACGGCAACGCGCCCCGTATCCGCGTCTCCAGCCAGTCCTGGAAGCGGGTCATCCGCCTCGGCGTCGAACAGGACCTCGGGGAAAAGGCCGCCCGCACCCGCCTGGTGCCCGCCAAGGTACAGCGCGCCCTCGAGAAGACGGGCTGGCCGCGTTCGCCGGAGCGCAGGTCGCCGCAAGCGCCGGGAAGAAGGGCATCGGCACGGAAGCGGCCGGCCACACCTCGGTGCTGCTGTTCCTGCCGGAGGCGGCCATCGACGAGCTGGCCACGGTGTGCGCCGAGCACCGACCCGACCTGGAGGCGGCCCAGGGCAAGAAGAAGCCCGGCCAGGTCCTGCCCCCCGACACGATCGAAGCCATCCTCAAGCGCCGCACGGCCTCCATCAGTCTGCTGGGCCGCATGCTCGCCGAACTCCCGGACGCCAACGTGGACGGGGCGGCCCAAGTCGCCCACGCCTTCACCACGCACGCCGCCGAGCCCCAGCGCGACTACTTCACCGCCGTCGACGACTGGCTGGGCGAGGCCGAGACCGGCAGCGGCCACCTCGACACCGCAGAGTTCAGCGCCGGCGTCTTCTACCGCTACGCGACCGTCAACGTCGCCGACCTGCTGAAAAGCCTCGACGGAGACATCAAGGCCGCCCGGACCGTACTCAGCTCCTTCGCCGAGCACTTCCTGCTCTCCCTCCCGCAGGCCAAGAAGAACAGCACCGCCCGCACACCGTCCCCGACCTGGCCTACCTCGCCGTCCGCGAACACCGGCCGCTGTCCCTGGCCGCCGCCTTCGAAACCCCCGTCACCGCAGACCAGCACGGCGGCTTCTCCCAGCCCTCCCGCCACGCCCTCGACGCCTACGCCGGCAACCTCAACCGCCTCACCGGCAACCACCACCGCCGCTTCCACGGCCACACCACCATCAACCCCGCCGAACACCACACCGGCCTCGGCACCGCCCACGACTCCTTCAACCAGCTCATCGACGCAGCCGTCGACGCCGCCGTACCCGCCGCCCAGGACCAGCCGTGAGCGGGCTCCTGCTGCGCCTGGCCGGCCCCCTGCAGTCCTGGGGCGAACGCTCCGCGTTCACCCCGGTGCGCGACACCGCGCCCTTCCCGACCCGCTCCGCACTGATCGGCATGTTCGCCGCGGCCGAGGGCATCGGCCGCGACGAGGGCGGCCTGGACCGCTACCAGGACCTGCGGCTCACCGTGCGCGTAGACCGGCCGGGCGTCCGGCTCGTCGACTACCACACCGTCGGCGGCGGATTCCCCAAGGACCGCACCGCCGCCACCAGCGCAGGCAGCAACAAAGGCGCCGCCGTCCTCACCAGCCGCCACTACCTGTCCGACGCCGTGTTCGTCGTCGCCGTCACCGCAGCCGACGACACCACCATCGAACGCCTCGCAGCCGCCCTCTCCCGCCCCCACTGGGCGCCCTACCTGGGCCGCCGCTCCTGCATCCCGGACGAGCCGTTCCTCCTGCGCCGCCACGTCGACGACCCCGAAGAAGAACTCCGCACCCGGGTACCGCTCAGCCGCCCCGCACCACGAACCCGGGACGGCAACGGCCAGGAAAACCAGACGATCGCCGTGGAATTCCTCTCCGAACAGCCACCGCCCACCAGCAGCACCGACGAGCCCGGACACGACGTCATCGACGTGAACGACGTACCGGTCAGCTTCGCCCCGCACAGCCGCAGCCACACCGGCCGCCGCATCCACCGCACCCGAGTACCCGTGCCGCAATCCCTCGCCGGCCCCCCGCACACCCTGATGCAGCGCCTGATCGACTACGCCCACCTCGAGGAAAGTGCATGAACGACCACCCGGTGATCGCACGCATCCGCCTCAACCCACACAGCCGCGACGTCCAGCGAGACCTGCGCGACGCCACCCAGATGCACCGCACCCTCATGCGGATGGTCCCCGACGGACTCGGCGACGCCCCCCGCCACCAGGCCGGCCTGCTGTACCGCCTGGACGAGACCGACACCGCCAGCACCCTCCTCGCCCAAGCCGCACAGCTCGACCCGTCCCGCCTGCCGACCGGATACGGCCACGCTGACGTCAAAAGCCTCACCCCGATGTTCACCGCACTGCGCAAGGGACTCGCCGTCCGCTACCGCATCGTCCTCAACCCTGCCAAGAGGGAACGGCTCCCCCTGGAGCAGAAGGGCAAGCGGGGACGGATCGTGCCACTCAGCGGCTCCGACGCCGACCAGTGGTGGCTCCGCCGGGCCACCGAAGCCGGCCTCGACGTCCACGTCCTGACCCCCATGGAGCCGGTCCACCCTCGCGGCCACAATGCCTCCGGCATGCGGCACAGCCTGCTCCGTTACGACGGCACCGCCACCGTCACCGATCCCGACGCCCTCCACAATGCCGTCGTCCATGGCATCGGACGAGGAAAACCGTACGGTGCGGGACTGCTCAGCCTGGCACCAGCGAGAACCGCGTGAACCACCCGCGGCGGGGCGGCGAGGCACGCAGACGCCTCGCCGCCCCCACCCTGGCCATGCTCCCCCGCGTCGCGGACTCCCTGTCCTTTCTCTACCTGGACATGGTCCGCATGGTGCAGGACGACACCGGGGTATGAGCGCAGATCCGCATCGACGAGAACCGCACCGACCTCGTCTACATCCCTACGGTCGCTCTGTCCTGCCTGCTCCTGGGCCCCGGTGTCAGTACCAGCAGTCCTCCCCGCCGACGCGGGGGTGCTCCGGGCACGGCCCCGTCCATCAGCACCCGGAGCAGGTCCTTCCCCGCCAACGCGGGGGTGCTCCGACGTACACCGGGTGGATCCAAGGGCACGCCGCGTTCTCCCCGCCGACGCGGGGGTACTCCGCCCGCGCCACCTGGGTCCCGGCCGCCGACGAAGTCCCGCCGACGCGGGGGTGCTCTACCCACCGCCCCCGGGCCCGAGCCCACGGCTGAGGTCCTCCCCGCAGATGCGGGGGTGCTCCGGCCCTCCGCGCGGCGCAGGCCAAGCTCGGCAAGCCCTCACCGCCGACGCGGGGGTGCTCCGCCCGGGCCGCGAGACCTGCCTCCTCGCCCTCGAACTGGAGGCAGACGCCATCGTGGTGGAGACGAACTACGGCGGCGACATGGCCCGCCAGAACGTCGTCCAGGCCTGGGCAGAACTCGAACGGCAGAACCGCACCGGCGGCCGGCCGATGCCTCGGATCGTGGAAGTCACAGCCAAGAAGGGCAAGCGGCTCCGCGCGGAACCGATTGCCCAGCTGTACGAGACAGGCCTGGTCCACCACTGCGCAGAGTTCTCGGCACTGGAGACGCAGATGGTCACCTGGCTGCCTGGAATGGACTCTCCAGACCGCATGGACGCAGCCGTCCACGCTCTGACCGAGTTGGCAGACCCAACTCAAACAGGTTTGGGCACGCAGCATTACAGCGACCAGCGACTACGGGGACGCCGGTGATGTAAAAGTCATCTCGGCTGAGGGAACTCTGACCGAAGACGCTGACTGACTCAATCCACGCAGATACATTGGGGACCGTTCGCCTAGCGCGTCTCCAGATGCGTAACCGCGAGATAAAGGAGGGGGGCGCTCCGAAGAGCGCCCCCGGGATGAAGGATCCCTGAGCAGGGTCCGTGTCAGTGCGGTCCGCTCTTGAACAGCTCGAGGGCAAGTCGAGCACCGTTCACACAGAGCGACGCCGCGCTGAGGAGCCAGCTCGGGGTCCTTCGCCACCACGGCTTCTTATCCTGATCGCCCACAGGCGACACCCTTTCTGTCGTCCATCGATTCAAAGTCGGGACGCGAAGGGGCCTGTGGCAGCGTGGATCTTCTACCGCCAGTCAGCAGCGTATTCGCCACGCGCGCGCCAGGGGCGCCATCCGACTATTCGCCACCGTTCGCCAGATGGCGCCCTACGCGCCACCACCTCGATATGCCGGGAACGCTACGTTCGTCCCCTGGGTGGGGGAACGATCCGCCAGGACGTCCGTACCCTGATCACAGGCGCGGGGCCTGGAGCAGTAGGGGAGTAGTGGTGGGCCTCATGACCCGCGCCAAGGCCGTCGTGATCGACGCGTAGGCGTGGCTGAAGTCCTCCCCGCCGACGCGGGGGTGCTCCGATGAGGTCAGCAGTCTCCAGGGGGCGACCGAGGTCTTCCCCGCCGACACGGGGGTGCTCCGTCCATCAGGCTCCCTCAGTGAACAGGCCCTCGGTCTTTCCCGCCGACGCGGGGGTGCTCCGACGCCGGCGGGTTCGATCCGGTCGCCCACTTGGTCTTCCCCGCCGACGCGGAAGTGCTCCGTGGGTGAAGGAGAAGGGCTGCCCGGTGACGCGGTCTTCCCCGCCGACGCGGGGGCGCTCCGGACATCCAGACCTTCACCGGCATCATCAAGAGATCCTCCCCGCCAACGCGGTGGTGCTCCGCACCACAAGGAGATCGCGGAGCAGGCCGACCGGTCCTCCCCGCCGACGCGGGGGTGCTTCGGAGCGCGTCCCGGAGTTCGTCAAGGAGGCCAGGTCCTCCCCGCCGACGCGAGGGTGCTTCGGGCGAGGGAGATCCGGAGCTGCTGCCGTGGCTGTCCTCCCCGCCGACGCGGGGGTGCTCCGACGTGGAGTCAGGCACCCCAGACAGCCACTTGGTCCTCCCCGCCGACGCGGGGATGCTCCGATGAGCAATGCGCATACGGGCAGGTTGGGGGCGTCCTCCCCGCCGACGCGGGGGTGCTCCGCCCGCCGACAGCGTCAACGTCACCGGCGGCACGTCCTCCCCGCCGACGCGGGGGTGCTCCGACCCGCGGCGCGGACTTCAAGGGTTCGTCGTGACCGTCCTGGCGACCGTGGGCTGGGGAGCTCAGCGTAGGAGGTAGCGACGACAGTGAACGGTCGGGCCGTGACGGCCGCGTTACCGGAGATCCGGCCCGCCGCACTCGCGTACCTCCCCGACGACGCCGGTACGGACGGGGAGCTGGTGGTGTGGGAAGCCGACCTTGTTGGTGTTCGTCGCTCGCCGCGGCGCTGGCGCTGCGGCGAGCATCTGGACCTGGCCGGTTGCCTACCTCCCTCAGCCCGACCGCTGGCGAGACGACGCCAGGCCCTGCGGGCGGCACCCCGGCAACGGGGGCGCCGTCCGCAGCTCGGCCCGCCGCCGCGCGCGGCCCCGTCCTTGCGGCGGGCGAACTCCCGCTTATCCGCGTTCCGCTGCTAACCGTACGTATCGCGTACGGAGCGGGAGCGGATGGCGTACGTGTCGGCGCGGCTGAGCAGTGACGAGCTCCGCTCAGCCGAGCGGCCAGGGGCCCCGTCTCGGCGCCGGTGCATGGGCGATGGAGCTGGTGAGTACCGCAACCTCGCAGACCGAGAGCCTACGGTGCCGACAGGGCTGTGCGTTCGGCTTTCTCCAGCCAGTCGGTGTACCAGCGGGCGAACGTCACCGGCGTACCGTCGTCGTCGAGCAGCGGGGCGAGGTCTGCATTGTCCACTCGGAAGTCGGACCAGATCGTGCCGCGGTGGCTGCCGCTGATGATCAGCCACTCTCTCTGGGCGCATCCCAGGTGGGAGATCACGATGGCGCCGGCGGTGCGTTCCGGGGCGAACATGACGTCCTCCCACCGCTCGTCCCACGCCTCGAAGGCGTTGTCGAAGTCCTCGATGTCGTCGAAGTCTTCTTCCTGGGGGCGCTGGGCGCGAAGCTCGTCGAGCAGCCCCGGGTCCGGGCCCTGGTCGGGAAACGGCTCGGCAAGCCTGGACAGGTCGGCCAGATCCGCGCCGTCGCCTTCCCAACGCCAGCGGCCTTGCACGCGTCGAACCGGGAACAGGCCGTACGCGGGGCCAGCGCCGCCCGCGCCAACGTGGAGCAGGAAAGTCCGGTACTCCTCTGGCAGCCGCACGCCTGTCTGATCCTCGAGCTCGGCAAGCTCGCTCTGGGTAAGTGGGTCCTCCACGATCCATTGGTGCCCCAATGCCCCGAACACCTTGCTGCCAAAAGGCCCTGCACCCGCCGCCTCGACCCGCTGACGCACGCCCACCCACCACTGATCCGTCATGCGCAGACCGTACGTGCAACCAACGACACCCGGGTGAGGCGCACTGCTGCGGTCCTGACGGGCTCAGACCCGGGCCCTGGGCGGTTACCGAGGTCTCAGATGTCGACGCGCTCGACGACCGCCGGGGCCCGGTCCCCCGGCAGGGGGATCGCGAACAGCTTGGGCAGGCGTTTGTCGAATGCCTTTTCCCGGCCCGGGTGACGGCGGTGGCGTGGTGTTCGCTCTTGCCGACGTCTAGGCCGAGGAAGACGTCGATGCCTCCGGACCCGGTGACAGCACCTCCCGGATCATGACCGACAGGAGGGGGAAGCCATGCCGGACCCGAAGGCCGGAGGCTCCATTGTGGAGCCACGAAAAGGGTAACGAGGGGCGCTATGGCCGCTCTGTAGGGTGCTCGGCCATGCAGGACCCCCGAATCGGTTCTTTCGGACGCGAGGGGCGCAGGCGCACTCACACCCCCTCTTGGCCCGGCGTTGCACTGGCCTGAGGATGCGCCAAGTCTGTCGCAGGGGCCCGGAGTTCGGGCAGCTCTCGTACCTCACCGGGGCACTGAAAGCAGAAGGCGACCGGCCGCTCAGGGTCCGCGAGTGTGCGTACTCCGCGAACCAAGGTGTCGGAACCACCGCAAGCTGGGCACTTTTCCGTAGCTGGCGCCGACCCGTCCAGGGGCCACGGGTCCAAGCCCAGGATCGTTGCCGCATAGCAAACCGCGGCCGAGTCGGAGAGCATCTGCGCTCCGCACAACAGGCAGGAACTCACCAGCAGTGCTCTCTCGTCCGGATCGGGCCGTACGAGGTGGGTCCACTGGCCGCAG
The DNA here is from genome assembly GCF_040636935.1 of Streptomyces sp. NPDC032940. Classification (NCBI taxonomy): domain Bacteria; kingdom Bacillati; phylum Actinomycetota; class Actinomycetes; order Kitasatosporales; family Streptomycetaceae; genus Streptomyces; species Streptomyces sp. NPDC032940. The sequence continues at coordinate 7,567 of NZ_JBEZVJ010000051.1, read as the reverse complement.
TTTGAGCACTCGACCGTGAGCTCACGGTGCTCGGACAGGACGCCTTGGAGGCGCTGCAGTCGCTTCTTCACGAAGCTGCGGATCTGAAGCAGACCTCCGCGGATCCGCTCCATGTCGACGTCGAGCGCCTCGCGGGCGTCCCTACCCAGGGTCGGGAGGAGCTGCTCGTCCAGGAACCGGATGAGGAAGTCCAGAACTTCGGCCGCCTTGCTCTCTACCGCTCGTGCGTTAGCCGACTCTCCGATCAGCCCGTAGTGCTGGAGGGCGTTGCGGTGTTCCGCGAGCTTTTTCAAGGCTGCAGCATCCCCAGCATCGATCGGGACGCGAGCGATGTTCCGCAGCCGGGTGACCGTCTCCTCGGGGCTGCAGCTGAGCAGTGTGCCCTTAACGAGCTCGTCGCGAAGGGCACGGGCCGGATCCTTGAACACAAGCGACCAATGCTCATGCTGCAGCCGGGCCTTGAGAAGAACCTCGGCTCCCGCGGCCAGATGCAGCACCGCGTACTTCAGATCCCGGGCGCTTACCCGCTCATCGCCGGCCTCAAGGTGCTCGACCACGCTGATGAGGTAGTCCAGGCCGTTGTTGATCGGAGGGAAATGAACTTCGCTGCCGGGGTGTTCGACGGTTCGACCCGGGTCGTACACCCGCTGCTGCATGACGCCCGGCTGGCGCAGACTGCCCGGTCCCGCCACGTGCGCGCCGTGCACGTCGATCATCACGGACGGGTTGTCCGGGTGAGCTGCGACCAGCGGTGGCAGTCCAGCAGTGGGCTCGGTCATGATCCAAGGCTATCGGCATCACCGGATCCGCGTTCGGCTCCACCGGCGGTGATCACCGGGCGGGGGCACCGCCTGCTTCGTGTGGCGAACAGGCCTCGACCCCCGGGCCGGTGACGGGCCCGGGGGGCGCTCGCGTAATCCGCGGGGGGTCGGAAGTTCATGCACGCGATGCCGTGTTCAACGAGGCTGCGCTGAGCCGGTCACCCTCGTGCCCACAGCCGCGTCGGGGGACGGCAGATGCTCCCGCGCGGCGATGTCCGCGTCGACGAGTACCGTACCCGCCCGGACCGGCCGGTCCACTCGCGTGTTGCGTCCTGGGCGCCGTCCGTGGGCCCCGGCCTGTGTTCAGCGAGCTGACCGGCAGCCAGGGCCACAGACCTTCGGCGTCCGCTGCCAAGCCAGCCACTAACGACGCCAGCCCCTGCGGGCGGCACCCCCGCAACGGCCACGGCAGCCGGGACCTGGACCACGATGCCGACCACGGCAGGTGAGCCGCCGGGCCGGGCCGGGGCGGTCGCCGGGGCCGGCACCGCCTCACTCGTCCCGGCCTGCGCGGCCACGGCCACAAGGCCGCCCAGAACACCGGCCGCGGTCACAGCGACCGAGACCGGGCCCAGGAGGGCGGGGTGGCGGTAGACGAGGTAGGCCAGGCCACCGATGACAAGTACGCCGACGAGCACCAGGAGCAGCAGGACGAGCAGAGCAAGCGTGGACACGTGGTCCCCCCTCGGTTCGAGCACACGGACGGTCCGCATGCGATGGAGGCGGAGCATGGAGCCTCAGCCCTTTGCGTCTTGGGCAGGCGTCCCAGACAGCGGGGCACAGAGTGCTTGACGCGGGGGTTAGCCGCGCAACCCGGCACTGGCCAGCGCTCTTACTGGAAAGGCGACTTGGACTACACGGGAGCAATGGGGGGTGGGCTCACGACCCCCTCCTCGATCTCAACGAACGGACTGCGGCAGCGGCTGCTCCGCGACAGGAAGCTAGGCGCCGCGGTACCCGCCGGATAAGGCCATGGTGAGTACCCACCGTGGGTAGACGCCGGGTGCGGTGCGGCGGAGCCCAGGCGACGGCCGCCGGGTTGGCGTCGATGACCGATGCGATCGACGCGACACGACACGTGCCGAGCCGCGTGGCGGCCTTCCGCACCGGGCAGGACGGAGCAAGACACCAGGCCCCCCGGCCATAAGGGCGAGACGTGTCGGCTCGCCGGCCGCCTCGTTCTCCAGTGGTGACCGAACGCTTCTGCATCAGGTGCGCCGAACGGCGGTTAGGGCCGGCCGCTGCCGAAGAAGCCCGTCGTAGCGCGGCCGCGCCTGGCCCTTCACCCAGGAGCAGCTGCTTTTCCTCCAGTCCCTGTTCGAGTCGGCGCTGGTTTTGCGGGCCGGTGACCGTGAGCCGTACTCGCCTTGCCGCGCCTGTGCGGATCACGGTGCGGAGGAGGGAACGTAGGCTCGCCCGCCATGAGCGATTCTCGAAACGACGTGCGCCCCGTCCTCGATGCCATGCTCGCCGCGGCCCGCGAGGGCCTGGGGAGATCCACCTGGCGGATCGGCGATCCGGACGAGGAGCTCCTCCTTCCTATCATCGGCGCATTGACCGTTTACCTGGGCAAGGGTCTCCGGATCACGGAAGAGGGCCGGGAGGCTGCTCAGACGCGACGGAAGGTGGCGGACGAGCTGCGGATGGCGGCCCGTCGGCATCCGGCAGGAACAGCACGCCATCAAGCGTTCTTGGAAGCAGCACAGATAGCCGAGGACGGGTCCGCTCGACGCTGACTCCCGGATGATGAGGGAACACCCCGGCCGCGGGCTGAACCCGAGGCGCAACGGATTGCGCCGGCTGTCGCTACTGCAGGGGCGCACCGCTGCGGGAGCAGACGGGCCCGGCCATGAGGCCGACCGCCCGGCGCGACCCCGACCACGGCTCCGGTCGCGGCGTGTCCGATGTGACACCAGATTCGAACAAGCGATCTAATACCAGTATGGACGCGACCGACTTCCCCGACGACCTGGTGCAGACACAAGCCGCCTGGAACGCCACTTACGACGCGCTCGCCGCACCCCGCCCCCGCGACACCACCGCCCTGCGGCGCCGCCTCATGCGCCTGTCCGGACGGCTGCTCTGGCACCCCTACTGGGAGACCGCCCCCTCGGTCTCGGCGGCGCGCACCGAGCTGCGCCAGCTGGTCCGCGCCCGCGAGCCGTCCGGGCCGCGTGACCCGCCGCGCCTCGGTCGACCAGGAGTACGGGGGTGCGGCCTGCTGTTGCGCGACCCGAAGTGCACGTCACCACGCGATTCCGACGTGGCCGGATCGCTGACTTCCACCACCAGCCCCGGTTCCACCATGACGTCCCGCTGCTGATGAGGGGAGAACGCTGCCCTGCGGGAAGCTCTGCCGCGCCGACGGCGGACTCAAGCGGCCGATCCTGGCCGTGCGGGCTCGTGTGGCACGCCATACATACGTGATCCGTACGCTACCCGTACGCTTTTGCGATTGACATAAGCGGCCACACTGCCGCCAAGAGCGGTGCTTCGTGCCAGCGGCCACCGTGTTCAACGGCCACCGTGTTGACCGGTTCCCCTGGCATCGACTGCATGCTCCTTGCCCACTAAGTTGGGAACGTTCGTTCGAATATGGTTCCGAGAAGCGATCGAAGGCCTGCGAATGCCGGACTGTGCGTCCCAGTACGCCCGCCGCAAAGGCATCGTTAGGCACTACAACCGCCAAGCCCGCAGTCGTGGGCGGGGTGCCCTGGGTACGGCAGCAGGAGGAGAACAGTGAGCGACCGCAGTTCCATCGAATGGACCGAGGCGACCTGGAACCCGACCACCGGCTGCGACCGCGTCTCCTCCGGCTGCGACAACTGCTACGCCCTCACCCTGGCGAAGCGACTGAAAGCCATGGGAGCGGCGAAGTACCAGAACGACGGCGACCCTCGCACCTCCGGGCCCGGCTTCGGCGTCACCCTGCACCCCGACGCCCTCGCCGTCCCTTACGGCTGGAAGAGCCCACGGGTGGTTTTCGTGAACTCCATGTCCGACCTCTTCCACGCCCGGGTGCCGCTGGACTTCGTCCGCCAAGTCTTCCAAGTCATGGCCGACACTCCGCAGCACACCTACCAGGTCCTGACCAAGCGAGCCCGCCGCCTGCGCCAGGTAGCCCACAAGCTCGAGTGGCCGGCCAACCTGTGGATGGGCGTCTCCATCGAGACCGAGAAAGAACTGGCACGCGTCGACGACCTGCGTGAAGTCCCTGCCGCAGTTCGGTTCCTTTCCTGCGAGCCGCTCCTCGGCCCCTTGCCCGGACTCACCCTCGAAGGCATTCACTGGGTCATCGCCGGCGGCGAGTCTGGACCACGTCACCGGCCCCTGGAGGAGGCCTGGGTCACCGGCATCCGAGACACCTGTCAGGAGGCTGGCGTCGCGTTCTTCTTCAAGCAGTGGGGCGGCCGCACACCGAAGGCAGGCGGCCGCGAATTGCACGGCCGCACCTGGGACCAGATGCCGCTGCCCGTTGCCGTATGAGCGGGACCGGACGGCATGCCGCACGGCCCAAGCACGTCAGGCGACGAGTCTTCCCGGGAAGACCTTGATCTCACGGGTCCGCTTCACACCCACACCATTGCTGGGTGTCTTGCCCTCGCCATGCAGACGCTGCACTGATCTGCGCGCCGCGGGCTCGGTCACCTGCCCGTAGAAGTCCCCGAAGATCTCCAGCGTGTGGTCCACGAGCCTGACCGGGCCCCGGGTGCGCAGCAACAGCTCCTCCAGGTTCTTCGCGATCTCGGGAACCGCCCGTTCCGTGACCTCCTTCGGGTCCGGACGCATGGGCCACAGCGCCAGCTTCCCCTCGCTCTCCTCACGGGCATCCAGCGTCTTCCACCATTCGTCACGGGCCCGGGCCACCGAGTCGCCGAAGACCCACAAGCCGTACTGACTGCGTGTGGCGAAGACCAGCCGGTAGACGGCCCGCTTGTGCGCATCGTGGGAGACGCGCACCGACTGCACGAACATGCCGGTGCGCTCCTCAAGCAGGCGGGAGTACTCAGCCGCCACGGCCTCGATGGCGTCCTCAGCAGCCCCCTCCTTCGCCTTCGGGGCAGCAGCTTCCGCGAAGTACTCCCGCCACCAGGTGCCGCCGCACACATCGTCGAAACGCTGCAACGACCTCTCGTTGCCCTGCGGAGAGCGCACGTGCCCGCCCAACCGCCACACCGCCATCATGCTGAAGTTCATCAACAGCTCCGTCGGCGGTTTCGTCTCACGCCGCTGCCGGGCCAACACGTCCACCAGACGATCCTGAGGCAACACCAGCCCGCACGGATCCAGGAACAGGAACAGCGGCGCGCCAGCAGCCCGCTGAACCACACGATCGAGGACCTCATCGACCTCACCGCGGCGGGCATGCGCCAGCACACCGCCGGCCCGATACTGCTCGACGACCTGATGAAGCCGATCAAACGACTTCTGCTGCGCCTCCGTGAAGAAGCACTCCACAGTGATCCCGTGCTGGGCACGGAAGTGGGAGGCGACCCGGAGGGCGATCTCTGCCGAAGCAGGATCACCGTTCTCGTAGCGGCCCTCACCTGCGTAGCCGTCCAGGTACACCACACGCTTGTCCCGAGTCTGTGAAGCCGTCATGCCACCGAACTGAGGCATATAGCGCTTCAGCAACTCGTGCTTGAACACGCTGGGCAGAGCCTTGTCCGCCCAGTAACCCCCACCCGTTCCCGTGGACATGGTCCCCCACTCCATCAACGGCTCAACTACTCGTCTGTAACGCATAGTCAGCTACCCGCCAGAATCCGACAAGAGGCCCATCACGCCAGCTGTCCGAGTTCTGGGGTGCTGTACCGGTGCAGAGACCTACGGACCGTCCCTTGCTTCCAGACATACCTCGATCGAGTGAGTCGACCAAGCCAGCGCTGTACACCAGGCGGCTGCCAGCATGCGACAGCATCAACAGCCGGCGTCCCGGACCACTGCAGAGTCGCGCCGAACAAGAAATTGGGAGATGTGGCATCCTTCGCCACTTATGCTTTGACCTATGCAGAACGAGCAGACCTACGTCGGGCAGTGGTGGCTCCCTCAGGACCCCGAGCAAGTAATGCACGGCAGCCTGGAAATTGAGCTAAACCACCCAGAGCTCGCTGTCTATGAAAATATTTCATCCGGTCAGAGCAGCATAGCCAAGCGGAGCCCTTCCGTCATACACGGCAGGTGTATGGGCGTCGGCGTGACTCTACTGGACGCCTTTTACACTAGCGGAAGCAGGATTAGTCATGGTAGGGGTGAGGAAACCCAGAACAGGTTCGTCGCAAATACAGCACTGATCGGTCACGATGTCCTTAACGAGGGAGAATGTAGGTTCAACCGTGCCTACTTTCGTTTGTACAACTTGGATCAGTGGGCCAATCGCGTCGCGTATAAGCATTCCGACGGAATGGTCGAGGCACTCGATCTACCAAGCCTGGTAGCCAACATTCCCGGATGCGAGGTATCACTGCGACGAGTTACCACATCTCACCTAGGCCTACTGACGGATGCAGGGTTCACCAGCCATGAACTGATTGAGCTCAAAATCGAGGAACGAGTAGCTCTTGAAGACTTGGAGCAGAGGTTCATTAGGCCGCTCGAACAATTGCTTACCCTGGCCACAGGTCGGCATTGCGAAGCGTTCTCTCTCCAGGTGGGCAACTATGATGAAACCAAAGAATGGCGAGAAACCTGGCCCGTCAAGCTCTACCACGTTCGCCGGAAGAGGGGCGACCAGGAACAACCGGGTAAGCCGATGATCCGCGAGCATATGCGCTTCGGTATGAACAGCAGTCATTTCCCACCCAATGTTGAGTTCGGCGTCGTCGTCCCTAACTGGTACGCGCAGCAGGCCAGACTGGCATCCGCATGCGACTGGATTTTCTCTCTTCGATCTGAGGTAGGAGGATATCTGCAGCAGCAGATGTTCACGATTGCCTCAGCGATCGAAGCACTGCATCGAGGCCTGAATCCGCACTATGAGGAGAAGACAGAAGAGGACCGCGCTAGGAATAGGGTGATCCTCTCAGCCGTCAAGAAGGAGGCTCCAGATCACCACGGGTGGCTGGCAAGTGTCATTCAATACGGCCACCGAAAGTCTTACGTGTTCCGCGGGCGTGAGTTGCTTCAGTTCACAGACCATTTTATGGCTGATATTGTAGGAGATGAGGAAAAGTGGATTCAGGCGGTTCGAAGAGTCCGTGACGGGATTGGTCACGTATTGAATTCGAATGATGAATACGACGTAGAGCAAATGGTCGCATTGCTTAGAACGGCCTGTCTGTTCGCCGAGAGTGTATTGCTTCGTCAACTCGGTTTCACAGCAGAAGAATGTCGTCAAGCGTTGCGTCATGATTGGGGGCTGCAGAACGCCGAGCGACGAATGAGGAAAAGCTTCCCTGAATGGTTTGGTGTGACTGGGAACGAGAGCTGACCGACCCGTCCACGCGAAGCGGAGGCGTGGACTGTCTCCAGAATGGATCCGCCCCACAGTTTGAAGCACTGGGTGGGCCGATTCTGCCAAAGCTACATGGTGCTTCATCTGATGTAGAGTCACCCGCCCCCGCCACGCCTCCCCTCTTGCGGCCCGGGCCGAAGGCCCGTTGGCCGACCCGCGCAGCGGGGCCGGCCTTGGGGGTGCGCAGCACCCCCGGCGGCTGGAGCGCAGCGGAAGCCACCTCGGGGCCGTCGCCGGCATCGCCCGCAAGGTGGGAGGCGCCTGGCAGGACGTGGACGCCCGTGCCTTCCTC
>NZ_JBEZVJ010000050.1:0-27457 GCF_040636935.1 Streptomyces sp. NPDC032940 | reverse complement strand
TTCCCGGCGCCGGGCCTGGAGCGCACCACCGGGCAGATCGCCCTGAAGGCCTTCCCGGCCGCCATCCTCGGCGGCATGGCCTCCCCGGTCGGCGCACTGCTATCGGCCGACTATCCCGATAACACCATTCAATGCCGAAGCGGCGTCCGCATCCGGAGGGAGCCCCCTGCCCTGAGGTGCCGCTCCCGGCGGCGCGGCGTCTCATGGACGCGATCGAGCAGTCCGCCCGAACAGAAGAGGGAACCTCACGGTCCGCTTCGACATCCAGCCCTTCCGACTCGGCGACGGCTACCTGGACGGCGTCCCCGTCGTCGTCCTGCTCATCGGATTCGGCAGCGTCCTCGCCGCCGTCGCCTGGTGGACCCCGCGACGGCTCGACCGGATCCTGCCCCACATCGACGCCGAGGGGGAGCACGAGGGCGGCGTCAGCGGGCGGGCGGGAGCGCAGGGGTGAGGACGAGCATCGTGACGTCGTCGTCCACGTCCGGGCAGAAGCCCACGAGGTCCGCCCAGACACGCTCCGCGAGCCCGGCGGGCTCCCCGGCGGCCAGCGCGGCCAGCCGGTCGGCCAGCGGATAGAACGCACCGCTGCCGTCCCGGGCCTCGACCACCCCGTCGGACGCGAGGAAGAGCCGGTCACCGGGGCACAGCGCGACCGTGCTCGCCTCGATCGAGGCGGCGTCCGCCAGCCCCAGCCCCAGCGGCGTCCACGGCGCGACCTCCACCTCCGTGGCCCTCGAGCCGCGCAGCAGCAGGGGCGGAGGATTCCCGCAGACGACCACCCGCACCTCGCGGGCGTCGGCGGAGAACTCCAGCAGCGCAGCCGTCGCGAACAGCTCGGCGTGCCACGCGTCCGCCGAGTCCACCAGCAGCCTGCGGTCGAGCCGCGCGGCGACCGACACCAGGTCGGGCTGGTCGAGCACCGCCTCCCGGAACGCCCCCATCAGCGAGGCGACCGTCGCGACCGCCGCGAGGCCGTGGCCCTGCACGTCGCCCATCACGGCCCGGATGCCGAAGGGGCCGTCCCGCACGTCGAAGAAGTCGCCCCCGACCAGCGTCCCGCGCTGCGCCGCCCGGTACAGCCCCGTACAGCCCACCGCGCCGATCCGCTCGGGCAGTGGGGGCGCGACGGCACGCTGGGCCGCCTCGGCGACGGTGCGCTCCAGGTCGAGTTGGGCGTCGCGGCGGCTGCGCACGAAGGACACGAACACGCTGAGCACGGAGACGAAGGTGATGGTCAGCAGGTCGGTGCTGCCCGGCCGGTCGAGCTGGAAGGCCGGGACGTTCAGCAGCGCGAGCACCGCGCCGCACAGCAGGGCGGTCGCCAGCGGGCCGTACGACAGCACGGCCAGCGGCGGGATGGCGCCCAGCAGGAAACCGATGTCGAGCCGGTCGTCGCTGAGGAGCGTCGCGGCGCAGATCGCCAGAACCATGGCGATCGGCAGCGTCCGCACCCAGCGGGGCGGCGGCGCCCCCCGCAGCCAGCCGCGCCGGTCCTCGCTCCGGCGCGACGGCAGGGCGGACACCTTTCGCACACCACCACGCTCCTACGGCGCGCCGCCCGGCGCACGCCGGGAAGCGCGCCGGAGCTCAGAACGCGGTGAGCGTGAGCCGGATCCCGGTGGGTGCGGTGTCCTGCACGTATGAGGCGAAGTCGGCCACGTCGTCGAAGGCGAAGCCGTACGCCTTGCCGTCCTCCGTGGCCGCGTGCACCGCCTTGGAGTAGTGGTTGGTCAGGGCGGTGCCGTAGAACGTCGCGGGGTCGGTCGTCGGCTGGGCGGCCGAGGACAGCAGCGTGGAGCGGTTGAAGCCGGCGCCGACGACGGCGGCGACGGGGCCGGTCGTGCCGTCGTTGGGCGCGGCGAGGGCGCCGTCGCAGAACAGCACGTCCCGGGTGGACGGCTTGGCGAAGGACACCTGGGCGGGCCCGCCGAAGGTCAGCCGGTCTCCGCGGACCCGGCCCGTGAAGGCGCCGGCGTTGGTGGTGACGGTGAGGTCCTTGCCGGTGTAGGTGCTCCAGACCTCCTCGATGTACGGGGCGAGGTAGTCCTCCGGGAAAAGACCGGCGTCCAGCCCGTGCCCGGGAGCGATCACCCGGAGGTCGTCCACGACCAGCGGGGCGAACTCCTCGACACGCCGCACGGCGTCGAAGACGGCCGCCCGTCCGCCGGGGCGCACGGTGCCCGTCGTCTGGTCCTTCGCGCCGGTCAGCCGGATGGCCAGCGGCACGCTGAACATGTCGACCATGGTGGTGTTGCAGAACATCCCGGCGGAGTTGTAGGTGAACTCGGCGCAGTCGTGCAGCACGTGGTGGTTGGGGTCGGAGGCGACCCAGCCCGCCGGGTACTGCAGCGCGGGGTTGCCGGCGCCGTCGGCGACCACCTTGAACTTCAGCTTCTCGCCGAGCGACACATAGATCCGGCCGGACAGATACGGCAGTGACAGCGTTGTCTCACCGCTGCCGGCGAGGCTGATCGCGTAGTCGGTGAAGCCGTCGGCACCGTTGTCCGACAGCGCCACGGGCGCGACGGTGCCGTCGGGGGTGACGCGCACCTGGCGGCCGTCCTGGTTGCCGACGATGTAGACGTGGACGTCGGCGTTGCCGAAGGAACCGGTGCTGTTGACGATCGTCAGCGGCAGCGCGCCGGCGGCCTCGGGAACGGCCGCGTCGCTGTCCGTGCCGGCGAGGGCGTGGGGGGCGACGGCGGCGACGGCGGGCGCGGCCACGACGGCGCCGCCGAGCGCGACGAGCAGCTTGCGGCGGCCGAGGGGGCGGTGGTGACGAGGAGTCATGTGGGGGGTCTCCAGAATGTTCGGGACATGACAGTCCGAGTCTCCGAGGGGGGAGTCTCCTGAGAGCGCTCTCGGACGGTGGCCCGATGGTACGCAGAACACCTGCCGGGGCCAACCGCCCCGACGAGCACGCAACAGCCCTGACGGGTCCGGAACTTGGCGGATGCGGGCGAGGGCCGCAGGCCTTAACCGGCACTTAAGGCCCGTTTAATGCAGGCGGCGGACGACAGGGGCGGCGGGCCTTTCGATTGCGTACACGGGGGACGGCCCGGCATCGTGCGAGTCGCCGTACCCGCAGACCTGCGTACCCAGGAGGTCCCCCATGGCTGCGATTCCCGAGCGTCGACTCGCCCTCCTCGGAGGAGGCTTCTCCACCGACGAGGACGGTCTGCTCGACTCCTGGGTGCTCTCCCGGGCGCGCGCGGCCCGGCCCAGGGTCTGCTTCGTTCCGACGGCCAGCGGGGACGCTCCCGCCTACGTCGAGCAGTTCCTCACCGCGTTCCGGTCACGCGACTGCGAACCGGGCGTGCTGTCCCTGTTCCGCCGGGAACTCGACGACGACGCGCTGCGGTCCTTCCTGCTCGCCCAGGACGTCGTCTACGTCGGCGGCGGCAACACGGCGAACCTGCTGGCCGTCTGGCGCGCGCACGGCGTCGACCGGATCCTGCGCGAGGCCTACGACCGCGGGACCGTCCTCTGCGGGATCAGCGCGGGCGCCAACTGCTGGGCCGAAGGCTCGCACACCGACTCCTTCGGGCCGCTCACCTTCCTCCCGGACGGACTGGGCCTGCTCCCCGGCTCGGTCTGCCCGCACTACGACAGCGAAGAGGGCCGCCGCCCTTCCTACCGGCAGGCCGTGGCCGCCGGCTCGCTGCCCGCCGGCTGGGCACTGGACGACGGAGTCGGCGTCCTCTTCACCGACGGCGTGCCGACGGACACCGTCACCCGCGCGCCGGAGGCCCGGCTGTACCGGGTGGAGGCCGACGGGAGCGGCGGGGCCGGGGAACGAGCCCTGGCGTGCCGCCTGCTGACGGAGAACGACGTGCGTTGACCTTGCCGCCGACGGCAGGGTTGCACGATGCCCGGCATGGACATCAGCGCCTCTGGAAGCAGCAGAACCGTCCTCGTCACGGGAGCCGGCACCGGCATCGGCCGGGCGACCGCCCGCGCCTTCGCCGCACAGGGGGCCCAGGTGGTCGCCGTCGGACGGCGCGGCGAACCACTCGCGCGGACGGCGGCCGGGTGCGAGCGGATCACCCCGCTGCCCGCCGACATCACCGCCGAGGGGGAGCCCGAACGCATCGTCCGGAGCGTGACCGAGGCGTATGGCCGACTGGACGTCCTGGTCAACAATGCCGCCATCGTGCACAGCGGTGCCCTCGGCACTCTCACTCCCCGGCTGATCACGGCCCAGCTCCAGACCAACCTCGTCGCCCCCGTCCTGCTGAGCCAGGCGGCGCTGCCTCCTCTGGAAGCCTCCGGCGGTGTGATCGTCAACGTCAGCACGTCGGTGGGGCAGCGGGCCTGGCCGGGCAGTTCCGTCTACGCGGCCACCAAGACCGCCCTCGAACTGCTCACGCGCAGCTGGGCCGTCGAGCTGGCCCCGCGCGGCGTCCGGGTGGTGGCGGTCGCCCCGGGCGCCGTCGACACCCCCATCGGCGAGCACCAAGGCCTGACGCCGGAGCGCATGGCCGCGGTCCGGCGGTGGCAGCTGGAGCACACCCCGCTGGGACGGATCGGCCGGCCCGAGGAGGTGGCATGGGCGATCACCCGGCTCGCCGAGCCGGCCGCGTCCTTCGTCACCGGAGTCGTGCTCCCGGTCGACGGAGGGGCGGTCGTGGCGTGATAGGCATGGCCCGGGAGGTGCGACGGGTGCGGATAGGTGAACTGGCCAGGGCAGCCGGCACGACCGCTCGGGCGCTGCGGCACTACGAGGAGGCCGGGCTGATCTCCTCCGAGCGGGCCCACAACGGCTACCGCGTCTACGACGAGCGGGCCCTGGTGCGGGTCCGCAACATCCGCCACCTGCTGTCCGTCGGGCTCACCCTGGACGACGTGCGCGTCTTCCTGCCGTGCCTGGACGGCGACGTGGCCGGGGCACCGCCCTCGGACAAGGGGCTGCGAGTGGCACGGGAGCGGCTGGCGGTGCTCGACGAGCGCATAGCCGCCCAGACCGAGGTCCGTGACCGCCTGGACGCGGCCCTGCGGGAGCAGGCGTGCCGTCGGGCAGACCGGTGACCTGACCGGCGCCGCCGTGCTGTGCACCTGACGGCACCTCAGGTGCTCGCCTCCCGCGCCGGGCCGGACGCGCTCCCGTCCGGTGCCGGTGCCGGGTGGCATGCTGGCCCGCAGGGCGGGTGGCCCTGCGGGAGACGGAGGCGGTGTGGGGTTCGAGGGTGACGTCTGGCGCGTGCGCGACCGGACGACGGGGGCGGAGGTCGGGGAGATCGTCGTGGACGACGCCGACTTCCCCTGGCTCGCGGGCCGCTTCAGGCCCGGTCCTGCCTTCGGGGCGGTGCGGGAGCTGTTCGCCCGCGAACTCGCCCTGGCAGAGCGGGACGACACCGGGCACCGGCAGGAGTGGGAGGCCGCGTACGCGCAGATCACGACACGCGTGTCGCTGGCCTCGCCGGAAGGCCCGGTCGCCGGGTTCCTGCTGCACATCCGGGGGGACCGGGCCTGGTTCCGGTGGAGCGAGACCTCGTCCGGGACGCAGGACGCCGCCGGCTGACCGGCGTCACCGTCCGGTGCCGAGCAGCTCCTCGGCACCGGCGAGGATCTCGGTGACCCGGAGCCCGAACACCGCGTCGCAGGGATGCGGACGCCCGGTGCGCGCCGCGGCCAGGAGGGCGTCCACGGCCCGCTGGAGCGCGGGCACCGGACCCTCCGCGCTCTCCGGCATCAGCGTCACCCCGGCGGCGCCGCGCAGCTCCACCCCGGCGCCCGCCGCCGCGGGCGGTGCCGACAGGCTGAGGGTGAGCGTGCTGGACGTCCCGCCGGTGTGGTCGAGGACCAGCTGGACGGTGTCGCCGGGACCGGGCACGGCCGCGGCCACCTGCCGTACGTCCCCCAGGACCGGCAGCAGCACGGACAGGGCGTGCGGGCCGACGTCCCACAGGGCACCCTTCTCGCGGCGCCACGGCGAGCGCGCGAACGGGCTGTCGCCGCCGAACACCGCGCCCAGCCACTGCGCACGCGCCGTGAACCAGTCACCGGTCTCGGCCTGCTCGGCGATCCACGCCTCGGTCCCGGGCTGGAACCGGGCCGTGAAGAAGACGACGGAGGCGACACGGGCCTCCCGCACCGCCTCGACCACCGCCCGCCCCTGCGCCACCGTCGTCGCGAGCGGCTTGTCCAGCAGCAGATGGCACCCGGCCCGCGCCGCGCGCACCGCCAGCTCGGCCTGCACGGCCGGCGGCAGCGCCACCGCGACGGCGTCCACCTCGGCGAACAGGCCGTCGACATCGTCGTAGGCACACGTGCCGTGCCGTTCCGCCAGTTCCTTGGCGGCCTGGGGCCTGCGTCCCCACACGCCGGCGAACTCCACTCCGACATGCCGGTCCAGGGCCGGCGCGTGCGCCATGTCCGCCCAGGGGCCGGTGCCGAGCAGTCCGATCCGCATACCGCCGCCTCTCCGAGATCTGCACCTCGACATCGGCCGGCGCACCACGTCGCCCGGCCGGTGCCGAGCGTGTCACACGGACCGGGTGCCTCCGCAAGCCCCGGGCCGGAGGACAGCGACGCAACGCGTTCCCGGGCGCCGCCCATCGGTTCACCCGTAGCCCGCCCAGTCCCACGAGACCGGTGATTCTGCCGATGCCCTCCGGCACCGCGCCTGCCGACAGTGGCACTGCCAGCTCATCGGCGAGGCCCGTCCGGCGGATGTCCCGGGACGCGACCCCACGTGTCCCGGGCCGTGTGCGACCACCGGCCGGGCGACTCGCCACGACAGAGAGGACGACTCGTCGTGCAGCAGAACCCCCACAACCACGTTGCCCCCCGCGGCACACGCCGGCGGCTGGCCGGTGTCACCGCGGCCCTCGCCGCCGTCGTCGCGCTCAGCACCCTCACCGGCCCGGGAGCCCACGCCGCCGACAACCCGTACGAGCGAGGCCCGGCGCCGACCACCTCCAGCATCGAGGCACTGCGCGGCCCCTACTCCGTGTCGGACACCAGCGTCTCGTCGCTCGCCGTCACCGGCTTCGGCGGCGGCACGATCTACTACCCGACCAGCACCAGCGACGGCACGTTCGGTGCCGTCGTCATCGCGCCCGGCTTCACCGCGTACGAGTCCTCCATCGCCTGGCTCGGTCCGCGGCTGGCCTCGCAGGGCTTCGTCGTGTTCACCATCGACACCCTCACCACGCTCGACCAGCCCGACTCCCGCGGACGGCAGCTGCTCGCCGCTCTCGACTATCTCACCGAGCGCAGCTCGGTGCGCAGCCGGATCGACAGCAGCCGGCTCGGCGTCATGGGGCACTCGATGGGCGGCGGCGGCACGCTCGAGGCCGCCAAGTCCCGGCCCTCGCTCCAGGCCGCCATCCCCCTCACCCCCTGGAACCTCGACAAGACCTGGCCCGAGGTCAGCACCCCGACCCTGATCGTGGGCGCCGACGGCGACACCATCGCCCCGGTCGCCACCCATTCCGAGCCCTTCTACTCCAGCCTGCCCTCCACCACGGACCGCGCGTACCTGGAGCTGAACGGCGCGACGCACTTCTCGCCCAACACGTCGAACACGACGATCGCGAAGTACAGCATTTCCTGGCTCAAGCGGTTCATCGACAACGACACCCGCTACGAGCAGTTCCTGTGCCCGCTGCCGCGGCCCGGCCTCACCATCGAGGAGTACCGGGGCAACTGCCCGCACGGCTCCTGACCTTCCACCGCCCCGGCCGGCGGCGGCCGCGCGTACGGCGCCGTCGCCGCCGGCGCGCTGTGCCGCCGCACGGCGGGGGGCGGCGCACTCTGGGCAACCGCACAGCGCTCTTCCGGGTGCACCGCGAAAGAAGCGCAGGTCGGGCGGTCGACACCTGGCCGAACCGGTGCGCAGCGGGCGTGGACCGGTGCCTTCCGCCTTCGGTTACGCGCGCGTAACCTGCCGGGAATGACCGGAGAGACGACCGTACGTACGGCCGTGCGGATCCAAGGCCAGAGACCGCAACGGCGGGTGGTCGGGGAGCTGCTGGACGGACTGGCCACCCGCGGCGGCCACCTGGTGGTCACCGGGGAACCCGGCCTCGGCCGCACCACCCTCCTCCAGTGGGCCGCCCGGACCTTCACGGCCGGTCCCGTCCTGTGCCCCGGCGCCCCGGCGGACCGGTACGCACCCGATCCGGCCGGGGCACTGCTCGCCGGCCTGCGGACGGCAGCAGGCGACGGACCCCTGCTCGTGTGCGTGGACGACGCACATCTGTGGGACCCGGCGGCCCGGGCCGCCCTGGTCCGCGCGGCGGAGTGCCCGCACCCGGCGGTCCGGATCGCGCTGCTCCTGTCCGTGGCCGGAGACCGGGCCGTCGCCCCGGAGTTCGCCCACCTCCCGGCCGTACGCCTGGACCCGCTGTCGCCCCCGGAGGCCGACGCCCTGCTGGACGACGCGACCGACGGCACCGCCGGCCCGGCCGTCCGCGCGCACCTGCTGGCCGAGGCGGAGGGCAACCCGGCCCTGCTGCTCGCCCTGGTCCGCCGGCTGTCGCCCGCCGAACTGCGCGGGCACCGGCCGCTGCCCAGCCCGCTCGCCGACGCCGGCACCCTGGCGGGTGTGGCGGGCAGAGCCCTGTCGGGGCTGCCGCGGCGGGAACGGGACCTGCTGCTGACGGTTGCGGCGGCCGCCCGGGTGCCGGACGCCCCCGACGTCGACGCGGACCTCGCCCTGGCCGCCGTACGGCACCTGCGGCCGGCCGACGCGCCCCCGTCGTGGCACTCGCGGCCGGCTGCCGGGCCGTTGCAGTGGCACCCGCGGCCGCCCACCGCTCCCACGCCGGGCCCGGAGCCGGTGTCCGGGCTCCTCGCACTCGCCGACGGCCGGCTCCGTCTCCGCAGCCCGCTCGTCGGACGCACCGTCCACGCCACCGCGGCACCGGAGCACCGTCGCGCGGCCCACCGTGCGCTGGCCGGCGTCCTGGAGGCGGCCGGGCAGCAGCTCCCCGCGCTGCTCCACCGCGCCTGGTCGCTGCCCGGCGCCGGTCCCGCCCCCGCACTCGCGGACCGGCTCGCGGCCCGGGCCGCCGAAGCGACCACCGCGCCGCACCGGCTGCGCGCGACGGCGTACGCCCGTGCCGCCGAACTGTCGGCCGACGGCCCGGCCCGGGCGGAGCGCTACACAGCCGCGGCCGAGCAGGAACTGCTCGCCGGCCGGCCCGACCGTGCGCGCCCGCTGCTCACCGCGGTCCGCGGCTCGGCCGCCCCCGCCGTGGTGCGGGGGCGGGCCGAACTGGTGCGCGGGCTGACGGAACTGCGCGACGGCCCCGTCGGCGACGCCCACCAGACCTTGCTGCTGGCCGCGGACCTGCTCGCCGCCGAGGCCCCCGGCCAGGCCGAGGCCGCCGCTCTGGCCGCAGCCGACGCGGCCTGGGCCGCCGGCGACCTGCCGGCCTGCCTGGCCACCCTCGGCCCGGCCCCCGGCCCGACCGGTCGGAGCGCAGGGCAGCCCCTCACGCCCCCCGACCTCGTGCGCCACCACCGCGCCGGCATGCGGGCGCTGCTCGAAGGACGGCTGGACCGCGCGGCCGTACCGCTCGGGCACGTCGTGGCACACGCCCGCACCGGCGAGCGCCCCGAAGGCCTGCTGCGGGCGGCGGCGGCAGCCCTGCTCCTGGGCGAGGTGGACGCCGCCCGCCGGGCGGGCGCGCGGGCCCTCGCCGCCGCCCGCCACCTCGGCTCGGACACGCTGGTCCCGCATGCGCTCGAGTACCTCGCCTACGCCGAGCTGCGCGCCGGCCGGCACCCGCAGGCCCGCGCCCATGCCGAGGAGGGCCTGCGCACCGCGCTGCGGGCCGGGCAGCGCAACACGGCCGCCCACCACCGGGCCGTACTGGCCCTCGCGGCGTCGATCGAGGACGAGCCGGACGCGGTCGCCCGCCACGTGGCCGCCGCGCTCGACACCGCACGCCGGCACGGACTGGCCCAGGCGGCCACCCTGGCGGAGTGGGCGGCGGCCCGCGCCGACCTCGGGCGCGGCCGTCCCTTCGACGCCGCCGACCGGCTCGGTCTCCTGGTCCTGCCCGGACCCCGGCGCGGCCACTTCGCGGTGTGGCGGCTGGCCGTGCCCTGCTTCGTGGAGGCCGCCGTCCTCGCCGGCCGGCACGAGGACGCCCGGACGCTCATGACGGACTTCGCCGGCTGGGCCGCCTTCGGCGCCGATCCGCAGGCCGCCGCCCAACTCGCCCGCTGCCACGCCCTGCTCGCCCCGCCCGATGACGCCGACGCCCTGTACGTGCGCGCCCTCGCCCGGCACGACGAGGCGGGCGGCGACTTCGAACGGGCCCGCACCGCACTGCTCTACGGGAAGTGGCTGCGCCGGCGACGCCGGCCGCGCGAGGCCCGCGACCGCCTCGGCGGCGCGCTGGCCGGCTTCGAACGGTGCGGCGCCGGCGTCTGGGCCGAGCAGGCGCGCGGCGAACTGCGGGCGCTCGGCGCCGCCTCGCGCGGTTCCGCGCCCGCCGGCACACTCACCCGGCTGACCCCGCAGCAACTGCGCATCGCCCGGCATGTCGCCGAGGGCGCCACCAACCGGGAGGTCGCGCTGAGCCTGGCGGTCAGCACCCGCACCGTCGACTACCACCTCCGCAGGGTCTTCGCGGTCCTCGGCGTACGGTCCCGGCTGGAGCTGGCGCGCGTGGTCGAACAGGCGGAACAGGGGGAACGGGCCGAAAAGACCGGTGCACGACCCTAGGGACCGACCAGACGGTATGCCATCCTTCGGGGCAGGACGAGTCAGGGGGCAGGCCGGGCGCGGGCGGACGGCCCGCGTCGGCTCTCCTCCGTGAGCCCTGCCTGGGGAGGACCGCGATGCACCACGCCGTACGGTCACGAGCAGCGATCCGCACCGCCGGACTGACGCCCGTTCCGCGCCCGCGGACACCGAGCGTCGCCTCGCTCATGGACGCCGACGCCCTGCGGGTCCTGCACCGGGCGGCCCGCGGGCTGCTCGACGACCTGCCCGGGCTGACCGACCGGCTGGTGGCCCTGCTGCGGGAGCAGGAACCGGCGTACCGCACCGCCCTGACCAAGGACCCCGCCGCGACCTGGCAGGAGGCGCACCGCTCGCTGCGGCACAGCGTGACCTCGCTGCTCGACCCCCGGGGCGCCCGGGACGCGGCCCGTCGCTGCTCCTGGCGGATCGGCACCACCCGCGCCGAACAGGGACTGCCGCTGGACGCCCTGCTCCACGCCTTCCGCCTCGGCGGCTCCCTGGTGTGGCAGCGGCTGGTCGAGGAGACCTCCCGCACCGCACCCGAGGACGTACGGCTGCTGGTGCACGTGGCCGCCGACGTGTGGAACTTCGTCGACGAGCACTGCACCCTCGTCGCGGACGCCTACCGGCAGACCGAGTGGCAGCTGAGCCGGCGCCGGGAGAACCGGGCCCGGCTGCTGGCGGCCGGCCTGCTCGACGGCACCAGTCGCATCGCCGACCTGCCGGAGGCCGCGCAGGCCCTGGAGCTGCCGGAGCAGGGCCGCTACGCGGTCGTCGCCGTCGCCGGGACGCACCCCGCCCGCTCCACCGCCGTCCGCGCCGCCGTCGTGCCGGAGGGAACACGCGTGCACTGGCACACCGGGGCGGAGGTGGACTACGGCATCGTGCTGCTGGCCGCCGGCGACGACGAACTCCCGCTGCCGGGCGACGCCCTCCCCGGCGGGCTGCGGGTCGGCATCGGCAGCCCCGTCGAGGGCCTGGCCGCCGTCGGCGACGCACGCGGGCTCGCCGACACCGCGCTCGGCATCTGTCCCGAGCACGGCGGCACCGTCCGGCTGGCCGACCACCTCCCCGCGGCCCTCGTCGTGGCCGCCCCCGAACTGGGCCGGTCCCTCGCCGACAGAGTGCTCGGCCCGCTGCTGCGGCTGGAGCCCGCCGACCGGGACGTTTTGCTGGACACCTTGACGACATGGCTCGACTGCGACGGCTCGGCCCAGCGGGCCGGCGAACGCCTCTACTGCCACCGCAACACGGTCCTCAACCGCCTGCGCCGCTGCGAACAGCTCACCTCCCACTCCCTCTCCCGCCCGGCCGACCTGGTCCAGATCACCCTCGCCCTGACAGCCCACCACCTCCTCACCGCCCAGTCATGACTGCGGCCGCCCGCCCACCCCGCCGTACATGGCTACGGCCGCCCACCCCGCCACAAGTAGCTGTGGCCGCCCGCCCACCCCGCCGTACGTAGCTACGGCCGCCCGCCCACCCCGCCGTACGTAGCTGCGGCCGCCCGCCCACCCCGCCGTACGTAGCTACGGCCCGCCATGCCGCCGTAACGCCGTAGCTGCGGGCAGTCGTGCCGCTGTGGCGGCACGGGTGGGCGCAGCGGCACCCCCGCAGCGCCGGGCCGCGCGGACCCGCCCCCGCCCGGGCCCACCGCGGTCACCCCACCCGCCCCCGGCCGGCGCACCCGCCCATACCCGGCCCGCAGGGCTGGGCATCCGCACAACCTCCCCGTCCCCCGACTGGGACCCCGCAGCGACCCGGCCCCGACCCCCTGTACGCCCCCCGCCCCCCGTGCTGTGGTGAGCGCCCCTTCCCCGTCACCGTGCCACCCCGGCACGGCCTCAGGAGCCGCGATGCCCGCAGCACCACCGGACACCGACGCCGCCGAGCCCGCACTGCACGTCGAGAACCTCGACGTGACATACGGCCGCGCCCTGTCCGCTTCCGCTCTCCGATCCGTGTCCCTGACCGTCCCGCACGCCGGCGTCGTCGCGCTGCTCGGTGCCAACGGCGCCGGCAAGACGACCCTGCTGCGCGCCGTGTCGGGCACCCTGCGCCTGCACCGCGGCGCGATCACGGCCGGCCGGGTCCGCTACGGCGACACCGCCCTCGACGGCCGCGACCCCGTCGCCGCCGTCCGCGCCGGAGTCGTGCAGGTGCCCGAGGGCAGGCGGGTGTTCGCCGGGCTCACCGTCGACGAGAACCTGCGGGCCGGCGGCCTCGGCCTCTCCCGCCGCGCCCCGGCCCAGGTCCGCGCGGCCCGGGACCGCGTCTTCGCCCTCTTCCCCCGGCTCGCCGAACGCACCCGCCAGGCCGCGGGCCTGCTGTCCGGCGGCGAGCAGCAGATGCTGGCCATCGGACGTGCCCTCATGGCGTCGCCACGGCTGCTCCTCCTCGACGAACCCTCCCTCGGGCTCGCCCCGCTCATGGTGGACCGGATCGCCGAGGTGATCCGCGAGATCAACACCCAGGGCACCGCCGTCCTCCTGGTCGAGCAGAACGCCGGCATGGCGCTCTCCCTCGCGAGCCACGCCCACGTCCTGGAGGTCGGCGAGATCCGCCTGTCCGGACCCACCGCCGAACTCGCCCGCACCGACGCCGTACGCCGCCTCTACCTGGGCGAGGCCGCCGACGACCAGGGGGCGGCGTGACCACCCGTACCGCCGCGCCCCCCGCGCTCGAAGTCAGCGGCGTCACCGTCCGCTTCGCCGGCCTCACCGCCCTCGACGGCGTCTCCTTCACCGTCGCCCCCGGCACCGTGCACGCCGTCATCGGACCCAACGGCGCCGGCAAGTCCACCTGCTTCAACGTCCTGTCGGGCCTCTACCGGCCCGCCGCCGGCACCGTACGCCTCGGCGACGCCGACCTGACCCGGCTCGCCCCGCACCGGATCGCCGCGCTCGGCGTGGCCCGCACCTTCCAGAACATCGTCACCACCCAGGGCACCGTCGCCGACAACCTGATGCTCGGCCGCCACGCCCTGTCCCGCGCCGGCTTCGCCGCCAGCGCCCTGCGGCTGCCGCGCGCCGTGCGCGAACAGCGCGACCACCTCGCCAAGGCCCGGGAGATCGCCGCGCTCACCGGACTCGGCGCCCACTTCGACTCACCCGTCGCCCTGCTGTCCTACGGCGACCGCAAGCGGGTCGAACTCGCCCGAGCCCTCTGCCTGGAGCCCCGTGTGCTGCTGCTCGACGAACCCGTGGCCGGCATGAACGCCGCCGAACGCGTCCGCATGACCGAGGTCGTCCGGGAGGTCCGGGCCGAACTGGGCCTGTCCGTCGTCCTGGTGGAGCACGACATGGGCCTGGTCATGCGGCTCGCCGACGACGTCACCGTCCTCGACTTCGGCAGGGCCATCGCCCACGGCACCCCGGACGAGGTCCGCCGCGACCCCGAGGTGCTGCGCGCCTACCTCGGCACCGGAACCACGGGGGAGGACGCGGCATGAGCGACCTCCTCGACAACCTCCTCAACGGTCTCGCGCTCGGCTCGGTCTACGCCCTGATCGCGCTCGGCTTCGTCACCATCTTCAAGGCCTCCGGCGTCCTCAACTTCGCCCACGGCTCCCTGCTCCTTCTCGGCGGCTACCTCGTCGCCGTCCTCCACGACGACCTCGGCTTCGCCGGGGCGCTGGCCCTCGCCGTCGTCGCCACGGCCGCCGTGGCCGGTGCGCTGGACCGCCTGCTCCTCCAGCGCGGGGAGCAGGACGCGCACGGCGCCCATGTGCAGACCATCGTGACCATCGGCATCGACATCGTCCTGGTCACCGACCTGGCCCGGCGCATCGGCGGCGACCTGCTGCCCCTCGGCGACCCCTGGGGCGACGCGGTGACCGACCTGGGGCCGGTGACCGTCGCCGACAGCCGCGTCGCCGCGATCCTGGTGTCCGCCGTGGCCATCGGCGGCGCCTTCGCCCTGTTCCGGTTCACCCCGTGGGGCCTGTCCCTGCGCGCGGCGGCCGAGGACGCCGAGGCCGCCGCCCTCATGGGCGTACGGCTGACCCGGATCCGCACCGTCGCCTGGTGCCTGGCCGGCGGTCTCGCCGCGCTCGCCGCGGTCTTCCTCGTCGCCTTCCCGGCGCCGGGCCTGGAGCGCACCACCGGGCAGATCGCCCTGAAGGCCTTCCCGGCCGCCATCCTCGGCGGCATGGCCTCCCCGGTCGGCGCCCTGGTCGGCAGCATGCTGATCGGCCTCACCGAGGCGTTCGTCGCCGGCTACCAGTCCGATCTGCACGTCCTCGGCGAGGGCTTCGGCGACGTCGCGCCGTACGCCGTGATGGTGCTGGTCCTGCTGATCCGTCCCACCGGACTCTTCGCGGCGAAGGGAGCGGCCCGTGTCTGACCTCCGTGAGACGAAGGGCATCCGTGAGACGAAGGGCCTCCGCAAGGCGAACGGTCTCCTCGGACGAGGACCGCTGCTCCTGGCCGCCCTCCTCCTGTGCGCCCTGCCCTTCTACCTGGACGCCTTCTGGCTGCGCATCGGCCTGTTCTCGATGGCCGCGGCGATCGGCGCCGTCGGGCTCGGCCTGCTCAGCGGCACCGCGGGACAGCTCTCCCTCGGCCACGCCTTCTTCCTCGCCGTCGGCGCCTACGGCTACGTCTGGCTGGCGGGCGAGCCCGGACCGGGGCTGCCGCCGGCACTCGCCGCGGTCCTCGCGGTCCTCCTGGCCGGCGCCGCGGGCGGCCTGTTCAGCCCCGTCGCCGCCCGGGTGAAGGGCATCTACCTGGGCGTGGCCACCCTCGCACTCGTCTTCCTCGGCCACCACGTCCTGCTCACCGCCGACTCCGTCACCGGCGGTTTCAACGGCCGCTCGGTGCCGCCCCTGGAGCTCGCCGGGTTCACCTTCGCCGCCTCCGACCCGGAACTGACGGTCCTGGGCGTGCCGTTCGGCGCCGAGGAACGGCTCTGGTACCTGGGCCTCGCCCTGTTCGCCGTCACCTGGTTCACCGCGCGCGGGCTGCTGCGCGGACGCCCCGGCCGCGCCCTGGTGGCGCTGCGCGACAGCGAGACGGCGGCGTCCGTGATGGGCGTGAACGTGGCGAAGTACCGCTCGGCGGCGTTCGTCGTCTCCTCGATGTACGCGGGCCTCGCCGGCGTCCTGCTCGCGCTCGCCTTCCGCCGCGTCGTGCCCGACTACTTCTCCCTCGCCCTGTCCGTCGACTATCTCGCCATGATCGTCATCGGCGGCCTGGGCTCCGTCGCCGGGGCCACCGCCGGGGCCGTGTTCGTCACCGCGCTGCCCCTGCTGATGACGCGCTACGCCGACCAGCTGCCCCTCGTCGCGACGCCCGGCTCCGGCGAGGGCTCGATCGGCCCGACCGAGGCCGCCCGCTACCTCTACGGTGCGGCGATCGTCGTGATCCTCCTCTTCGCCCCCGACGGCCTCCACGGCCTGGCCCGCCGCGCCCGCGCCCGGCTGCGCCGCCGGCCCCGGGTCACCGGCCCGCCCGGCACCGGGCCCACGCCCCCGACCACCCCTGCCACCACCGCACGAGCCAAGGAGCACACCCCGTGAACGTCACGCACCCCAGGCCCCGCACCACCCGGACCGCCGCCCTGGCCGCGGCCCTGGCCGCCGTGCTGCTCGCGGGCACCGCCTGCAGCTCCAAGGCGGACGGCACAAGCACCGACGACGGCGCCGACGGCGTCAAGGCCGGCCCCGGAGTCAGCGACACGGCCATCAGGCTCGGCGCCCTGACCGACCTCACCGGGCCCTACGCCACCCTCGGCAAGAGCATCGTGCAGGCGCAGCAGATGTGGGCCGACGAGACCAACGCCGCGGGCGGCATCTGCGGACGCAAGGTGGAGATCGTCGTCAAGGACCACGGCTACGACGTGCAGAAGGCGGTCACCGCCTACGCCGACATCTCCCCGGACGTCGTCGCCCTGCCCCAGGTCATCGGCTCGCCGGTGGTCGCCGCCCTGCTCGACGACATCGAACGCGACCACATGCTGACCTTCCCGCAGGCCTGGGCGGCCTCCCTGCTCGGCAAGGACTCCGTCCAGGTCCTCGGCACCACATACGACCTCGACATGATCGCCGCCGTAGACTTCCTGACCCGCACCAAGAAGGTCGCCGAGGGCGACAGCATCGGCCACGTCTACTTCGAGGGCGACTACGGCGCCAACGCCCTGGAGGGCTCGACCTGGGCTGCCGAGAAGGCCGGGATGAAGGTGGTCGGACAGAAGATCAAGGCCACCGACACCGACCTGTCCGCGCAGGTCTCGGCACTGAGCAAGGCCGGGGTCAAGGCCGTCCTGATCAGCGCAGGACCCGCCCAGACCGCGTCCCTCGCGGGGGTGGCCGCGTCCAAGGGCCTCACGGTGCCGATCGTCAGCAGCGCGCCCGGCTACGCTCCGCAGCTGATGAAGACGCCCGCGGCGAAGGCGCTGGAGGCCATGGTCCACGTGGTCAGCGCGGCCCCGGCCCCCAGCTCCGACCTCCCTGGCGTGCAGAAGATGGTCGCCTCCTACGGGAAGAAGTACCCCGGCTCACCCGTCGACTCCGGCGCGCTCTCCGGGTACAACGCGGCCCTGCTCATCGGCGCGGACCTGAAGAAGGCCTGCGAGGCCGGCAGCCTGACCCGCGAGGACGTGGTCAAGGCGCACCGTTCGCAGCACGACGTGGACACCGGCCTGGGCACGCCGCAGGACTTCACCGACGTCTCGGCGCCCGCGAGCCGCTCCACCTATGTGCTGAAGCCCGACGCCGGGGCGGCCGGCGGACTGGTCGGCGTCGAGGAGGCCCACCAGGCACCGGGGATCGACGCGTACCTGGCCGCACGCGGCTGAGAACCACAACTGAGGGGTCGTCAAGTATGCCAGTCGGCAATCGACTTGACGGCCCCGCCGTCCGACCCCTGGTTCGCCTGACCGCCGGGTCTCTAGGATGTACTCTCTGTCATGCCAGTGCAGTTGGCGCGGTACGAGCTGGGGGAAAGATGCAAGCCGACAAGCAGCTGTCCACGGAGATCGACGCCAACGTGCCAACGGCCGCACGTATGTACGACTACTACCTGGGCGGCAAGGACAACTACGCGGCCGACCGTGCGGCGGTCGAGCAGCTGGACAAGGTCGTGCCGAGCACCCGCCGGCTGGCGCTGAACAACCGGCGTTTCCTGCAGCGCGTCGTCCGGACCCTCGCCGAGGACTACGGCATCCGCCAGTTCCTCGACCACGGATCCGGTCTGCCCACGCAGGACAACGTGCACACCGTCGCCCAGCGCGTCGACCCCGCCTCCCGCGTCGTCTACGTCGACAACGACCCGATGGTGCTGGTCCACGGCCGGGCCCTGCTCGACCAGAACGACCAGACCGCCGTCATACACGCCGACATGCGTTCGACCGAGGAGATCTTCTCCCATCCGGACACGCAGCGTCTGATCGACTTCTCGCAGCCGGTGGCGGTGCTGTTCAACTCGGTCTTCCACTGCATCCCGGACAGCGAGACCGACGGGCCGCAGGCCGTGGTCCGGCGCGTCACCGAGCGGCTCGCGCCCGGCAGTTACGCCGTGATGTGCCAGCTGGTCAGCGAGGACGCCGAGGTGCGGAAGTTCGTCACGGACTTCATGGACCAGGCGACGCAGGGACACTGGGGCCGCGTCCGCGAGCCCAAGGACGTCGAGGCGCTGTTCGAGGGCATGGACATCATGGAGCCGGGCCTGGTGGAGGTCTCCACCTGGCGGCCGGACACCGAGGTGGCGCCCCGTCAGCTCACCGATGAGTGGATCGAGTTCGGAGGGCTCGGCCGTATCCGCTAGCCCCACGGCACGGAACGGGCAGAGCGCAGAAGAGCAGGCAGGACACAGGCAACGGGCCGTGCGTGACGCCGGGAAGGCCGCGCACGGCCCGCCCGCTCAGCTCGCGCCGTAACGACCCGAGACCTTCTCGCGCAGCATCTCCAGCGACTCGCGCGGAGTCAGCGCCTCGTCGGCCAGCCGGTCGAGCGCGACCCGGTACTCCTCGGTCTCGTCCCGGTCCTCGAGGAAGTTGGCGCTCCTGATGTGCTCCAGGTAGACCACGTCGGGCAGGTCACTGCCGCCGAAGCGCAGATAGGTCACCGGGATCGCGGGCGCCGACGCGTTGGTCACGTCCAGCGGCACGATCTGCAGGGTCACATGGGGCCGCTCGGCCATCGTGACGAGGTGCTCGAGCTGTTCCCGCATGACCTCGCGGCTCCCCAGCACGCGGAGCAGCACCGACTCGTCGATGACGGCCCACAGCTGCGGCGCGTCCACACGGTGCAGCAGATCGGCCCGGCGCATACGCAGCTCGACCCGGCGTTCGACCTCCGAGGCCGGCGCGTTCGGCAGACCGCGCTCGACCACGGCACGGGTGTAGGCCGCGGTCTGGAGCAGTCCGGGAACGTACTGGATCTCGAAGGTGCGGATGGTCGACGCGGCCTCCTGGAGACCGACCAGCCGGTCGAACCACTCGGGCATCAGGCGCTTGTCGTACCGCTGCCACCAGCCGGGCTCGCCGGCACGCTGCAACAGCTTGAGCAGCACCGAGCCCTCATAGGTGTCGGTGCCGTAGAGCTCCAGCAGCGCGCGGACGTCGCCCTCCGCCGGGGGTTTGCGCCCCTTGCCCGACTCGATGCGGGACAGCTTCGCCGGACTGAACCCCAGCTCCCGCGCCGCCTGGTCCTGGGAGAGGCCGGCATCCTCCCGGAAACCCGCCAGCTGTACGCCGACGAGCATCTTCAGCAGGGTGGGAGCCGGCTCGGTCCGATCCAGATAGGGTTCGAGGCGGGAAGTGCGAGGCGACGCGGCGGACATCCTGACTCCCAGCAGACCGGCAGACTTGATGAACACACTATCGCACCCCGCTGCCGATTCCCGTATGGGCCTGTAGAAATCGGGTAGTTGACCTCCGCTTCGCCGTCGGCGTGCGCTGCGGCGGCCATCGCCCCGTTCCCGTCACAGCAGGTGGTCGAACTCGCCGTCCTTCGCGCCGGCCAGGAAGGCGGCGATCTCCGCGGAGGTGTAGACGAGCGCGGGGCCGTCCGGATCACGGGAGTTGCGCATCGCTATGCCCCCGTCCACGAGGGCGACCTCGACGCAGTTGCCCTCGGCGTTGCTGTGCCGGCTCTTCTTCCAGCGGGCGTCCAGCGAACTGGCCCGCACTCCGTTCCGCACTGGTGGCACCGCAGTCTCCTTGCCGTCCGGGGGAGCGGGCCGCGTCACATCGGCCCTCACGCGCTCCCACCCGATTTTTTTCTGCGCAATTTCTCGTGCAATTGCACGCGAGCGCTGTCTGCGTGGATAATAGCCGTGGCGTCAACCCCGCTGTTGCCGCCCCGTCCTGACGTCGCATCAGGGAGATGTCGTGCCGTCACCTGCGCATCCAACGCTCCGCTCGCCCGGCGAGCCCGTGCCGGAGACGGACGCGGCGAGCCGGTTCGGAGGACTGCCGCGCACGGCACGAGCGGCCGGTCTCCCCGCCGAGTGGCCGTTCCCCGACTCTCCGGCGACACCGTGCGCACCATCCGCCCCGCCCGCACCCGCGGTGCTGCGCATCGCGTGCAGCGGGGAGGGGTTCGCCCACGCCCGGGCGTTCACACGGGACACGCTGCGCCGGTGGTCCCTCGACCGGCACGGCGACGACGCGGCCCTCGTGATCACCGAACTCGCCGCCAACGCCGTGGCGCACGCACTGCCGTCGGCCACGACGGACCGTCCGGAGATCCGGCTGGCACTCAGCCTGCACCCCGGCCGTCTGATGCTGAGCGTCTCCGACCCCGGTCGCGACGCGCCCGTACCCACCTCCTCCGACGACTGCGGCCTGCGCGAGCACGGACGCGGTCTGTCCATCGTCGACGCCCTGGCGGAGGAGTGGGGCTGGACCCCGAGACCTCCGGCGGGCAAGACCGTCTGGGCCACGCTGTCGACCCGCCCCCTGACCTGACCCGACTGCCGCGGAAGGGCCCCACACCATGCGCAGCGCTCCGACACCCCAGCCGAGCACCCGGCGCACCGACCGTCACCCGTCACCGGCCGGTCCGCTCCGCCCCGCGCCCCTCGCCGGTCTGGACCGGGTGCCCTGGGACGAGATCCAGGACTCCAGCGGCTCCGCCGCCGCAATCCCGCGCCTGCTCGACAAGGTCGCCCGGGGTGACGCCGAGACCGCCCGGGCGGCCCTCGGTGATCTGCGGAAACGGATCTGCCAGTTCGGCTTCGTCGTCGAACAGGCCACCGCCGCGACCGTGCCCTTCCTCTGGGAGCTGGCCCAGCGGCCCCAGGTGAACTGCCGGGCGCAGATCATCCAGTTGCTCAAGAACATCGCCGACGCCCGGCAGTGGGAGACCACCGCCTCCGCCTATCCCAAGCTCCTCAACCACCGGGAGAACCCGGTGGTGTGGGAGCGCGCCGCCCGCCAGGCCGTCCGCGCCCGGCGGGGCGAGCTGAAACGGCTGCTGGCCGAGGGCGACAGCGAGATCACGCGGGCCACCACCGAACTGGCCCGCACGCTCGGAGACTGAGGCCCGCGCCCTCCACGGGGGTGAAGGCGCGGGTCTCCACCCGGCGCCCGCCGCACCGGTCACCCGCCGCACCCCACCCGGCATCCCCCTCCCGGCGTTCGTGTTCCCGGACTGCGGGACGGTGTGGCGCGAGTCCTGGACCAGGAGGTAGGAAAGCGCGAGGCGAGAAAGCGCTTGCCCTGCCCCTCGGTCACAGGAGGACCACGCCGATGGCGTCGTCGTTGGAAAAGCCGCTCGACCACCGCTACCGCGGAGAGCACCCGATACGCACGCTCGTCTACCTGCTCCGCGCCGACCGTCGCCGACTGGCCGGGGCGGTCGTGGTGTTCACCGTCAAACACAGCCCGGTCTGGCTCCTGCCCCTCATCACCGCCTCCATCATCGACACCGTCGTCCAGCACCGGCCGATCGGTACGCTGTGGACCAGCACCGGGGTCATCATGTTCATCCTGGTGGTCAACTACCCCCTGCACCTGCTCTACGTCCGCCTCCTGTACGGCAGCGTCCGCCGCATGGGCACCGCCCTGCGGTCCGCCCTGTGCACGCGCATGCAGCAGCTCTCCATCGGCTACCACTCGCGCGTCAGCGCCGGTGTCCTGCAGGCCAAGGTCGTGCGGGACGTGGAGACCGTGGAACAGATGGTGCAGCAGACCGCCGAGACCGGCCTCGGCGCGCTCACCGTCCTCACCGGCGGCCTCGTCATCATCGCCGTCCGCACACCGGAGTTCCTCCCCGTCTTCCTCGTCGTCGTCCCCGCCGCGTCCCTCCTCGTCGCCCGGCTGCGCGCCCGGCTGCGGGCCCACAACGAGCACTTCCGGCACGAGGTGGAGACTCTCTCCTCCCGCGTCACGGAGATGACGCGGCTCATCCCGGTCACCCGCGCCCACGGACTCGAGGGCAAGGCGCTGCGCCGCATGGACGGCACCCTGGACCGGCTGCTCACCTCAGGGATGCGCCTGGACCTGGTCAACGGCCGCTTCGGCTCCCTGTCCTGGGTCGTGCTCAACGTCATCGGCGTCCTGGTCCTCGCGGGCGCGGCGCTGATCTCGTACTACGACGTGTGGGGCGTCACCGCCGGCGACGTCGTGATGCTCAGCGCCTTCCTGACCACGCTGACCGGCTCCACGACGACCCTGGCGGGACTGGCCCCCGTCATCACCAAGGGCCTGGAGTCCGTCCGTTCGGTCGGGGAGGTGCTCCAGGCGCCCGAACTCGAGGACAACGAGGGCAAGACCGAGCTGACCTCGCTGCGCGGGGCCGTCGTCTTCGAGAACGTCGGCCACGTCTACGAGAGCGACGGCCGGCCCGCCGTACGCGACTTCACCCTCGCCGTCGAGCCCGGTGAGACCGTCGCGCTGGTCGGCGCGTCCGGCGCCGGCAAGTCCACCGTGCTCAACCTGGTGATCGGCTTCCTGCGTCCCAGTACCGGCCGGATCCTGCTGGACGGCACCGACATGAGCACCCTCGACCTGCGCACCTACCGGCGGTTCGTCTCGGTGGTGCCGCAGGAGTCGGTCCTCTTCGACGGCACGATCCGGGAGAACGTCGCCTACGGCATGGACGACGCCGACGAGGAGACGGTACGGGCAGCGCTGCGCGACGCCAACGCGCTGGAGTTCGTGGAGCGGCTGCCGCAGGGCCTGGACACGCTGGTCGGGGAGCACGGGGCCCGGCTTTCCGGCGGTCAGCGCCAGCGCCTGGCCATCGCACGCGCCCTGATCCGCGATCCCAGGGTGCTGATCCTGGACGAGGCCACCTCCGCCCTGGACACCCGCTCGGAGGCGCTCGTCCAGCAGGCCCTCGCCCGGCTGCTGACCGGCCGCACCACCTTCGTCGTGGCGCACCGGCTGTCCACCGTGCGCGGCGCGGACCGCATCGTGGTGATGGGGGAGGGGCGCATCCTGGAGGCCGGCACGCACGAGGAACTCCTGCGCGGACAAGGGGCGTACACGGCCCTGCACAGCGGCCAGGTCGCCTGACCGCCACCCGGGTTCCGACGCCTCGGTGTTCTGTTCCCTTTTCCCCTTGTTGTCGCCTTATGGGGGCGCCGTCCGGACACGGAACAATGGAATTCCGTCAAAGGCGAGCGAGGGCGCTCAGGGGGTGAATGTTCCGTCAAGGTTCGGGCATACGCAGCGAAAATCGAGAGAGGGGCGCTACGTGCTCGAACCGGACCCGAAGGTCGTCAGGGAGTTGCTGACGCGGTACGCGTCACTGCGGATCGCTCAGGCGGAGAGGGAGCGGCCGGCGACGGCGCGCGAACTGGCGGACGTCAGCTACACGCTGTGCGTGATGATGGCGACGACCGGCATCCACGACGCGGTGGCCAAGGCGGACGCCCTGCTGCTGGCCAAGGGGCGGACCCCGGACGCCGTCAGGACGGCGGACCCGGACGAGGAGAGCGGCCTGTCGCTGGCCGTGTGACATCGCGCACCCGGGCCCGTCCCGCGGATCCGGCCGGCACCGTCCGGCCCGGCCCGGGGGACGGGCCCCACGCCTGTCCACGGCTTGAGACCCTGTCACCTCATAGGGGGAAAGCGCGCCCTCGGACGGCCGGACGCCTAGACTGCTCAGTCGTGCCCCCGTGCGGGGGCGGACGACACGAAAGGCACGTTGACGGGTGTTCCAGGATTCCCCCATCTACGACCGACTCGTCGCCGAATGCGGTGACGTCCCCACGCAGGTGCGCCGGGAGGCCGAGCGAGTGAGCAGGGAACTGGAGGTCGTCATGCGCCCCCTGCACTCACCCGGCCACCTGCCCGGCGCCGAGCGCACACCGTCCCCCGGCGCCGGCTGGCAGCGCACCGCGCTGCTGCCCGGACCCCGCCAGCACTGACGTGGCTCACCCGGCGAACGCCGGGTCCGCGCCGTCCGCCTCCGGCTCCGCGCCCTCGGGGCGGGTCAGCCACTCGGCGATGGTGCGGGCGATCGGCTGACCCGTGTCCACCTCGACGAAGCCGAACTGCCCCGACTGGTTGCACTCCAGGAACCACCAGGTGCCGTCCCCGTCCTCAGCGAAGTCGAAGGCCCCGTACGCCAGGTGCGCCCCGCGCATGTACGCGAGAACGGCCTCGGCCACCCTCTGCGGCACCTCGGCGGGCCGCCACGGCTCGCCGGACGAGGAGAAGCGGACGTCCACCTCCACCTCCGGGTCCCGGCCGGCGAGGGCCGACCGGCGGGCGGCGAGCAGCTGGTCGCCGACGACGGTCAGCCGGACGTCGGCCCGCTTGGCGACCCGGCGTTGCAGCAGTGTCGGGCCGTGGGCGACGGCGGAGAAGTCCGCATCGGGCGGCACCCGGCTGGTCGGCACCGCCAGCGGCGGATCCTGCGGGTGCGCGCCGGACACTGGCTTGACCACGAGATCCGGGTAACGCTCGGCGAACTCGCGTGCCGCCCGCGGGAACGTGGTGATCAGCGTGGCCGGCACCGGCAGCCCGCACGTCTGGGCCAGACGCAGCTGCCAGGGCTTGTACCGGGCCCGATGGGCCGCGTCGGGCTGGTTCATCCACCGCGCCCCGCAGCCGCGGAGCATCCCGTAGAGCGCCTGCGCGGACTCCTCGGTCAGCCACGGCGAGGGCTCGGCGGCCCGCGCGGCCGCACCCCCCGGCCGGCGCACCCAGACGGACCGCAGGCCCCCGATGCTCACCAGACGGCCCCCCGACGACAGATGACCGCGGAAGGAGCCGTGCACGAACTCGCCGGAGAGCGCGACGGAATGGGTCAGATCGGCTGGGTCCAGACGGACCACCGGTACCCCCGACGCGTTCAGATGGACGATCACCATGTCGGCGGTGACGTCCTCTTCACAGGTCAGGATCAGCACGGTCATTCTCGGCGGCCCGTGTTCAGTCGTCGAAGTGAGTCTTCGACCCCGCCGTGGAGGTCGTGGTCCCCAGTTCTCTCAGCAGCGCGTGGTCGCAGGCGGCCACACGCCCGTCGAGGAGCACGTTCAACTGCAGCCCGGAGTCGTAGACGTACGGGGTCGTCGCTTCCAACTCCACTGCGGGCCGTGCGTAGTTGAGCGCGAACGGTTGCATCGTCTCTCCCTAGTCGGTGCTGCGCCGATCAAGCGAAGGTCCCTGTGCGCCGTCGCCTGGTCCGCCGACTTCCTTCGGCTTCCAGAGACTTATACGAATCGAACGGGTGAATGGTTTCCTTACGCAGCGTAATCACGGGGCGGGCGTGGGCCCCGTTCCCGCCCGCCGAGGGAGCCGCGCACGGAGCGCAGGGCGAGGAGCAGAACGCCGATGTCGTCCAGGTACACCGGGTCGGGCACGAGGTCCGCGGGCAGCACGAAGTAGAGGACGGCGCCCCAGAAGACCCACCGGGGCCCGCTCGGCAGCCCGGCCCTTCTGAGATCCCGTCGGGTACGGACCAGCCGCACCAGCACGCCGACGGCCACGCAGAGGACGACCGCCGCGAGCGACACCGCCGCGACGATCACCACTGTGGTCGTGTCCACCCCGCCCCTCCTCCTGGTGCGCGGCACATGCCCTGCCTGACGGATTCCCCCTCGCCGCGCCGATAAGGCCCCGCGCCGGGTCTCTCATCCCCGTGGCCCGCCCGAGTGGCACCGCGCGGTGGACGCGCCTAGTAATGGGCACCACACCGCGTGTCGCATGTCGGGGACGCAGGGCGGCCGCACCCCCCATTCCCACGGAGAGACCATGACCACCGGCTCCTCATCATCCCGAACGACCGAATACGCCATATCCGCCGTGGACCTGCCGGCCGCGGAGACCACCACGGGCACCGGCACGCACACGGTACGGCCCGGAATCGCCCAGTCCGCGGCCCGCTCGCCCGTCCCGAGGGAACCCACCCTGCGGGAGCGGACGTTCCGGACGGCCGACGCCCACCGGCCGTCCCCGCACGAACCGGCTCACGAACCGGACGGCGAACCGGACCACGAGGGCTACTTCACCGACGAGGACCTCTTCACGGACGAGGAGCTCTTCGCCGACGAGCCCGCCGACCGGGAACCCCCCGGCCGGGAACCCCCCGGCCGGGACCCCGCCGGCCGGGACCCCTTCGCACCCGCCCCCGAAGCCCCCGCACCCGGGGACCCCGGCGACGCGTCCCGGTCGTACGGCGACCCCGTCGGCGACCTGGTGCGCGCCGCCGTGGCCGACCGGCCCCTGGAAGAGGTCGTCGACCTCATCGCGATGCTGGAACAGTCCCCCCAGTACGCGCAGGCCACGGGCGAGGCGCTCCGCGCCGTCGGCGTCACCCGGTCCGTGGAGGACGTCACCCGGCTCGCGGGCCTGCTGACCCGGCCGCCCCGCCGCCCGGACAGCGCGGACGAGGCGATCCGGGCCGCCGCGGCGCACCGCTCGGTCGACGAGGTGACCCGGCTGATGGCCCTGCTGCACCGCACCCCCCTGGAACCGCACTGCGGTCGGGAGGCCGTACGGGCCGCCGCCACCGGCCGGCCCGTCGAGGACCTGGTCGAACTGATCGGCCGGCTCGCCGAGGAACAGCGGGTGCACGCCGACCGGCCGGACCCCCGGCTCGCACAGCAGGCGGCCGTGGAGGACCCGTACGCGCTCGAGGAGTCGGCACCCGCCGAGGAACCGGCGCCCGCCGCGCCCGGCCCCCGTGGCCGCGAACGACGCCGCGGCCTGCGGCCCGCCCGCAGGGACCGTACCCGTGACCGCGCGCCGCGGGACCGTGCCGACGACCGCGGCCCCGCGGCACGGCGGGCCGCCCGGCGGGCGCTGTGGCCGACGTGGCTCACCGTCGCCGCACTCGCCGGCTGCGGCGTGGCCTACTTCCCGCTGCACCAGAACGACGCGTCCGTCCGCGGCTACGCCTTCGCGCTCGGCTTCTCGGCGCTCTGCCTGGTCGTGGCCCTGGTCCTGACCGTGCGCGCCGCCGTGCCGGTGCTCGCCGTGGCGGTCGTGCTGCCCGCGGCGCTGGCCGCGGCCAAGCTGTACGGCACCACCGCCCCCTCGGTGGAGATGTCACGCACCGTCGACCTCACCCTCGCGCCCGTCTGGGTCGCCGTCGGGGTCGCCGTACTGGCGTCCCTGGTCGCCCTGACGGCCCTGTGCGCGCGGGTCGCCTCGCAGGCACCCGCCGGGGCCCGGCCCGCCCGCCGGGTCACCCGGGTACGCCGCGTCACGGACTGACCGGACGCCCCTCGGTCCACCGCGGCCCCGCGCCGTCCGGTCGCCGACACCGCCGGTGTCGTCGAGCAGGGCGGGCGGCTCGGCCAGGAGTCCGGCTACTGCGACGTGCAGCCCAGAGGCGCCGTCACCGTCGGC
>NZ_JBEZVJ010000049.1:0-28675 GCF_040636935.1 Streptomyces sp. NPDC032940 | reverse complement strand
GTCTCCGACGTGAAACGATCCCCGGTGAGCTGCATACCGTCACCGGAATCCCCGGCAAACCTGATGATCACCCGGTCCAGCCGGCGGACGTCCTTACTGGTAGCGGCCCCGTTTACCGGCGGCGGTGTTTCCACAGACATACGTGTCGGCTCCTGTCGTCCGGCGGCGATTCTCGAAGGCGGTGCCGGATGGATCACGGCTCCGGCCGGAGGCTAACGAGACGCAATAGAGGAGCGCTCTAGGGCGGTCCCGCAGGAGTCGAGTATGTGCTGAGCAATCTGGGCGATGACACCGTGTGACCGATACCTGCACCCTGGTCGGTAAACGTGCTCCGCGAGAGCGCGAGAAGTCTTCACGCAGCGCGAATGTCGGATCTGGGGAAGGTCTCGCATGACTCTGTACGGTCTCTCTGACGACTTTGACGTCATCATCATCGGTGGCGGGCCCGCGGGTGCCACCACCGCGGGGCTCCTCGCCCAGCGCGGCCGCCGCGTTCTCGTGCTCGACCGTGAGCGTTTCCCCCGGTATCACATCGGGGAATCGCTCATTCCCGGATTCATGCTTCCCATGGAGGAACTCGGCCTGACCGAGCGCCTGGAGGCGAAGGGCTTCGAGCGCAAGTACGGCGGCACCCTGGTGTGGGGCAACAACGAGATCCCGTGGAACTTCTCGTTCAGCACGGGCGGGCGAATCCCGTACTCCTACCACACGCGCCGTGCCGACCTGGACACGATGATTCTGGACCGGGCGCGTGAGCTGGGTGCCATCGTCGTGGAAGAGGCGACGGTCAAGGACACCATCGAGGAGGACGGCCGCGTCGTCGGCGTCCGGTACGCGCTGCGCGGGCACGAGGGCGCCGTCGAGGCCCGGGGGTCCCTGGTCATCGACGCGTCCGGGCAGGCCCGGGTGATCGGCCGGAAGTACTCCGATGTCAACTGGCACGACCAGCTGCAGAACGTCGCGGTGTGGACGTACTTCGACAACTGCCACCGGCTGCCCGGCGACGACTGGACCAACATCCTCATCGAGGGGATCAAGGACGGCTGGTTCTGGGGCATTCCGATCGACAAGGGCGTGTTCAGCGTCGGTTACGTGACGCGTTCCGCGACCGCGAGCTCGGCCGAGAAGTCCCTGGAGGACCTGTTCACCGCCGAGCTGCAGAACACGTCCAAGCTCAAGGAGCTCCTCAAGGACGCGCACCAGACGTCGGGCTACCGCTCCGCGCGCGACTGGTCGTACACCAACGAGCGCTTCTACGGGAACGGCTGGGTGCTGGTCGGTGACGCCGCCGCGTTCGTGGACCCGCTGTTCTCGACCGGTGTCGCGCTCGCGACCCTGGCCGGCAGCGCCCTGGCGAAGATCGTCGACCAGATCGTCGAGCACCCGGAGATCGAGGAGAAGGCGCTCGACCGGTACGACGCCGCGTACCGCGAGTTCTTCAACGACATCCGTATCTTCGTGGAGCAGTTCTACGACCGCTCGAAGACCAAGGGCTTCTACTTCAACCTGGCCCAGGAGATCACCGACCCCGACAAGAAGAACGACGCGCAGGTGGACTTCGTCAAGCTGGTGTCCGGGCTCTCCGGGGACCACACCCTGTTCAACCTGAACTTCGACGACCTCATCGGGGACGCCTCGGCTCCGTCCACCGCCGGCAACTGACGTCCGGCGGGCCGGTCTCGGTGTCGGTGACCGCCTTCCCCGTACTGGCACGGATCCTGGCCAACCGGCGGGCCGCCCACCATCTCGGTGGGCGGCTGGCGCCGGTGGTCGGCGTACGGAGAGAACCTGTCACCTGAGGATCTTCCCCAGTACCTCCCGCTGCAACGGCCCGAACTGATAGTACGAGCCGACGTTGAATGATTCGCCGTCGGGCGACCATTTGACGATCGAAATACTGAAGCGTTCACCTGCGTACGTGTACGGGGTTCCCGTCAGGAATCGCTCGATCTCCGGTTCCACCCGGGTGCGGATGGCGGGCGTATCCAGGCTGCGGGCGAAGCTGATCCGCTTGATCTCCGAAGAGTCCCAGCCGATGGTGCAGTAGACCCTGAAGGTTTTGCGGGCGGATTCCACCAGTTGCTCGTCGGGGTCCGGAAATCCGAGGTCGCGAAGCATCGACAGGGTGGTTTCCGATGCGATTCCGGCCGGGAGCGGGAAGTACAGATTCACCGTTCTGCGCCGGTAGTCGATCGCGATCATCGCGACCTCGTCCAGGCCGTGGCGGGCGAAGAATTCGGTGTTCTCGGTCACGGCGTGCGGCATGGACGGGATATCGGCGAGCTTTGCCACCCCCTGCACGTCGCGCGGGAAATGCACGTATATCTTGTTGAATCCTCCGACGACTCCGACGTCGATGAGGTACTCGTTGACGGTGCAGTGCTTCTTGATGTCCGAGAGCAGGGAAGCGACGGGGTGGTCCGTCTCCGGCACGAATCCGTTCGCCAGGGCGTGGGCGTAAGGGTCGTCGATCCGCCGGGGCACCTGGATGGTGAGGTCGAGGTCCGCCGCGTCGCCCAGGCCGGCCGTGGCGCTGAAGATGATCCCGCCCTCGAACGGCTCGAACGCTGGCAGGATCCGCCGGACCTTCTCCTGTGAGCCGCGCACCTTCAGCAGTCGCGCCGCTTCCTCGATGGCCAGGTAGGTGTCTTCCACCGCGGCGGTTCGGGACATGTGTCCTCCAGATGTCGGCATCAGGGCTTGCTTCAACAGGGGCGTCCGCGCACCAGCCAGCGGATCGTCTGTATCTGTCCGTCGAGGATGTCGAGTGCCAGGGCGCTGAGGACCTTGCCCTTCCGGTCGCGGAAGACCGCGCCCGGGCGGCAGCTCACCTGCTGCGACTCCATCGTGACGCCTATGCGGGCCAACGCCGGGACGATCGCGGCGAGCACCCGGGCCACCAGGTCGGCGCCGTCGATGCGTCTCGGCCAGGGCAGGGGCGCGGCGGCGGCGAGTCCGGCGCAGTCCGCCTCCGTGGAGCCCACGGCCGAGGCGATCTCGGGTGGGCCGCACCCGAAGATCTCCCGCAGGACGAAGACCGCGCGTTCGAGCGGGGGCAGGCGCTCCAGCAGCAGCACGGCCGCCGTCGACGCGGCCTGCTGACCGGTGTGCTCGTGGTGCCGGACCCGGGCGGAGCGCAGCACGTCGTTCGAGATCCGCGTCACCGTGGCGGACAGGAACGCCTTGCCCGAGGCGGGTTCCGCGGGTTCGGCCTCGTAGCACCGCCAGGTCTCGTGGACCGCGTCCTCGGCCTCGCTGACGTTGCCGAGGATCCGGTAGGCGATCGAGAACAGCCGGGGCCGCGCCTGCTCGAACTCTTCGGTCCGGCTCACTCGAGTCCTCCTTGAGTCCGGGCGGCAGCCGGAGCTCAATCCGTGGACCGGCGGGCTCGGCTCGCTTCGCGGTTGACCGCCCAGGCGTCCGCGACCGGACCGAGGTGTCCGAGCTTGTCGGGGTTGCTCACCGAGCTGATCGTCTGGATCTGTCCGCCGAGTACGTCGAGCGTCCAGGTGTTGAGCACCATGCCGTGCCGGTCGCGGAAGATCGCACCGGGCTGGCCGTTGACCTGCTGCGGTTCCAGCGTCACGTCGACCCGCATCAGCATGGGGAAGAACCAGGCGAGCAGGCGTGCCACGTTGTCGCCGCCGGCGACGGCCCTGGCCAGCTGCGGCACCTTTCCGCCGCCGTCGCCGACCAGCTGGACGTCGGCGGCGAGCAGGTCGCGCAGGCCGTCGATGTCCCCTTCCCGGAGGGCGCCGAAGAACCGCTCGGCGAGTTCCTGCCGCTCCTGGCGGTCGGTTTCGAACCGGGGGCGGCCCTCGTCCATGTGCCGGCGTGCCCGCACCGCGAGCTGCCGGCACGCCGACTCGGAGCGTCCCACCGCCGACGCGATCTCCGGGAAGCCGAAGGTGAACACCTCCCGCAGGACGAAGACCGCGCGCTCGAGCGGGGACAGGCGTTCCATCAGGAGCAGGGCGGCCGTCGACAGGGAGTCGGCCAGTTCCGCGGACCGCACCGGGTCCTCGTAGGGGTCGGCGAGCAGTGGTTCGGGGAGCCACTCCCCGACGTACTCCTCGCGCCGGACGCGGGCCGAGCGCAGGACGTCGATCGAGATCCGGGTGACCGTGGTCGAGAGGAAGGCCTTGGCCGATCTGGGTTCGGTCGGGGAGGCGTCGTAGCGCAGCCAGGTCTCCTGGACCGCGTCCTCGGCCTCGCTGACGCTGCCCAGGATCCGGTAGGCGATCGAGAACAGCAGGGGCCGCAGTTTCTCGAACTCCTCGGTCCGGCTCACGCCGGCCGCCCGGGGAGCGGTGCCGGCCACTGTGTCGTCGACGGTGTTGCCCACGCTCTTCACCTTCTGCTCGAGGTGCCGGTCGGCCTGGGTCGTCCCGCGCACCGTGTTCCCCTCACACGACTTGGGACGAGGCAGCCCGGCCGTCTGTGACATCGCCGGCCCGGCGCCGCCGCCCGTTCTGGCGGGCGGCGGCGCCGGGCCGTTGCGGAGGGTCTAGACGTCGCCGTTGATGTGGCGCTGTACGAACTCGTAGGCGCGGTCGCCGAACTGTGCGCCGAACTCGGCGGACCGCTCGGCCGTCTCCTTGAAGTGCACGCCGGCCCACACCCGGCTGTCGGCGCAGTCCTTCACGAACTCGGTCCAGGTGGCGTAGTGCAGTTCCAGGTCCTTGGCGGGGGTGATGCCCGGCTCCGTCTGTGTCGTGCCGGCGGCGACGGGGTGCGTCCAGTTCAGGACGTCGTCGCCGAGGAAGCGCCGTACCGCCTGGGCCTGGGCGGCGACGAGCGTCGTGGTGCCGCACGGGTACTCGGGGCGGTCGCCGGCGGGCAGG
The DNA here is from genome assembly GCF_040636935.1 of Streptomyces sp. NPDC032940. Taxonomy (NCBI): domain Bacteria; kingdom Bacillati; phylum Actinomycetota; class Actinomycetes; order Kitasatosporales; family Streptomycetaceae; genus Streptomyces; species Streptomyces sp. NPDC032940. The sequence goes on along the minus strand of NZ_JBEZVJ010000049.1, from coordinate 23,831 downwards.
TAGCTTGCCCACTGGTCGGCGGGGATGTCGTCGACGGTGCCCTTGCCGACGCCGCCCCAGGCGGTGACGGGGGTGGCGCCGTAGACGTGCCGGATCGCGCTGGCCGGCCGCACGGCGTCGGCCTCGTGCTTGTGGTGCCAGGCGGCGATCAGGCTGTCGAGCTGCGCCACCGAGCTGGTGAAGAGCAGGTGGATCCAGCCGTCCAGGCTGAGCTCGTGGGCCTGGCCCGCGATCTTCGTGGACTGGAGGACGCCCAGGTAGGTGTTGTCGAAGAACTCCGTCTTCACCTTCTGCTCGTCGGTGAGCCCGGCGGACGCCGCCAGGACTTCGTCCACCGCGCGCTTGTACCGGTCGGCGTTCGTGTGGTCGAGGTGGCCGGGCGCGGCGAGCTCGAACTCGCCGGGGTCCTTGTAGGAGTGGGCCTTGACGAGGCGCAGCTGCGGGGTGGCGAACTTCTGGACGGTGAAGATGCCCTGGTCGCCGGGGCCTCCGCCGACACGGCGGCGGTGCGGTCCGGCCAGCGGCTGCCACCTGGAGGGGTTGACCAGTTCGTGGGCGGTGTTGACGGGCTTGTAGCCGGTGTAGTCGTCGTAGGGCTGGCCGTGGTACTTGCGGCCCTCGTCGCCGAGGAAGTTCATGCCGTCCCGGGTGCGGGCCTGGAGGGCGCCCTTGCCGGCTATGGTGCCGATCCCGACGGGGGTGGTCGGGTCCTCGGACTCGTCGTCGGGGTCCAGGCCGACGAAGGTCAGCAGCTGCCGCATGACGTCGGCCCGCTCCGGATACACCGTCTTGATGATCTGGTACGAGGCGTACAGGGCGGCGATGTTCTTGTTCCTGTTGGTGGCGGACTCTTCGGCCGGGCGGCGTCCGATCCGGGTGAACACGCCGACCGCGGTGGGGTGGTAGGGCGCCAGCGCGTCGAACCACGCGGTCTGCAGCATGTCCTGGATCCAGATGATGATGGACACGTCCTGGGGGTCGAGGGCCTGGTGCTGGCCGCTCGTGTCGCCCGACTTGCCGATCAGGTCGGTGAAGAAGTTGCCGTTGTCCAGGTCGAAACCGCCGGGCGCCGAGGAGCCTGCGGCGGGAGAGCTGTCGGACGTCGTCATGGCTGTTCCTTAGGGTCTTCAGAGGTACGTCAGGTGCAAGTGGGTTGTGGGGGTGCTTCGCCTCCTCCGGTCAGCGCAACGGCCGGCGATGCCCGGGTCGTGCGGGTATCGCCGGCCGTCGGACCGGCAGGTCGTGGTGGTCGACGCGTGCTGGTGCGGCGCGCGTCAGGAGTGTGCTGTTTCGGTCTGCTCGGACGGGTCCGCGGCCGGGGCGGCGGGCGTGGGCAGCGGGCCGCTGCGCAGCATCAGGCCGGAGATGACGGCGCCGACCGCGAAGATGGCGGTGCACCACCAGAAGACCTGGGTGTAGCTGTGGACCGAGGCGAGCTCGAGCTGCTGCGCCGTGGGCTGACCGTTGACGTGGTCCTCCAGCCAGCCGGTGGCGGCGGTGGCGGCGATCGTGTTGAGCAGCGCGGTGCCGATGGCGCCGCCGAGCTGCTGGCCGGTGTTGGCGCACGCCGAGGCGACGCCGGCGTCCTCGGGGGACACGTCGGAGGTGGCGGTGCCGAGGGCCGCGGAGTAGATCAGGCCCATGCCGATGCCGACCACGATGAGCGGGCCGAGCAGGTGCGAGGCGTAGCCGGAGTCGGTGCCGATCCTGGTCAGCCAGGCCATGCCGGCCGCGCTGAGCACCATGCCGCCGGTGATCAGCGGCTTGGGGCCGTGGTGCGGCAGCAGCTTGGCGGCGCCCGCGCCGGCCGCGACGGTGGTGCACACGATCATCGGCAGCACCGCGACGCCCGAGGAGATGGCCGAGTAGCCCAGGTTGAGCTGCATGTAGTAGATGAGGAACAGCATGATGCCGAACATGCCGGTCCCGACGAACAGCACGGTGAGGTAGGCGCCGCCGCGGTTGCGGTCGAGGACGATCCGGGGCGGGACCAGCGGGTACGCGGCGCGCGTCTGCCAGAACGCGAAGGCGATCAGCAGCACACCGGCGGCGACGAGGACGCCCCATGTCGAGGGCGTGCTCCAGCTCTCCTCCGCGGCGTTGGAGAGACCGTAGACCAGGCCGAACATGCCGCCCGAGGCCAGCAGCACGCCGGGGACGTCCATCCGCGCGCCCGTCTTGGGCTGCTTGGTCATCAGCGACAGGCCGCCCACGAGTGCGACGGCGGCGAAGAGCAGGTTGATGTAGAGCGTCCACCGCCAGTCCAGGGCGGAGGTCAGCGCGCCGCCGACGATCAGGCCCAGGGCCGCGCCGCTGGCCGCCACGCCGCTGAAGATGCCGAAGGCCTTGCCCTTCTCCTTCGGGTCGGTGAACGTGGTGGCCAGCATGGCCAGGCAGGACGGTGCCAGCAGCGCGGCGAACGCGCCCTGGAGGGCACGGGCCGTCACGAGCATCCCGAAGCTGTTGGCGGCGCCGCCGACGGCGGAGGCGACCGCGAAGCCGGCCACGCCGAGGAGGAAGGACTCCTTGCGGCCGATCAGGTCGGACAGCCGCCCGCAGAACAGCAGCAGGCCTCCGAACGGCAGCGCGTACGCGGTCACTATCCACTGCCGGTCGGCGTCGGTGAAGTCCAGGGCTTCCTGCGCCGACGGAAGCGCGAGGTTCACCACGGTCAGGTCGAGGCCCACCATGAGGTAGGCGACGCAGATGACGGCGAGGACCAGCCATCGCCTCGGATCCGCCGCCGCACCGGAGCCCGCCCCGGCCGCAGGGGCTGCCTTTGGTGTTGCCATGAATTTTCTCCCATCCAACAGACTCGACGCGTCACCCATGTGACGAGATACGGCGGCCGGCCTGTGACATGACAGCCGGTTGAGTGCGGCGGCGGGCCGGGGGACGTACCCGCCGCCGCAGTTAGGGGGGTCAGTCCTTGACGTCGCCTCTGACGTGCCGCTGCACGAATTCGTAGGCGAGGTCGCCGAACTGTTCTCCGAGTTCGGTGGACACCTCAACCGTCTTCTTGAAGTGCACCCCGGCCCACACCCGGCTGCTGGCACAGGTCTTGGTGAACTCGGTCCAGGTGGGGAAGTGCAGCTCGATGTCCTTGGCGGGGGTGACGCCCGGCTCCGTCAGCGTCGAGCCGGCTCGGAAGGTGAACTTCCAGTCCAGGGTGTCGTCGCCGAAGTGGCGCCGCGCGGCCTGCGCCGCCGCGGAGCAGAGCGTGGAGGAGCCCGACGGGTACTCCGGGTGGTCCCCCGTGGGCAGGAAGCTGCGCCACTCGGTGGCGCGGATGTCGTCGACCGTGCCCTTGCCGGGGCCGCCCCAGGCGGTCAGCTTGCTGTTGCCGTACACGTGACGGACCGCGCTGATGGGCCGGACGGCGTCGTACTTGGCCTTGTAGTACCAGGCGACGATCAGTGATTCGAACGTCGCCAGCAGGTGCGCGAGGACGAACTCGGCCCAGCCGTGCACGCCGAGTTCGTTGTTCTGGTCGTGGTTGCGGGCCGCGACGAGTGCCGAGTGGCCGATGCCCCAGAACTTGTTGTCCATGACCTCGGCGACCGCCTTCTGACGGTCGGTGAGCCCGGCCGATGCCTCCAGGATCTCGTCCACCGAGCGCTTGTAGCGGCGGGGGTCGGAGTGCTGGGAGTGCGCGGGCGGCGCGACTTCGAACTGGCGCGGGTGCCGGAAGGTGTACGGCTTGACCAGCCCCATCTGCGGCGTGACGAAGTGCTGGGCGACGTAGATGCCGATGTCGCCGGGCCCTCCGCCGACGCGGCGGTTGTTGTGCTGGAAGAGCTGCGGCTGCCAGTGGGAGGGCTCGACGAGTTCGAAGGCGGTGTTCCGGGGCCGGTAGCCGGTGTAGTCCGCCCAGGGCAGGGGGTTGTACCGGCGGCCGCCCTCGTCCCCGAGGAAGTTCATGCCGTCGCGCTTGCGGGCCTCGAAGACGCTCTTGCCGGCCAGGTTGCCGATGCCGATGGCGTCGGTCGGCTTCTCCGAGTGGTTGTCGGGGTCCAGGCCGAGCGAGGTGATGAACTGCCGCATGTCCGCGGCTCTCTGCGGCAGCACCTCTCTGATGAGGCGGTACTGGGCGTAGATGGCGGCGATGTTCATGTTCCGGTTGGTGGTGGACTCGCCGGCGGGGCGGCGTCCGATCCGGGAGTGCACACCGACCGCGGTCGGGTGGTACGGCGCCACGGCGTCGAACCAGGCGAGCGCCGTCAAGTGGTTGAACCAGAGCAGTACGGTCGCGTCCATGGGGCCGAAGATGGCCCCTGAGGGCGACTCGCCGGCGTTCTCGTCGCTGGGCTGGAACCACTTGATGAAGTTGTCGGTGTCCAGGTCGAAACCGGCCGCCGCCGCGCGGGCGGACGTGCCGGCGGCGGCCTTGCCGGTGGGACCGAGGGTGGTCAGCGCCGCGGTCGCGGCAGTGCCGAGCAGCAGCGAGCGGCGCCGTGGCGAGAGGCCTGAGGCGGGTGAGCGTCGTCCGGGCGTCGTCATGGTCGGGTCTCCTCGAAGGGAATGCGCGGCGAGACGAGGCCTTCGGGGCGGGCCATGGCCCGTGTCCAGGTGTGCCCCTGCCTCGGGGTCGGCGCCGACCACGCTAGAAACAGCACAACCGGTCTGTCAACGCCGTATGCCTCCGGTCGCCTCCACCCCGCCCGGAGGCGGGGCGCCGGACCACCCGACCAGCAGCAACAGCCCTGTTGCACCAGCACATTTCAAGGTTCTCGAGAGTCGTTCCGTACGATGCCTCGAGTGCTCATGGAGTCCGGAGGCAGCCCGAAAGGGGCTCAATTAACAGACCGCGTGGTCTTCTCTCTTCTCATGCCGCCTGGGATCCGGCCTCGTCGTCGGCGAGCGGGTCGATGCCCATCTCCTCGGCGAGGCGCATGGCCTCCTCGATCAGCGTCTCCACGATCTGCGACTCGGGGACGGTCTTGACGACCTCTCCCTTGACGAAGATCTGGCCCTTGCCGTTGCCGGAGGCGACGCCGAGGTCGGCCTCGCGGGCCTCGCCGGGGCCGTTGACGACGCAGCCCATGACGGCCACCCGCAGCGGAGCCGGGAAGCCCTCGAGCGCGGCGTTGACCTCGTCGGCCAGCTTGTACACGTCCACCTGGGCGCGCCCGCACGAGGGGCAGGAGACGATCTCGAGGCCTCGCTGACGCAGGCCGAGCGACTCCAGGATCTTGGTGCCGACCTTGACCTCTTCCACCGGCGAGGCGGAGAGCGAGACCCGGATGGTGTCGCCGATGCCCTCGCTGAGCAGCGCGCCGAAGGCGACGGCCGACTTGATGGTGCCCTGGAAGGCGGGGCCGGCCTCGGTGACGCCGAGGTGGAGGGGGTAGTCGCACTGGGCGGCGAGCTGCCGGTAGGCCTCGATCATCACGACCGGGTCGTTGTGCTTGACCGAGATCTTGATGTCGCGGAAGCCGTGCTCCTCGAAGAGCGACGCCTCCCACAGGGCGGACTCGACCAGCGCCTCCGGAGTGGCCTTGCCGTACTTCTGGAGCAGCCTCTTGTCGAGCGAGCCCGCGTTGACGCCGATCCGGATGGGCGTGCCGGCGGCGGAGGCGGCCTGGGCGATGTCCTTGACCCGGTCGTCGAACTTCTTGATGTTGCCCGGGTTGACCCGTACGGCCGCGCAGCCGGCGTCGATCGCGGCGAAGACGTACTTGGGCTGGAAGTGGATGTCGGCGATGACCGGGATCATCGACTTGCGGGCGATCTGGGGCAGCGCGTCGGCGTCGTCCTGCGAGGGCACGGCGACGCGGACGATCTGGCAGCCGGAAGCGGTGAGCTCGGCGATCTGCTGAAGGGTCGCGTTGACGTCGGCCGTCAGCGTGGTCGTCATCGACTGCACCGATATGGGGTGGTCCCCGCCGACGCCCACGGCTCCCACCGAGATCGGACGGGAGTGTCGGCGCTTCACGATCGGGCGTTGCGGGATCTGCGGGATACCTAGATCGACGTTCGGCACGAGCGAGTCTCCTCTCATGCGTGGATGGGCAGGGACCGGTCGTCGTCGGGCAGAGCGACGGAAGTCCGCTGGACGAGCTGGGTGATGGTGCGGGCGAGGCCCTGGGCGTCGAGCCCGATCTGGGCGAGGATCTCGGACCGGCTGGCGTGGTCGAGGAACTCCTGGGGGATGCCGAAGGTCCGCACCGGCGTGGGGATGTCGGCGTCGCGCAGCAGCCTGGCCACGGCGTCGCCGACGGCGCCGACCCGGCCGTTGTCCTCGACCACGGCCACCAGGCGGTGCTGTCGGGCCGCGTCGGCGAGGGCGGAGTCCAGGGGTTTGACCCACCGGGGGTCGACGACCGTGACGCCCAGGCCCTGGGCGGCGATCAGGCGGCCGGCCTCCACGCACACGCCGGCCATGGAGCCGACGCCGACGAGCAGGACGTCCTCGACGTCGTAGCCGGTGTGTCCCAGCCCGACGTGACGGGAGAGCACGTCCAGGCCGCCGAACGTGCCGATGGCGTCGATGTCCGAGGTCACCGAGCCCTTCGGGTACCGGACGACCGTGGGTGCGTCGGACACGTCCACCGACTCGCGGAGCAGTTCCCGCAGCCGGGCCCCGTCGCGGGGGGCGGCGATGCGCAGGCCGGGCACCAGGTAGAGCATCGACATGTCCCACATGCCGTTGTGGCTGGGTCCGTCGCTTCCCGTGACGCCGGAGCGGTCGAGGGCGAAGGTGACCGGCAGCCCGTGCAGTGCGACGTCCATCAGGACCTGGTCGAAGGCGCGGTTGAGGAAGGTGGCGTACACCGCGACCACGGGGTGGAGCCCGCCCAGCGCGAGGCCGGCCGCGGACGTCACCGCGTGCTGCTCGGCGATGCCGACGTCGAAGACGCGGTCGGGGTGGGCGTCGGCGAAGTCGGCGAGGCCGGTCGGGTGCAGCATGGCCGCCGTGAGGGCCACCACGTCGGAGCGCTCGGTGCCGATCTTCACCAGCTCGGACCCGAACACCTCCGTCCAGGAGGTGGAGGCGGCGGCCCGCGACTCGCCGGTCACCGGGTCGAAGGCGCCGGGGCCGTGGAAGCAGTCCTCCGCGTGGTTCTCCGCCGGAGCGTAGCCGTGGCCCTTCTTCGTGAGGCAGTGCACGACCACCGGGCGTTTGAGGGAGCGTGCCTTCCTGAGGGTCTCCTCGAGCAGGTGCGGGTCGTGCCCGTCCACCGGTCCGATGTAGGCGAGGCCGAGGCTCTCGAACATGGCGGCGCCTTCGCCGCGCCTCAGCGACGCCAGGTGGCTGGCGAAGCCCCCGATGGTCGGCGAGTAGGACCGGCCGTTGTCGTTGAGCACGATCACCACCGGCCGGTCCTCGCAGGCGGCGATGTTGTTCAGCGCCTCCCAGGCCATGCCTCCGGTCATGGCGCCGTCCCCGACCACGGCGACGACGCTGCCGTCGGTGCCGCTGAGCTGCCTGGCCTTCGCCAGTCCGTCGGCGTAGGAGAGCGCGGTCGAGGCATGGGAGTTCTCGATGACGTCGTGCTCGGACTCGGCCCGGCTCGGGTATCCGGACACGCCGCCGCGCTGGCGCAGCCGGTCGAATCCCTCCCGGCGGCCGGTGAGCAGCTTGTGGACGTAGGCCTGGTGGCCGGTGTCGAAGAGCAGCCGGTCCCGCGGGGATTCGAAGACCCGGTGCAGGGCGAGAGTCAGCTCGACGACGCCGAGGTTCGGTCCGACGTGTCCGCCCGTCTTGGATACCGCGGCCACGAGGAACTCGCGGATCTCGGCCGCGAGTTCGGGCAGCCGCGAAGAGTCCAGCCTCCGCACGTCCTGTGGACATTGAATCTTCTCAAGAAGGCCCATAGCGACTCCTCAGCGAGTATCTATCCGAAACGGAAGGTCTTCTGACTCATTGGTCTCTGCATGGTGAACAGGGGGTGTCCCGGCGGGAGCCGGGAACGAGAAGGAGCTCCCGTGCGGTCGAGTCGAGATGGCGTACAGCTCACTCGACCGCACGGGAGCCTGGTGGGTGCGCCGGAGAGGGGCGGACGCTACTCGTCGGAGTCGGACACGCTCGTGTGCATGTGGTTCACCAGCCGAGGCCGCCACTGGTAGTACGACTGGATCTTGTAGAACTCCCCGTCGGCCGGGGACGTCGCCGCGTAGACGGCCTTGGGGTCGTCGACGCCGTACGGGACGGTCTTCAGGAAGTGCTCGATCTTCGGTTCGACCCGGTCGAGGAGGGCCAGCGGGTCCGGGGCGATCGCGGCGTAGCAGAAGCGCTCGATCTTCGGGGAGTCCCAGCTGAGGGTGGCGTAGAAGCCGAACGCCTGCCGGGCGAAGTTGAGCAGCTGCTCGCTCGGCTCCGGCATGTCGAGGTCGCGCAGCATCGAGCGGACGGCCTCCGGCTCGAGGCATTCGCCCACCTCGCCGAAGTACACGTTCATCGTGCGGTGTCCGTGGTCGATGCCGACCAGGGTGACGTTCTCGTCCAGGCCGTAGCGGGAGAAGAAGTCGAGGTTCTTGGCCAGGCTGGGCGGCACGGAGGGGACCTCGGCGAGCTTCGACAGGCTCTGCATGCTGTTGCCGGGGAAACACGACCAGGTCTTCTGGAAGCCCTTCACGACTCCGAAGTCGATGCCGTAGCTTTCGACGGGGAATCGTTCGGCGATGTCCGAGAGCAGGGTGCCGACGGGGTGGTCCGTCTTCGCTATGAGGCCCTTCGACACGGCGAGGGCGTAGGGGTCGACGTCACCCGGAAGCATCATGAAGTGCAGATTGAGTTCTCCCGCGTGGCGTGCGTCGGTCGCCACCCTGAAGAGAATCGCGGCCTGCGGAAGGAACTCCTCGAACGAGGTCAGTACCGGCCAGACCTTGTCGCGCGAGCAGGTCACATCCAGCAGGCCGGCTGTCTCCTCGATGGCCGAGTAGAGCTTGTCCGCCGCGTTCTCGGACATTCATCCTCCAAACGTCGTTCTGGTATCTGGTCCCGGAGCGTGGCGGGCTGCCCGGCCTACGCGTCCAGGTGGTGCTGGATCGTGGGGGCGAAGGTGTCGACCAGTTCGTCCACCGACGCCGACGCGATCGGCTCCATCCGCATCACGTAGCGCAGCATGATCAGGCCCACGACCTGGGCCACCACCGCGTTGAGGTTGAGCCGCGGCGCCCCGACCACCTCCCCCACCCGTTCGACCAGCATGGAGGAGAAGTGGTCCCGCAGCTGGGCGGCGCCCTCGTCGCTGGTGGTCGCGGACCGGATCTTCTCCAGGAGCTGCGGCCTCAGCGCGGGGTTCTCCCAGGCCGTCAGGGACATACGGAAGAGGCGTTCGCCGAGCTGCTCGCGCGGGCCGGCGATGGCCTCCTGGAAGAGCTGGTTCGCGTACGCGGCCAGGTTCTCCGGCCCCGCGTTCGCCACCTCGGTCGCTCCGGACATGTGGTCTCCTGATGTCGGTTTCGGCGCTCGTTCGAAGGTGGCCCACTCGACCAGAGGAACGGTCGAGTACGGCAGGGCGGAGAACGGAGAACCGGCCTCGGCCGTTCTAGGCCCGCTGTTCCTCGGGGGCCTCGGTGAGCAGCTTCTTCTGCAGCTCGGTGAGCTGGTAGTACGTGCAGACCTCGTGGAACTCCTCGCCGCGCATCCACTTGACGGCGTACATGTTCACGCGCCCGCCGGTGTAGGCGCGCGGTGCGGTCCTCGCGAACCGCTCCATGATCTCCGGCATCCGGCCGGGGATCTCCGACGGGTCGAGTCCGCGCACGGGCGGCGGGGCGAAGGCGACGCGGATGATGTCCGGGGAGTCCCAGCCGAGCGTGATGTTGACGCGCAGCGACCGCTGGGCGAACTCGAGTATCCGGTCGTCCGGGTCCGGCATCCCGAGTTCGAGGAGCAGCGACCGGATGGTGCTCGGTGCGGGGCGGCCGTCGGGGCCGAAGTGGAAGTACACGCTCACGGTCTTGTGCCGGTAGTCGACGCCGATCATCGCCACGTGGTCCAGGCCGTACCGGGCGAAGAGGCCGGCGTTCGCGGCCACGGCGGGCGGCATGGACGGGATGGCGGCGATCTCCGACACCTTCTGCATGGTGTCCGGGAAGTGCGCGTAGAGCTTCTTGAAGCCGCCGACGACGCCGGCGTCGACGAAGTGCTCCTTGATGGGCCATCGTCCCTGGATGTCCGAGAGCACGGAGCCGACGGGGTGGTCGGTCTCGGCGACGAGCCCCTTCGACAGCGCGTGGGGGTACGGGTCGCCGATCGACGCCGGCACCGTGAAGCTGTAGTCCAGCTCCCCCGCGTGGCGGTCGCCGCCCTGCCCGCCGAAGACGATCATGGCTTCGGGGAGCGCGTCCCCGAACGCGTCCAGTACCGGCCAGACCTTCTCGCGCGTGCAGTGGGCACTCAGCAGTCGGGAGCCTTCCTCGATGGCCGAGTACACCTTCTCTATTTCAGCGGTCCTGGACATTCATCCTCCGAGTGTCGGCCCTGACGCCTGTTCATGGGGTGCGGTGCGGCGGTGGCTCATGCCGGGTAGCCGCCGAAGCGCCGGTCCCGCCCCCGCAGGTCCTGGAGAGCGGCGTCGAAGTCGGCGCGCGTCATGTCGGGGAACAGGACCGGGGAGAAGTACAGCTCGGCGTACGGGGACATGAGCGGGAAGAAGGACGACATCCGGGTCGCACCGCCGGTGCGGATGAGGTAGTCCACCTGCGTGGGAACGTACGCGTTCTCGGCGAGGATCTCCTCGGTCAGCTCCGGGATCTTCCCGTTGAGCCTGTTGAAGAGGCCGATGACCTCGTGCTGGAGGGACATGCCCAGGATGTAGTGCAGGGTGAAGTCCGCGTCCTTGGCCGACTTGTCCCGCAGCTCCTCCAGTTCGGAGATGTAGGGCGGGGACACCAGGTCGAGGGACCCGGAGAAGTCGAAGCTGTACGTGTCGTGGATGCGGCGGACCACGTCGTTGAACGCGTTCATGAACGTGATCACGGCGGCCTCGGGCCGGCTGTGGTTGGCGGCGGAGGAGGCCGTGACGTAGAGCTTGGTCACGCCCTCCTCGCGGGCCCAGTCCATGAACTCGATCAGCTTGTCCCCCATCGCCGCGTAACCGTCGTCGAGGGAGACGCCGTACTTCTCGGACCAGCGGCGCATGCCGTCCGGCAGCAGCATCAAGGTGGTCACCGGGATGTCCCTTCGTTTCGTCGTCTGTGGTTTCGTCACCGTGCGGAAGGGGTGCTGTGCGCACCCCTGTCGGACAGCAGCTCGGCGGCCTTGGCGGCGGTTCCCGCGGTGGCCAGTTCGTCCCCGGTCACGTCGACGCCGCACTGCTTCGTGAGGATGACGCCCAGTTCGATCAGGACCAGGGAGTCCAGGGCCAGGTCCGCGAACTCGGTGTCGACGCCCGTGTCGGCGGGGACGTCGAACTGTGTCTTGAGAAGGTCGAGCACGGCTTGCGGCTCGACGGGGATACGGCTCGTCATGGCGCTTTCTCTCCTATGGACGACGGCGGTCAGGCGAGGGCGGTCCCCGGCCAGGTGAGCGCGGCGGAACCCCAGGTCAGTCCGGCGCCGAAGGCGGTCAGCAGCAGCCGGTCGTGGAGCTGGAAACGGCCCTTGGCGGCGGCGTCGGCCAGTGCCAGCGGGATGGAGGCGGCCGAGGTGTTGCCCACCTGGTCGAGGTGGGCGACCACGCGCTCCTTGTCCACGCCCAGGTGCTGTGCCAGGGCGTGCAGGATGCGCAGATTCGCCTGGTGGCCGACCACGTGGTCGACCTCGTCGACGCTCCAGCCGGCCTGTGCGAGCGCGGCCGAGGAGGACTGGGCCATCCGGCGGACCGCGTGCGGGAAGATCTCCTTGCCGTTCATGTAGAGGTATCGCTCGTCCGCGTGGTGCGGACGAGCGGCGGAACGGTGCCGGGAGCCGTTGCCCGGGATGCCGACCAGGTCCTTGAGGGAGCCGTCCGAGCCCAGGTCCACCGTCAGCACCGCGCCGGCCTCGTCGGCGGTGCCGCGGCGCAGCACCACGGCCCCGGCACCGTCGCCGAAGATGACCGCTGTGCCGCGGTCGGCGGGGTTCAGGAAGGGGTGGAAGGTCTCCGCGCCGATGACGAGAACCCACTCGGCGTGCCCGGCCACCAGGGCGGCGGACGCGGTGGCGAGCGCGTAGACGAATCCGGAACAGCCGGCTGCCACGTCCAGGGCGGCGATGGTGCCGAGGCCGAGCCGGGAGGCCACGTCGGGTGCGACGGAGGGGCACTGCTGGTCGGGGGTCGTGGTGGCCACGACCACCATGCCGACGTCGTGCGGTGCGAGGGCCCCCACCGACTTCAGCGCCCGGTGGCCCGCCTCGACGGCGAGGTCGCTCGTGGCCACGCCGGGGTCGGCCCAGTGCCGCTGCCGGATGCCGGTGCGCTGGACGATCCAGGCGTCGCTGGTGTCCATCCGGTGGGAGAGTTCCTCGTTGGTCACCGTGCGCGGCGGCACGTAGCCGCCGAGCCCGGCGAGGACCGCGGCGGGTGCGCTCATCGTCCCTCACCCCGCCGGCCGCCGGTCCGTGGAGCGGGGTTGAGCAGGTGGACGACCGAGGCCCGGGTCCGCACGCCGTGCAGGGCGCCGCTCACCTCGGCCGACCGCCAGGTGCCGGACGGGGAGGGGAGCAGCCGGGCCTGTGCGAGCCGGGCGGTCACCTCGTCGCCGGTGCGGGCGGGTGCGGGCGTGTCCGCCGTGATGCGGGTGCGCCGCATCCAGAGGTTGTTGCTGCCCGCGCGGTCGATGCCGTCCAGCGTGTAGAGCAGGACCTGGCCGAGCTGCATGGCGGCGACAAAGGCGTCGATCATGGTGGCCTGCGCGTCGTCCCGGGCGGCCTCCGCCCCGTCCGGGATGAGCGCGGCCTCGGCGGACGCCCTCAGGTCCTCCTCGCCGTCGCCGGTGATGTCCACTGCGGTGAGCACCTGCCGGCGCGCACCGTGCGGGACCCCGTAGGGCCGGTCGTTCCAGGGCCCGGGCAGTTCCTCCGCCAGGTGGTACGTCCGGCCGGTGCCGGCCGGGCGCGTGCCCGCCGTGTGCCGGGCGTGTATCCGGGCCGTCAGTGAGCCGATGCGGCAGTCCAGTGTGGTCGACCAGTCCTCGCCGTCCGTATCGGCGGCGACGAGCCGGCCGCTCACCGGGAAGCTCTCCAGGCCCTCCTCGTCCGGGCTCGGGCCGGCCTTCATGTCGACGGACCGCACCTCGAAGCGGGCGTCGGGGGCGAGGCCGTAGGTGTGGGCCGCGTACAGGCCGGTGAGCTGGGCGGCGAAGAGCATCACGTCGATGGAGCTGAGATGCGGTTTCTGCTGGTGGCCGCCTTTGCGGGACCAGAGGCCGGGGATGGCGAGATGGGCGGTGGCCTCGATGCCCGCCGGGCCGTCGGCCGCCCCCGACAGCGTGAGATCGGTCAGCGAGTGTTCGACCCGTTTGAATCCCTCTCCGAGGAATCGGCTGTCGCGCGGGCCGAGGAGTTCGTCGATGGTCGCGAGTTGCAGGGATGACACAGGCATTCCCTTTCCCGCCGAGGAACCGCCCCTCCGAGTTCGGGCGGCGGGAGCGGCCGGCGCCGCTCGCCGCGTCAGGCGGTGAAGGCTTCGGCGATGGCGTGGCTGTCTTCGTACATGTGGTAGCGCGTGATCTTTCCGTCGACGACGGAGAAGTGCAGGGCGTAGGCGTTGGTGAAGGTCTTGCCGGTGGCCAGGACGCCGAAGACGGCCTCGGCGGTGACCACCGCGTGCTCTCCGTCGACGAGGCGGGTGCCGAGGGTGAATCCCTGGGGCGCCGTCAGCACCTTCGGGAAGATCTCGAAGAACGCGGAGATCTCCTCCTTGGTGGAACGGGTCCCCGTCCAGGGCACGTCGGGGCTTCCCGCCACCCGGAAGTCCACCTGGTCGGCGAACAGTTCGAGCTGGCCGGGCAGATCGCCGGCCGCGAACCTCTCGAAGAACAGGTCCACGGTCTGCGCGGTGGTCTGCTGCTGCGCGGTCGTCATGTCAACTCACTCCGGTTGTGCGTTACTTGGAAGCCAGGGCGGCACGCCCCGCGAGGTGGATCGCCGTCAGCTGGACGACGCGCTCGCCGAGGTGCTCGGCCGTGGCGATGTCCGCCTTGTGCACGGCGTCGGGGGGAAGGTCGCCGGCCAGGGTGGCGGCGGCGCCGTTGAAGTAGCCGAGCCGGTTCAGGTCGTTCTCGCTCTCGTGGCTGAGATGCCAGCCCGGCAGCAGCCCGAGGCTGACCCAGATCATCCCGTGCTGGGCGCCCAGGGTGGCGAAGTAGCCGAGGGTGGAGTCCTTGTCACCGGCCTTGCAGGCGCCGATGGTGAACCCCGAGCCGAGCTTGTCCTTCCACGCCTGGCGCCCCCAGCGCTTGTTGGTCGACTCGGCGAAGGTGTGGAACTTTCCCGACGCCGAGCCCATGTAGGTGGGCGCTCCGAAGATGATGGCGTCGGCGTTGTCGAGGGTCTCCCACTTGGTGTCATCCATGGCGTCGACGGTCACCATGGTCACCTCGGCGCCCGCGGCCTCGGCACCGGCTCGGACGGACTGCGCGAGCACGTCCGTGTGGCCCCTGCCGGAGTGGTAGGCAATGGCGATGGTGGGCGGCTTTTCCATCGGTCGTTCTCCTCGGGATGCGTGGGTGGCTCACGTGTGGGCCGGGACCCGTTCGTGCTCCATGCGGAAGTCCTGGCGGCCGTACTCCTGCCGGGCCAGCTCGATGGCCTCCGCCGGGCTCATCACCGGCTTCCACCCGAAGATCTGGGCGATGGTCTCGAGCCGCTCCGTCATCGAGCCGCCCACCACGTGGTAGGGGATCTCCAGTTCGTCCAGCGTGGCGAGCAGCATGGTGTCGACGGTCGCGCGGAACTCGTTGTTCATCGGCCGGTGCCCGTCCGCCGTGATCGGCAGTTCGTGCCGCAGGTGGACATAGGCGTCGTAGGTGGCTTTGACGTGCTGTTTGAAGGCGAGCCCGTACTGCTCGACGACCTTGCCGAAGAACTCCATCTCCTGCGCGGTCGTCGTCTCGAGGCCGTCCCCGCCCCGGGCGGTGGCGTTGGGGTTCATGCCGTACCGGAGCCGGCCGACCCCGTACAGCCATTCCTGCAGGGAGGACCCGTCGGAGATGAAGTCGTCCCCGAGCAGGGCCTCCTGTACGGCGCGGCCGGTGTGGCGGCGCATGGTGAGCTGGAGGAACTGCGCCGGCGTCACGTCCGCGAGCTTCACGCCCGGCAGGGCCTCCGGCATGATCTCCCGGATGGTCCGGGCGAGCGACCGCGGAACACCGGTGTAGTGCGACAGCGCCATCACCGTCGAGGTCTTGCCCGACGAGTAGGTCCCGGACACGGATATCTTCATGGGTTCTCCAGCTCCGAGGCAGTGCCTTGCCGGCCGCAGGGCACTGCCTCACACGGCCTCGGTCAGGCAGGGTGTGCGCAAGGGGTCCGGGGCCGGCCGGTCACGCGATCTTGGTCGCGGTGATCAGGCCCTGGACGGGGATGACGTCCGGCGGGATCTCCGCGGCGTTCTTGGTGACGGCCTGCGTCACCTCGAACCCGCACTCCTCCAGCCAGCTCACGTAGGTCGACAGCTTCTGCGGTCCGCCCTGGCCCATGGCGCAGCCGATGAAGAAGGCCGGGAAGAAGTCGACGTTGTAGTTGTCGGTGTCCTTGATGTCCTCGGGGTAGACCGGCACCAGGATGTGGAGCGTGCCGCCGGCGTTCAGAGACTTGTTGACGCCCTGGAGGATCCTGACCACGTCGCTCTTGTCGAACATGTCCAGGAAGTGCTTGATCAGCGCGACGTCGTAGCCCTGCGGGATCTCGTCGAAGACGTTGCCGCCGACGAAGGACAGGTGCTCCTCGAGGCCCTCGGCCTTGAAGTTCGCCAGCGCCTCGGGCTCCTTCTCCGGCAGGTCGAAGGTGGTCACCTTCAGCCCGGAACCGGGGCCGCCCTTGTGGCGGTAGGTGTGGATCGCCCCGAGGCCGGTGTTGCCGGCGACGTCGAGCACCCGCGAGCCGGCCGGGATGTCGACGTTGTCGAAGAACCAGGGGTCGATGTTGGCGGTGACGTTGTTCATCAGCTTCAGCCAGGCGTCGTTCAGGTCCTGGTGGTCGGCGACCGCGTCGTACAGGGTGCCCTCGGCGCCGTACAGCTCCTTCAGGCCCACGATCGTGCCGGTCCTGGCGCTCTCGGTGAGGTAGTACAGCTGCCGCAGCGCCGTGACCTTGATCAGGTTCATGTAGGCGAGCGCCCGGTTGAGGTCGCTGACGGGGACGTGCGCGAGCGCGTCGAGGGTGTAGGCGCCGGTGGCCTCGTCGAAGGCGACGAAGCCCTCCTTGACCAGCAGGAACAGCAGCTGCTCCACGGCGTCCGGCTTGGCGCCGACGGCTTCGCCGAGCTGCGCCGCGGTCAGGCCCGGGCGGTCACGGAGGGTGTCGACGATGCCGAGTTCGAAACTCGACACAAGGCTCATGAACCGCGAGGGTCCCACCATGTACTCGCGGAAGCGGGCGAGAGTGGCTTCGGGTGTCAAGGCTGTGGCCCCTTTCAGGTCGTGTGATTCCGCCGCCCGGGCGGTCGGTGTGCCGCGGGTCATGCCCGCTCCTGAAGCTGCTTCTCGAACCGGCGGGCCAGCTCGAGCCGCTGCACCTTCAGCGTGGCCGTCCTGGGCAGTTCGGCCTGCGGTAGCTGGACGGGGTCGGCGAGCTGGGGGAAGTCCGCGACGGCGGCGCGCCAGCGGCCGAGGTCCAGGGGCCTGTCGCCGACGGTGCAGACCACCGGGACCGGCTCGGAGTTCGGGCCCTGCACCACGACCAGTTCGGTCAGCTCGTCCAGCTTGCTGAGGACGACGTCCTCGATCTCCAGGGAGCTGCGCACCCCGGGGACCATGTCGACCTCCCGGTCGAGCAGGTGCAGACAGCCCAGCCTGGTGAAGTAGCCGACGTCGCCGGTCCCCCACCACTCGCCCTTGCGGTTGCTGTCGTAGCGCTCCTGCTCCCCGAAGTACGACTTCGCCAGGCCCGGCCAGGCGACCTCGATGCGGCCGGGGTTGTGCTCCGTCGGGCGCCCGCCGTCGCGGCTGACGACGCGCACCCGCGCCGCGCCGAAGGGCATGGCCCAGCCGACGCAGCGGCCGTTCGCCTTGTGGGCGGAGCGGCGGAAGTAGGCGCGTCCGACGGCCGGGCCGACCTCGCTCTGGCCGTAGATCTGGAAGAACAGCGCCCCGCGCCGGTCCGACGCCTTGAGCAGCTTGCTCATGGTGCCGGGGTGGATCGCGTCGAAGGTGCTGGAGAAGACCTTCACCGAGCCGAACGGCGCGCGCGGGTCCTCGGCCAGGTGCTCCCACTCCATCAGCGAGTTGGGCAGCGCCTCGATGAGTGCCGGCCGGTGCTCGAGGAACGTCTCGGCGACCTCGGCGGGGTCCGTCTCCCGCATGAGCAGGACCGGGTACTCCTTCAGCAGCGCCAGGGACATCGCCGCGACCATCCGCGAGTGCACGAACGGCACGTGGATGGCGACGGTCTCCTTCTTGCGCATCAGCGACAGCAGCCGCCACTGCGGGACCAGCCGGATGCCCTGGGTGCGGGGGGTGTGCACCACGAGCTTGGGAATGCCGGTGGTGCCGGAGGTGTGGGTGATGACGGCGGCCTCGTCGATCGGCCGGACCACCGGCTTGACCCGCGGCGCGCCGGCCAGCTCGGCCAGCGAGGTCGCGCCCGGGCGGTCGCCGGCGGAGGTGAGGACCCGCCGGGTGAGGTCCGCCAGCGGCACGTCGGCGAGGAGGTCCAGCTTGGTGCCGTCGGTGAGCAGGGTGGGCCGGCCGACCCGCTCGATCAGGATGCCCACCGTCCTGGCGTCCAGGGCGGGCGACAGGTTCACCACGACGCCGCCGATGCGGGAGATCGCGGCGGCGAGCATCCAGTGGTCGGCGTTGGCCGTCTTGTAGATCACGACGCGCTCGTCGGGCCGCACCCCGGCCGCCCACAGACGGGCCGCCAGGTCGTCGACGTGCTCGGCGTACTGGGCCACCGTCAGCCGCCGGCCCGCCTCGGGGAAGACCTCCAGGTCGTGGTCGAGGTGGATCGGCGTCGTCGGGTTCACGGCGGCTGCCATCTCCGGCAGGAGGCCGATGTGCAGACCGCGCTTCTGTATCGATGTATAGGCTGTGGAGCCCTTCATGGGCACTTCTCCTTCGGGCACGCTGCGAGGTCGACAGGGCGGTGTGCGGGTGCCGTTGCCGTCGCCGGTGCGTGCGCTATGCGGCGCGCCGGCCGGACGTGGCGTGGGTGCGCACGGCGCTGCGCAGGGCCTGCGCGACGGTGGCGACCTGGTCCTGCGTCAGCTCGGCGTGCATGGGGATGGCGATCTGGCGCTCGAAGAGGTCCAGCGAGACGGGGCACTTCTGCTCCGCCCGGAACACGGGCTGGATGTGGCCCGCGAAGGTGCCGGCCCCGCAGCCGATGCCCTGGCCGCGCAGCTCGGTGGCGACCGCCGCGCGGTCCACGCTCGCGTCCAGCGTGACCATGTAGGTCTGCCAGGCGTGTGTGCGGTCCTGCGGCACCTGGGGCAGCGACAGCAGTTCGTCGTCGCCGAGCAGCTCGGCGTACTGCGCGGCGACCGCGTCACGGCGCCGGAGCAGTTCGTCGATGCGGCCGAGCTGCACCTGGAGGATGGCCGCGGCGATGTCGGACAGCTTGAAGTTGTAGCCGACCTCGGTGAACGACGGGATGGGCAGGCCGACGACCTTGCCCATGTCGAAGATGCTGCCGATGCCGAAGGAGGAGCGCAGCCGCGCGTCCTTGCCGATCTCCGGGTCGTGGGCGAGCAGCGCGCCGCCCTCGCCGCTGGAGGCGCCCTTGCGTCCGTGGAAGGACAGGCAGCCCACCTCGGCGAGCGCGCCGGCCTGGCGGCCCTGGTAGGTGGCGCCGACCGCGCAGGCGGCGTCCTCGACGAGCCACAGGCCGTGCCGGTCTGCGATCTCCTGGAGCTCGGTGTAGTCGGCGGGCATGCCGACCGTGTCGACGGCGACGATGCCGACGGTGCGGGGGGTGACCAGGTCGGCCACGGCCTGCGGGTCGATGGTGTAGGTGTCGGGGCGTACGTCGGCGAACACCGGGGTGGCACCGACGTAGAGCGCGGCCTGCGCGGGCGCCGGGAAGCCGTAGTCGGCGACGATGACCTCGTCGCCCGGTCCCGCGCCGAAGGCGAGCATGGCCAGGTGCAGCGCGGCGCCGCAGTTGGCCACCGCGACCGCGTCGGCGACGCCGTACTTGCGGGTCAGCTGGGCCTCCAGCGCCTTGCCCTTGGGGCCTTGGCCGGCCGGCCAGCCGGAGGCGAAGACCTCGGCGACGGCGGCCAGTTCCTGGTCGCCCAGGCTCGCGTGGACCAGGGGGATCGAATCCATGGTGCTCATCTCCGCTACGCTCCGCGCTCTGCCGCCGACTGGGCGGGAATCCGGGTGGGGGGTTCGAAGCGCAGCGGCGTGAGCTGGCTGACGTCGTAGCGCTTGCGCATCTCCTCGACCGCCGCGGGGTCCACCGTGGTGCCGCGCGACCAGATCTCCGCGATCTCCTCGAAGTACTCCTCGTGCTCCGGGGAGGGGAGGCTCTGGAAGAGCATCTTGGCGGGCTTGTCCGTGGCGTTGCGGAACGCGTGCGGGGTGCCGGGCGGCACGAACATGCAGCTGCCCTCGGCCGCCCGGACGACGCGGTCCCCCTTGGGGGACGTCCAGTGGTGCCAGGTGTCCGTGGTCCGCTCGGTCGGCTCGAAGCACAGGAGGTCCAGCTCGCCGTCCAGGACGTAGAAGAACTCCTGGGAGTGGTTGTGCACGTGTGCCCCGACGTCGAAACCGGGGGGAACGACCACCTCGAAGATCGACACGGAGGAGCCCATCTCCGCCGTGGCCTTGAAGGTCACCTCCTGGGCCGGGGTGATCAGCTTGCGCCCAGCACCGGCCGGGACGATGAGGTCAGTCATACGCGTCGCTTCCTTTGTCCGGGCGTGGTTCAGTCGACGGTCTGGGGGGTGTGGTCCGCCCAGGTGCCGAGGGCCATCTCGGCCGTGATGCCGGGACCGAAGCCCGCGATGAGACCGGTGGCGCCCACGGCGGGGGTCTCCTCCTCGATCAGCCTGCGGGCGGCTTCGAGGACGACGGCGCTGGCGATGTTCCCGTACTCGCTGAGGGTGGACCAGCTGTGCCGGAAGACGCTGCGGTCGACCTCGAGGAACTTGGCGAGGTCGTCGAGGATGCGCGGGCCGCCGGCGTGGACGATGTAGAAGTCGAGCTTGCCCGCGTCCCAGCTGTGGTCCTTGGCGAACTCGCGCAGCACCGGGGCGAGCGGCTCCATGGTGCCGGGCACCCGGCGGTCGAGCTGGAAGTGGAAGCCGGTGTCGCGGACCGAGTAGGAGATCCAGTCCTCGGTGTGCGGGATGAGGTAGGAGGCGTTGCGCTCCAGCTCGATGCCGACGCCGCCGCTGCCGCGCACGACGGCGGCCGCGACCGCGTCGCCGAACAGGCCGTCGGACAGCAGCGAGCCGATGTCGTCCATGTCCGGCTGGTAGCACAGGGAGCAGAACTCGGCCGCGACGATCAGGACGTTGGTGCCGGGGTGGGCGACGCAGAAGTCGTGGGCGCGGTTGATCGCCGCGCCGCCCGCCGCGCAGCCGAGCTGGGCGATGGGTATCTGCCGGGTGTCCGGGCGGAAGCCCATCTCGTTGATCAGCCACGCGGTCAGCGACGGCATGAGGAAGCCCGTGCAGGACACGTAGATGATGGCGTCGATGTCGCGGGCGGCGACGCCGGCGTTCTTCAGGGCCTCTTCGACGACCGCGGGGGTGTGCCTCTTGGATTCGGCCTCGTAGATGCGGTTGCGTTCGGTCAGGCCCGGGTGCTTGAGCGTCTGCTCGATGGGCTGGACGATGTGCCGCTTCTGCACGCCCGTGTTCCGGATGAGGCGGAGCGCCAAGGGCAGCTGCGGCTTTCCTGCGTGGACCCTGGCGGCGAAGTCCAGGGTCTCTTCCATGGTGATGACGTGTTCCGGCGCCTGTACCGCGGGCTTGCATAGCCTGGGCATATCTGGATCCGCTTTCTCTAGAGTCTGCCTGGGATACGTGCAGTGGGCACAGCGTCCGGCCGGGATCACGCCGCCATCGGCTGTGGGTCGAGGTCGAGGTCCATCAGGGCGGAGAGGATCGGTGGCCGGGACCAGTCCGGCGGGGTCAGGGTGATGCCGACGCGGTGCGCCGTGCCGCCCTTGACCCGCACCGGGCCCACGGTGGCCGTCAGCGGGGTGGCTTCCGCGCCGTCGGCGCCGCCGGGGTGTCTGCCCTGGGCCACCGCGTGGATGTACCAGGTGCCGGCGGGAACGCGGGCCAGCGTGAAGCTCCCCGACGCGGACGCGTTGCTCCAGGAGACGGGGGTGCCCTGGAGCACGGCGCTGTCGAAGGCGCCGACGTAGACGGGCGAGAGCAGGGTGCCGGCGGTGCGCAGCACCCCGGTCACCGATCCGGTGCACCGGCCGGCCGGCGCCGGCGCGGACGCGGCCGGGGCCGTTCCGGCCGGCGTGGGCTCCCGGTGCTCGCCGGGCTCCCTGAGGGACTTCCGGTACTGCGTGGGCGGCAGCCCCACCAGCTCGGTGAAACGGCGGGTGAAACTGCCGGTGCTGCTGTAGCCGACCCGCACCGCGATGTCGGCGACGGTGAGCGGGGTGCTCAGGAGCAGGTGCTTGGCCTCCTGGAGCCGCACGGCGCACAGGAACCGCCCTGGAGTGACACCGGTGACCCGGGTGAAGACGCGCAGGAAGTAGAACTTGCTGACCATCGCGCCGCGCGCCAGCTCGTCGAGGCTCAGCGGTTCCCGGAAGCGTTCGCGGATCGTGGTGACGGCATGCTGGACTAGGTGCTCCATGACGGGCTCCTGATGGCGAATCATGTGGCCGATACCGAGGCCGGACCGCTCGAGGGTCGCTGATCGGCCCGGCGGACCGGCGACGGCTCTACTCGTTCTCCAGTTCGAGAAGAGGCGCGCCCCAGGCCTGCCGGAGCGGAGGGGGGCCGGGCACCGGCTGGTGAGCACGGCGGCGGGCCCGGTGGGGTACTGCCACGGGACCCGTCACGATGTCCGGTCGCAGTACTGGTGACAGCGCCACACGGCCTGGCACGCACCCGGCGACGCGGGTGCGGAAGGGGAGGGGGTGGCGCTCAACCCGTCGCCCAGCGACTGTTTTTGGGCAGAGTCGGCGTGCCGGAATAGTGACACGGTCGGCGTCGGTGCGCCAAGAGCGCCCCGGAGTGACCTGGGTCACGCCAACTGCGTTCCGCTGCGGCGGTGTTCACGTGCCGGAGATGCGCCGATCGCGCCACCCGCGCCCCACCGGTTCTGTAGCGCTCGGCTGCCACCATCGGCGACAGCCGCACACGACTGCACACGGAGGGCGAATGTCTCGCGCCGAGCAAGCCACCATCAGAAGCAAGCGGTCCCCGGGGCCATCGGCGCGGGGCGTTGGCGGTGGCGACGGCAGGCTCGGAAGACTGCGCAGGACCGGGGCCCTCGTCACCTTCATGCTGGGCGCCCTGTCCGCGGTGCCCCCGCTGTCGATGGACATGTACCTCCCGGCGCTCCCGGACGTCACCCGCACGCTGGGCTCGTCCACCACCATGGGCCAGCTGACGCTCACCGCGTGTCTGTCCGGCATGGCTCTGGGGCAGCTGCTGGTAGGCCCGATGAGTGACCGGTGGGGGCGGCGCAGGCCGCTGCTGATCGGGCTGGCCGTCTATGTCGTCGCGTCCGTGAGCTGCGCCGTCGCACCGGGTGTCGAGCTGCTGATCGGCGCCCGGCTGGTGCAGGGCCTCGCGGGCGCGGCCGGGATCGTCATCGCCCGTGCCGTGGTGCGCGACCTCTACGACGGGCTGGAGATGGCCCGGTTCTTCTCCACGCTGCTGCTGGTCTCCAGCCTCGCGCCGATCATCGCGCCGATCCTGGGCGGGCAGGTGCTGCGGTTCACCGCCTGGCGGGGTGTGTTCCTCGTCCTCGCCGTGATCGGCGTCGCCCTCACCGCGCTCGTCTGGCGCCGGCTGCCCGAGACCCTGCCGGCCGAGCAGCGCCGGGGCGGCGGCGTGCTCGGGGCCCTGTTCATCATGCGCGGCCTGGTCGCCGACCGGGTCTTCCGCGGGTACGTGATGGTGAACGGCTTCGCCTACGGCGCGCTGTTCTCGTACATCGCCGCCTCGCCGTTCGTCATCCAGGAGATCTACGGGGCGTCCCCGCAGACCTTCTCCCTGCTCTTCGGCCTCAACTCGCTGGGCCTGATGGTCGTCGGCCAGATCAACGGCAAGCTCCTCGTCGGCCGGGTCCGCCTGGACAAGGCGCTCGGGGCGGGGCTCGGCGTGATCGCTCTCGCCGGGTCGGTGCTCCTGGCGATGACGGCGGGCGTCTTCGGCGACGCGGGCACGGTTCCGGTCGCGTGCTGCCTGATCGTCATGATCTCCGCGCTGGGGCTGGTCCTGCCCAACACCAACGCGCTCGCCCTGGTCCGGACCCCGCACGCCGCGGGTTCGGCCTCCGCGCTGATCGGCACGTCGTGCTTCGCCATGGGGGCGCTCGCCACGCTGCTCGTCGGCCTCGCCGGCAAGGGCACGGCGGTGCCCATGGCCGCGGTCCAGACGGGCAGCGCGCTGGCCGCGATCGTCTCCCTCCTCGTCGTGTGCCGTCCCTGGCAGGGCCGGCCCGCGGAGGAGGCGAAGCACTGACCCGGCGCCGGGCGGCACCGCCCGGCGCGGCACGCCGCAGCCCCCGCTGGATCGCCGAGCGATCCAGGGTCGACGGCGGTCCTCGGCGACCTGCCGTCCACGCCGGACCTCGAGGCCCTGCGCG
>NZ_JBEZVJ010000048.1:0-28903 GCF_040636935.1 Streptomyces sp. NPDC032940 | reverse complement strand
CGGGGCGTTGACGCGCCAACCGCTGCGGGCGGACACCCCCCGACACGGCCCCTTCTCGCCGTACGCGGCTGTCCGCCGTCCCCCGCCGCCTCAGCTGCGGGCAGTCGCCCCCGCCGTGCCGTCCCAGCTGCGGGCAGTCGTGCCTCCCCCAGTGCCTGAACGGCCTCGGAGGTACCCCCAGGGGCGGCACGGGTGGGCGCTGGGAGTCCCCCCAACCGCGTCGGGCACCCCGCCAGCAGGGCCGCTCGCACCCACCCCCGGACCACTCACCTACCCGCCCCCCGCCAGGCCCGCAGCCGCGCATACGCCGCGACCCCGTCCGGCACCCACTCCCACTCCCCGAGCCGCCGCTCCACCTCCGCCTCCTCCAGGAAGTCCCACCACGCCACTTCCTCCACCTGCGGTGCCACAGCTGCCTCGCAGCTCACCTCGTACACCGCCGACCACCACGTCCGCCCGCCCCCGTCGTCGTACAGGAACTTGAAGAGGAACTCCGGCCGGGCGAGCCCCCGCACCCCCAGTTCCTCCTCCGCCTCCCGCAACGCCGCGTCGTCATAGGACTCGCCCGCTCCCACCACCCCGCCGACGAACATGTCGTACAGCGAGGGAAAGACCAGCTTCGTCGCCGTGCGGCGGTGGACGAAGACGCGGCCCCGTGCGTCCCGGGCCTGGACGAACACGCAGCGGTGGCGCAGCCCCTGGGCGTAGGCGTCACCCCGCCGGGCCTGTCCGGTCACCCGGTCGTTCTCGTCGACGATGTCGAGGATCTCGTCAGCAGCGCTCATGCCCCCATCCAAGCAGCGGCCGAGGGCACCGGCGTCAACGCCGTTGCAGATCCCGCGCCGGTCCGCGCTCGCCCGTGCCCTGTGGCATCGCCGGATGCATGCCGAGCAGCACGATGCCCGTCACCACCGCCGCGAGGCCCCCCGCCTCCCCCGCGAGCGCCCCCGCGTCGGTGCGCAGCCGGTCGCCGAGGAAGCCGACCCCGCAGGCGATGCCCGCGAGGGGCTGAGCCGCCGTCAGCGCGGGCAGCGACCTGCGCAGCGGTGCCGTCTCGAAGGCGCTCTGCACGAGGAGGAGACCGGTGATGCCGAGCACCACCACCGCGTACGGCTGCCAGCCGGTCAGCAGTTCCGCCGGCCCGCCCGCCGAGAGGCGCTGCCCGCTGACCCGCGTCAGCGCGTCCTGCACCCCGTACACCAGCCCTGCGGCCAGTGCCAGCAGCGCCGGGCCCCAGGTCAGCCGGGCCCGCCCGGCGCACGCCGTCAGCAGGAGGGCGATGCCCAGCATCACGCCGAAGATCACCCAGTGCCGTACCGGATCGGTCACCGCCTCGCCGCCGCGCGGCTCGCCCGCCACGATGAACGCGCTGACCCCGCCCGCCAGCAGCGCCAGCCCCGCCCAGCCCTGAGCGCCCAGCGGCTGCCGGGTCTGGGCGCGGGAGAGGGCCAGGGCGAAGAGCAGGTTCGTCGCGAGGAGCGGCTCGACCAGGGTGATCTCGCCGCCGGCCAGCGCGATGGCGCCCATCACCATCCCGGCCACCATCAGTCCCGTGCCGCCCAGCCAGCGCGGCACCCGCACCAGGTCGAGCAGGAGGCGGGGCGAGAGGAAGTCGCCCAGCGGGGCGCGCTGGGCGGCGTTCTGCTGGAGGACGAAACCGAAGCCCAGGCAGCACGCGGCACTCACGGCGAGAACCAGAACCAGAACCGACACGCTGCGTACCTCGATCGTCAGGCCGGGCCACGGGGTGCGTGAGAAACCGACTCTAGTGGGAAGGGGACCGAGCCGCCGGGCCGACGCCGCATCCGGGTGGGGGACGCGGTCGGGGCAGCGCGCGGGCGGTGCAAGTGACGCTGAAACCACGTGAGTTGACGCGTGTAACGGGCCGGTGGGCCTTGACGTCGAGCCTTGGCTGCCGGTTTGCTGTGCGTGATCAGTTCATGGCAAACCGGCTACGACGACCTACCGGGTCGCGTGAGGAAGTTCCCGCGGTGCCCCCACCCCCGCCTCCCCTCGGCCGCGGCCGCAGACGCGCGGCCCAGTCCTTCGACGAGGCCCTCGACGACGCCGAACTCGTCACCGCACGCACCGCGTTGGCGCAGGGGCGCTGGCAGTCCGCCCGTTCCCTGCTCGTCCACACGGGTGACGACTGGGACCGCCGCGGTCACCGGGTCACCGTCCTCGCCAAGGAGCCCTACTGCGCCGCCTGGGCCCGCGAGTGGCTGCTCGCCGAGCCCGACTCCGCCGACGCCTCCGTCCTGCTCTCCCTGGCCCTCGTCCAGCGCGCCCTGAGGGGCAAGGAGAAGCCCGACCGGGCCCGGGAGGCCTGCCGGGACGCCGCCGCGCTCGTGCCCGCCGACCCCACCCCATGGCTCGGGCTGCTCCTGCTGGAGCGCGCGCTCGGCCCGGACGAGGACGTCGTCCGGGCCTTCGAGCACGTGCGCGGACGGTACGCCGACCACCACCACGCACACCATCTGATGGTCGCCCGGCTCGCCGAACGCCGCGGCGGCGGCGGACCCGACCCGCTCCACGAGGTCTACGACTTCGCGAACTGGGCCGCCGAGCAGGCCCCCGCCGACTCGCCGCTGGCCGTCCTGCCGGTGGTCGCGCACGCCGAGCGCTACCGGGTGCTGGCCGCCGCCGGACACGAGTCCCCCGACCCGCAGGCCTCCGGCCACTGGGTCGGCCGCCGGGCCCGGCTGGTGATGAAGGCGGCCTTCGACTGGTGGCTGGAGTGGGAGCAGGACGGCCACCCGCGCCGCCTGGTCGACCTCAACTTCCTCGCGCACGCCAAGTCCTGCGAGGGCCGCGGCGCCGAGGCCGCCGCCCTGTTCCACCGCATCGGCGAGCACGCCACGCCCGCCCCCTGGTCGTACCCCGACCGCGACCCGTACTCCGCCTTCCGCACCGCCCGCGCCGGTGCGCTGGGCACCACCTGACACCACGACACCCACAGTGAGGACGGTCCCCCGATGGCCACGGGCAGTTCACGCACGACCAGACCGGCCGGCGACGGCGGCATCAGCACCTTCAAGGGGGAGGAGCGGGCGCTGCGCGCGGACCGGCTGGGCACCGGAGGCCTGCTCCTGTCCGTCCTCGCCGCCACCGCGCCCCTCATGGTGGTCGCCGGGGTCATGCCCACCACGTTCGCGGTCATGGGCATCGTCGGGCAGCCGCTGCTCTTCGTGATCCTCGGCGTGGTGCTGATCCTGTTCAGCGTCGGGTACGCCGAGATGAGCCGGCACGTCCACAACGCGGGCGCCTTCTACGCGTACATCTCCCGCGGCCTCGGCGGCACCGCCGGCGCGGGCGCCGCCCTGGTGGCCCTGGTCGCCTACAACGCGCTCCAGGTCGGCATCTACGGCATCTTCGGCTTCGAGGTCTCCGGCCTCCTGTCCACCTACGCCGACCTCGAGGTCGCCTGGTGGATCCCCGCGCTGCTCGCCGTGCTCGCCACCGGCACACTGGGCTGGCTGAAGATCGACGTCAACGCACGCGTGCTGGGTGTGCTGCTGCTCATCGAGGTGGTGCTGGTGGTGGTGTTCGACATCGCCGCCGTCGCCGACCCGGGCGCCCGGGGACTGTCGCTGCACGCCTTCAACCCGGACACGCTGAGCGGGGCGGGGGTCGGGACGGCGCTGTGCTTCTGCATCGCCGCCTTCCTGGGCTTCGAACAGGCCCCCGTGTACGCCGAGGAGACCAGCAGGCCGCACGTCCTGGTGCCGCGCGTGATGTTCCTCGCCGTCGGCGGCGTCGCCGTCTTCTTCGCGCTCAGCAGCTGGGCCCTGACCGTCGCCACCGGACCCGACGAGATCGTCGGCACCGCGCAGGAGCAGAGCGCGGGCCTGCTCTTCTTCCTCACCGAGTCCCGGCTCGGCGGCACCTTCACCGACGTCCTGCACGTGCTCTTCGTGACCGGCATGTTCGCGGCCCTGCTCAGCTTCCACAACGTCGTCGCCCGGTACGCCTTCGCCATGGGCCGCGAGGGACTGCTGCCCGCCGCCTTCGGACGCACCAGCGGCACCAGCGGCGCGCCCGGCACCGGCTCGCTCCTCCAGACCGCCGTGTCCGCCGTCGTGGTCGTCGGCTTCGCGGTCGCCGACGACAAGCCGGCCGGCGACCCGACCGAGCCGGTCCTCCACCTGTTCACCTGGGGCGGCAACATCGGCGCCCTCGGGGTGATCGTGCTGATGGCCGCCGCCTCGTTCTCCGTGGTCGCCTTCTTCGTCCGCCGCGGCGCCGCCGGCACCCAGGGCGTCCGCCTGGCGACCTCCGCCGTCGCGGGCGTCGCCCTGCTGGTGATCGCCGGGTACACGGTGAAGGACTTCGACGTCCTCGTCGGCGCCGGCCCCGGCTCGGCGCTGAGCTGGGCCCTGCCCGGCATCATCGGCCTCGCCGCCGTCGCAGGCCTCCTGCAGGGGCTCGTCCTGCGCACCCGTGCCCCCGAGCGGCACGCCCGCATCGGCCTGGGCAACGAGGCCTTCCAGCTGGACAAGGCGGCCGAGAAGACGCCCTGAGCGGTACCGCACGTGCGACGGCGCCCGCCCCGGGGGACCGGGAACGGGCGCCGTCGGCGTCGTCGTACCGCTAGATCACCAAGGAGAGCAGCAGGACCAGAGCGCCCGCGACCACCGAGATGATCGTCTCCATGACGGACCAGGTCTTGATCGTCTGGCCGACGTTCAGACCGAAGTACTCCTTCACCAGCCAGAAGCCGGCGTCGTTGACATGGCTGAAGAAGAGCGAACCGGCGCCGATCGCCAGGACCAGCAGGGCCGCGTGGGTCGTCGACATGTCGGCCGCCAGCGGCGCCACCAGACCGGCCGCCGAGACGGTCGCCACCGTCGCCGAACCGGTCGCCAGCCGGATCGCCACCGCGATCAGCCAGGCCAGCAGCAGCGCCGGGATCGACCAGTCCTCGGAGATCTCCAGGATCATCTGACCCACGCCGGAGTCGATCAGCGTCTGCTTGAAGCCGCCGCCCGCGCCGACGATCAGCAGGATGCCCGCGATGGGCGCGAGACCCTTCTCCACCAGGCCGGAGACGCGGTCCTTGGCGAACCCGGCCGGCCGCAGCAGCGTGAAGATGCCCACGATCACCGCGGCGAGCAGGGCGATCAGCGGCGAGCCGACGACGTCGAAGACACGCTGCACCAGCTGGTCGGGGTCGTCGACGATGATGTCGACCAGCGCCTTGGCGAGCATCAGCACGACCGGCAGCAGGATCGTGGCGAGGGTGGCGCCGAAGCTCGGGCGCTTCTCCAGCGTCTCGGAGGCACGCTGCGGGATCATGCGGTCGGGGGCGGGGACGTCCACCCAGCGGGCCGCGTACTTCGAGAAGACCGGACCGGCGATGATCACCGTCGGGATCGCGACCAGCACGCCCAGCGCCAGGGTCACACCGAGGTTGGCGCCGACCGCGTCGATCGCGACCAGCGGGCCCGGGTGCGGCGGGACCAGGCCGTGCATCACGGACAGACCGGCCAGCGCCGGGATGCCGATGCGCATCAGCGAGTAGTTGCCGCGCTTGGCGACCATCAGGACGACCGGGATCAGCAGCACGATGCCGACCTCGAAGAACAGCGGCAGCCCGACGACGGAGGCGATCAGCACCATCGCCCACGGCATCGACCGCACGCTGGCCTTGGCGAGGATGGTGTCCACGATCTGGTCGGCGCCGCCGGAGTCGGCGAGCATCTTGCCGAGTATCGCGCCGAGGGCGATCAGGACGCCGACGCCCGCGACCGTCGAGCCGAGCCCGGTGGTGAAGCTGGCGATGACCTTGTCCAGCGGAGCCCCGGCGAACGCGCCGAGCGCCAGTGTCCCGATGGTCAGGGACAGGAAGGCGTGCAGCTTGAACTTGGTGATGAGCAGGACGATGACGGCGATGCCCAACAGCACGGCTATGCCCAGCTGGGCGTGGCCGGCGGAGGTGATCGGCTCGGCGGTGTCCGCTGCCAGCATCTCGACGCTGAGTCTGGTCACGGTGCTTCCCTTGCGGTGATGGGGATTCGGGGGAGGGGGACTGAGGGGAGGGCTACAGGGCCGGCTCGGGGAGGGCCTTCAGGGCGGTCGTCGCCCGTTCGGTGATCTCCTCGGGGCTGCCGGCGACATCCACCGCGACCCCCGCCTCGTCCGGCTCCAGCGGCTGGAGCGTGGCGAACTGGGAGTCGAGCAGGGCGGTCGGCATGAAGTGGCCCTCGCGGTGCGACATCCGGTCCTCGATCAGCTCGCGGCTGCCTGTGAGGTGGACGAAGACGACACCGGGAGCGGCGGCCCGCAGCCGGTCGCGGTACGACCGCTTCAGCGCGGAACTGCTCACCACCCCGCCGAGCCCGGCCCGCCCGTGCGCCCAGCCGCCGATGGCGTCCAGCCAGGGCCAGCGGTCCTCGTCGGTGAGCGGGGTCCCGGCCGTCATCTTGGCGATGTTGGCCGGCGGGTGGAAGTCGTCGCCCTCGGCGTAGGGAACGCCGAGCCGGGCCGCGAGCAGGGGGCCGATGGTGGTCTTCCCGGTGCCCGCTACGCCCATGACCACGACGACGTGGGGGGTGTGCAGTTGCTGCATCGCACTCTCGCTGTCTGCTGTCTTCGTCGACACGTGATGTCGACGCCACTGAAACCCATTAGGTACGACAAATTCAAGAGGCTGTGACATATAAGTCTGACTTTTTATTCCCGTGACGCGCCCCGTACGCTGAGTGCATGAGCACACCGGGCCGGGGGCTGCACGGCCGCGTACTGGACACCCTCGGCCCCGCGATCACCGCGGGCGAATACCCCGCGGGCAGCGTCCTGCGCACGGACGAGCTGGCACAGCGCTTCGAGGTGTCACGCTCCGTGATGCGCGAGGCCGTGCGCGTGCTGGAGTCCATGCACCTGGTCGAGTCGCGCCGCCGCGTCGGCGTGACCGTCCTGCCCGAGTGCGAGTGGAACGTCTACGACCCGCAGGTCATCCGCTGGCGTCTGGCCGGCGCCGACCGCCCGCGCCAGCTGCGCTCGCTGACCGTGCTGCGGTCGGCGGTCGAACCGGTCGCGGCGGGACTGGCCGCCCGGCACGCCACCGCGGAGCAGTGCGCGGAACTCACCGAGTGCGCGCTCGGCATGGTCGCCAACTCACGAGGCCACCAGCTCGAGGGCTACCTCTTCCACGACGTGGCCTTCCACCGCGTCATCCTGACCGCGTCCGGCAACGAGATGTTCGCCCGCCTCGGCGGCGTCGTCGCCGAGGTCCTGGCCGGCCGCACGCACCACGACGTGATGTTCGAGGACCCCGACCCGGCCGCCGTCACCCTGCACGTGCGGGTCGCCGAGGCCGTCCGCGCACGCGACGCCGAGCGCGCCGAGCAGCTGACCCGCGAGATCACCGTGGGCGCCCTCCAGGAACTGGACATCCTGGCACCCTGAGGGGCCTACGGGAGGAAGTCCCCGTCGACGTACACCCACGCACCGTCGACCCGCTCGAAGCGGCTCCGCTCGTGCAGCGAGCCGCCGCGGTAGGAGGCGCGGAAGGTGACCGTGCCGGTGGAGTGGAAGGCGGACCCGCCGGTCGCGTCCAGGATCTCCAGCCCCGTCCACCGCATGCCCGGGTCCAGGTCGGGGTGCTCCGGCCGCGTCCTCGGATGCCACGTCCGGAGCAGGTACGCCGCGTCGCCCCGCACGAAGGCGCTGTACCGCGAACGCATCAGGGCCTCGGGACTCGGCGCGGACGCCGTCCCCCCGTGGAAACGGCCGCAGCACTTCTCGTACGCCTCGGGCAGCCCGCACGGGCAGGAACGCGTGGTCATGGCGGCCATTGTGCCCGGCCGGGGAGCCGTACCGGAAAAGCAGAGGACCCCTGCTCGGCAGGGGTCCTCACTGGTGTCCGAGGGGGGACTTGAACCCCCACGCCCGATAAAGGGCACTAGCACCTCAAGCTAGCGCGTCTGCCATTCCGCCACCCGGACAAGGTGTCTGTCGCGTGGGTTGTTCCCCGTGGCGACGACGTAAACATTACCAGGCTTTCGGGGGTGTCCGATCACCCCCCGGCTCACCCCCGGCTCGCCCCCGGATCCCGCCCCCGCCCGGCGTGAACGGCGTGTGACGGGCCGGGTCCGGTCTTGGGCCCCGGCGTCCGGAGGGGGAGGATGAGGGTGACCCACCAGCAGTGACAGCGGGAGGAAGCACGTGAGCGACTCGGGCACGGCCAGGAGCGTCACCGGCGAGGACGAGGTCGTCGACCTCTGCCGCGAGCTGATCCGGATCGACACCAGCAACTACGGCGACCACTCGGGCCCCGGCGAGCGCAAGGCGGCCGAGTACGTCGCCGAGAAGCTCGCCGAGGTGGGACTGGAGCCGCAGATCTTCGAGTCCCACCCGGGACGCGCCTCCACCGTGGCCCGGATCGAGGGTGAGGACCCGTCGCGGCCCGCGCTGCTCATCCACGGCCACACCGACGTCGTCCCGGCCAACGCGGACGACTGGACCCACCACCCCTTCTCCGGCGAGGTCGCCGACGGGTGCGTGTGGGGGCGCGGCGCGGTCGACATGAAGGACATGGACGCGATGACGCTCGCGGTCGTCCGCGACCGGCTGCGCAGCGGGCGCAAGCCGCCCCGCGACATCGTCCTCGCGTTCCTCGCCGACGAGGAGGCCGGCGGGACGTACGGCGCCCGGTACCTCGTCGACCACCACCGCGACCTCTTCGACGGCGTCACCGAGGCGATCAGCGAGGTGGGCGGCTTCTCCTTCACCGTGAGCGAGCAGCGCCGGCTGTATCTCATCCAGACGGCCGAGAAGGGCATGCACTGGATGAAGCTGACCGTGGCCGGCACCGCCGGGCACGGCTCGATGATCCACCGCGACAACGCCATCACCGAGCTCTCCGAGGCCGTCGCGCGTCTCGGCCGGCACAAGTTCCCGGTCCGCGTCACGAAGACGACCCGGGCCTTCCTCGACGAACTGGGCGACGCCCTCGGCACCGAACTCGACCCGGAGAACATGGAGGGGACCCTCGCCAGGCTCGGCGGCATCGCCAAGCTCATCGGCGCGACCCTGAGCAACACCGCAAACCCCACCCAGCTGGGCGCGGGCTACAAGGTCAACGTCATCCCGGGCGAGGCGACCGCGCACGTGGACGGCCGGTTCCTGCCCGGACACGAGGAGGAGTTCCTCGCCGACCTGGACCGGATCCTCGGCCCGAAGGTGCGGCGCGAGGACGTCCACTCCGACAAGGCCGTCGAGACCACGTTCGACGGCGCCCTCGTGGACGCGATGCAGTCCGCGCTGGTCGCGGAGGACCCGGCCGCGAAGGCCATCCCGTACATGCTCTCCGGCGGCACCGACGCCAAGTCATTCGACGACCTCGGCATCCGCGGCTTCGGCTTCGCGCCCCTGAAGCTGCCGCCGGAGCTGGACTTCGCGGGCATGTTCCACGGCGTCGACGAGCGGGTGCCGGTGGACGGCCTGCGGTTCGGCGTGCGGGTGCTCGACCGCTTCATCGACGCGTCCTGAATCACCCGCTGAAACGAGACTTCACCCTTCACCGGTATTCGACCGCGCGTGCGGGGCGCTACCGGGAAGGGTGAATGCGCTCATAAGCTCGTAGCCTCATTACTCCGTCCTCGTTACAGGTGATGCGATCGGCAATCTCGGATCGCCTTTGTCAACTAGGAGGAATAATGCTCAAGAAGGTCGTCGCCGCTGCGGTCGCCACCGGTGGTCTGGTTCTCGCGGGTGCGGGCGTGGCCGCCGCCGACTCGGGCGCCCAGGGTGTCGCCGCCCACTCCCCGGGCATCGTTTCCGGCAATGTCATCCAGGTTCCCGTGCACGTCCCGGTGAACGTCTGCGGCAACACGATCTCCGTGATCGGCCTGCTGAACCCCGCCTTCGGCAACGCCTGCGTCAACAAGTGACGTTGCGTCTCGACCCGTGAGGCCTGAGTCCGTCGGCCCCGGAGCGCGCGCCATGCGCTCCGGGGCCGACGGACTTCGAGGTGAAGAACGGCAGCGTGAATCAGGGTGCATCGGCGTCGGGAACGACGGAATGTCCGGTGCTTCGGGACTAGGGCAAGGCAGGGATTTCAAAAATGCGACAGGTCACCCGCAAGGGCCTGATGACGATGGCGGCCGCCACGGGTGTGTTCGCCGCCGTGGGCGGTGTCGCCCACGCCGATTCGGGGGCACACGGATCCGCCTCGCATTCGCCCGGCGTGCTGTCCGGCAACACGGTGCAGGTGCCCGTGCACGTGCCGGTCAACGTCTGCGGCAATACGGTCGACGTCGTCGGCCTCCTCAATCCGGCGGTGGGCAACGCGTGTGCCAACCAGGGCGGTCCGTCGGGCGGACAGGGCGACTCCGGCGGCCACGCAGGCGGTGCGCACGCCGACGGACGGGCCACTGACTCGCCCGGGATCGGCTCCGGCAACACCGTGCAGGTGCCGGTGGACGTGCCGGTGAACGTCTGCGGCAACAGCATCGACGTGGTGGGCGTCCTGAACCCGGCCACGGGCAACGACTGCGTCAACGGGGGTGTCGGAGACTCCACCCCGCCGGGTGAGCCCGGCAACCCCGGCGATCCCGGTAACCCCGGTGAGCCGGGGAACCCGGGTAACCCCGGCACTCCGGGCACCCCCGGCACCCCGGGTGACGAGACGCCGGGCGGCTCCTCGCACGGCAACCAGCCGGGCACCCAGACCGTCACCCAGCCGCCGGGCGACGCGCAGCTTGCCGAGACAGGCAGCGAGCTGCCTCTGGGGCTCGCGCTGCCGGTGGGCGCGGGCGCGCTGCTCGCGGGCACCGTGCTCTACCGCAAGGCCCGCGCCGCGGCCTGACGCGGCCGGCGCACCGGCACACAGAACGGGCCCCGCACCGGCGGGGCCCGTTCCGCTTCTGTCACCGGCACCGGGGCCGCCTGGGCACCGCCGATCACCAGGTGGCGCGCACCTGGCGGATGATCCGCCGCCGCAGCCGCACCCTGCGACTGCCGTCGCGCAGCAGGCTCAGGCGGTACAACTCCCAGTGTCCGTACTCGGCGTGGTCGGTCAGCAGACGCGCCGTCTCCTTGCGGGAGACCCCGCGTGGCACGTACACGTCGACAAATTCGTATTCCGGCATCGCATCTATTGTGCGGGCTGGGGCCCGGTACGGATAGCGTCTGCACTATGTCTGATGCTGCGCAGCCCACCGCTGCCGAGGTACGCGCCGCCGCCGAGGCGGTCAAGACCGCGCTCGACCGCCACCTGGCCGCGGTCGAACGCCGGTCGGGAGAGGACGACCCGGCCGTCTACCAGGCGTTCAACGAGCTCGCCGCGGCCGCGGAGGTGTACGACGAGCTGCTCTACGACCGCTACGACGAGGTCACCCCCTTCGAGATCCCCGGCGCCGAAGACGCGCCGCCCTACACGGGCCCCGAGGAACCGAACGCGCTGAGCGTGCTGATCCGCCGCGACTACGCGGTGGCGGAGCCGCAGCGGCTGATGGCACAGGCCCGGCGGATCGAGGCGGCCGACGACGAGGCGGCCGTGGGCGCGGACGTCGCCGGCACCGTCCACGGGGCGCTCGGCATCCTGTTCGGCGAGTTCGAGGCGGACGAGATCGCTTCCCGGCACAAGGAGTTCGGCCTGGAGGAGGGCGACTCGACCCTCTGGGTCACGGCCGCGGACGAGAGTGCCGAACCGGGCGAGTGGCTGGAGACACCGTTCGACCAGGTCGATCCCGAACGAGTGGTCTGCCGCTTCGACGTCAGCGCGGTCTTCGACGACGAGTTCGACGACGAGGACGATGACGACGTGCCCGAGTTGGAGGAGGACCTCGACACCGATCTCGACACCGACCTGGACGAGGAACCGGAGGACGAGAAGGACGGGGAAGCGGACGGCGAGCCGGAGCGGCTGCGGGCGGACCGCTGAGCGGCGCACCGGCGTACGGCGGCGGTCGCGGGGGCACGTCCCCGTGGCCGCCGCCGTCACATCTCCCGCGCGGCGAGAGCGCCCCGCGGGCTCAGCCGCTCGCCGGGACCTGCGGAGCGAGCAGCGCGGGCAGCCGGGTCGTGCGCGGCTTGGCCGGCACCTCGGCCACGGCACGGGGCAGCGCCTGGTCCACTCCGTGCACCACGGACAGATGCCGGGCGGCCCGGCCGAACGCGGTGTAGACCCATGGGCGGCTCAGCGCCTGCGCGGCGTCGCCCGGCAGGACCACGACCACCGCGGGCCAGCGGCCGCCGACCGCCTGGTGCGCGGTCAGCGCCCAGCCGTGCCGCACGGTCCGCTCCAGCCGTTCCCTCGGCACCACGACGGTCGCGCCCGCGCAGGACAGGTGCAGCCCGTCGGCGTCCGCCGTCACGACCCGGCCCGGCAGCACCCGGCCGGGCACGGGGGAGTAGGCGACACGGTCACCGGGGTCGAAGCCGCCGAAGCGGCCGGGACCCGGATTCAGCCGTTCCTTCAGCGCCGCGTTGAGCGCCCGCGTGCCCGCCGCGCCGCCGTGGCCCGGCGTGATCACCTGGGTCTCCTCGGCGGGCACGCCGAGCGCACGCGGCACCGAGTCCGCGACGAGTTGCACGGTGCGGTGCACGGCCTCGCCCGCGTCCCGCACGGGCACGATCACGACCTCCTTGCCGGGCGCCTCCACCTGGCTCAGTTCACCGATGCCGATGCCGGAGACCAGCTCGCCCAGCGGGCCCGGGTCCGGACGCCGCGAGGCGATCTGAGGACAGATCCGCGCCGCCAGCAGATCCGCGAAGACCCGCCCGGGACCCACGGACCACAGCACGCCCGGGTCGCCGGCCAGCACCAGCCGTGCCCCGTCGGGCAGCGACTCCGCCAGCAGGGCGCCCGTCTCCACGTCCACCTGCGGCGCGTCGAGCACGACGAGCAGATCGAGGTCCAGCGCCCCGTCCGCGTCCCGCCCGGGCCCCTCGGCCCCGGCCAGCAGCCCGGCCAGGGTCACGACGGGCGTGCCGTGCGGGGCCGGGTCGTCCGCGGACGGGGTGTCCGGTGCGGCGGAGTCCGCTGCGGGCGAGCCCGGGTGCGGCGCGGCCGGCCGGTCGCCGAGCAGGGCGGCGAAGCGGTCGCGGCCGAGCGGTCCGTGCGCAGCGGCCCAGGCACGCAGTCCGAGGCCCTGCACGGCACGCAGCAGGGCCGCCGGTTCGGCCAGGGCCGCCTCCCCGCCGGTGTGCAGCACCAGCCCGTGCCCGGCGACCGCCCGGATCAGGTCGGCGGCGGGACCCCGCGCGGACGCGGCGGCCCGCTCCCAGTCCTCCGCCGCCCCGTCCTGCTTCGGCACCGAGTCGACCAGCCGGGCCAGGCCGTCGGCGAGGCTCTCCTCCGCGAGGGCGTACCGCTCCAGACCGACCAGCACCCGGACCGGGCGTTCCTCGGACTCGTCCGTCCCCTCCGCCCCCGCGCCGCCGGCCGGGCGGGCACCAGGCTCCTCCAGGGCGTCCTGGAAGACCAGGGCGTCACCCTCGGCGAGCGTGCTCTGCACGGCGGCGTCGGCGTCCGCAACGCCCCGCTGGGCCAGGGCGCCCGTGAGCCGCGGCAGCTCCAGAGCGGTGTGCCCCGTCAGCGCCGCCTGCTCCAGCAGCCAGACCGTGATCGCACGCCCCCGCCGCTCGTCGTCCGGGCCGGCTTGCGCGCCGAGCAGCGCCCGGGCGAACCCGTCGGCCTGCTCCGGCCGGACCCCGGCGACCCGGAGCAGCTGCCAGGGGTCCGCACGCAGCGACTCCTCGGCGGCCTCACCGAGGACCGCGGCGGCCTCCGGCGCGAGCGCCTCGGGGGCGCCGCCCTCGGCCAGGACGCGTCGCACGGCCTGGACGGTCTCCGGCGCCGGTCCCGCGGGCACGGCAGCGGGCTCGGCCGGCGCCGGCCGCGGGCGATGTACCGGCTCGGCGGCGGGGCGGCGGGGCGCGGGCCGGGGCTCACCGAAGACCGTGGCGGGCGGCTTCTCGCCGCTCTCCACGGCGCGCACGGCGGCGAGCAGCTCGGCCGCCGTGCCGCTGAGCTTGGCCCCGCTGGCGATCGGCTGCTGCTTCTCGGTCTTCCGCCGCTCGATCCGCTCCCGCTCCAGCCGCTGTGCGGCCAGCTCCGCCTCGGCCTCCGACAACTGGGCCGCCGCGCCCTCGTCCGCCGCGCCGGTGCCGTCCCCGGGGGGCTCGTCCCCCGGGGTGTCGTCCGCTGGGGTGTCGTCCCCGGCAGCGGTCTCCGGCCCGGAGGCCTGCGCCCCTCCGGCCTCCTGCTCGGTGCCCGGCGCTCCCGGCTCGGTGTCCACGGCGTCCGCGGTGTCCTCGGCGGGTTCGGGCTGCGTGCTCACAGCGTGCTCCAGTCGTGATCGGGATAGCGGTGCACGGGCGCCGACACGTCGTCGAGCGCCCGGCAGATCTCGTCAGGAAGACTAAGGGCCTCCACTGACAACGCCGCCGTGAGCTGCTGCGCGTTGCGCGGGCCGATGATCGGGGCGACCACCCCGGGCCGGTCCCTGACCCAGGCCAGGGCGACCTGGAGCGGGGTCACCGCGAGCCCGTCCGCCGCCGTCGACACCGCGTCCACGATGTGCCCGGCCGTGTCGTCCAGGTAGGGCTCGACGAAGGGGGCCAGGTGCTCCGAGGCGCCCCGCGAGCCCGGCGGCGTCGCGTCCTTGCGGTACTTGCCCGTGAGGACCCCCCGGCCCAGCGGCGAGGAGGGCAGCAGGCCGATGCCCAGGTCCAGCGCGGCCGGCAGCACCTCGCGCTCGACGCCGCGCTGCAGCAGCGAGTACTCCATCTGCGTGCTCGCCAGCCGGTTGCGCACGCCCGGTGCCGCCAGCTGCCAGGTCGCCGCCTTGGCGAGCTGCCAGCCGCAGAAGTTGGAGACCCCGGCATAGCGGGCGCGGCCGCTGCTGACCGCCACGTCGAGGGCGTGCAGCGTCTCCTCGAGCGGCGTGTGCGGGTCGAAGGCGTGCAGATGCCACACGTCGACGTGGTCCGTGCCGAGCCGGGCCAGGGAGGCGTCCAGCGCGGAGAGCAGATGACCGCGCGAGCCGTCGAAGCGTCGGTCGGGATCGGGCACGCTGCCCGCCTTGGTCGAGATCACCAGATCCCGGCGCGGCACCAGGCCCTCCATGAGCCGGCCGAGGAGGTACTCGGCCTCTCCGTCGCCGTAGACGTCCGCGGTGTCGACCAGGGTCCCGCCCGCTTCCCAGAACGTCTTCAGGAGGTCCGCCGCGTCGTGCTCGTCGGTGTCCCTGCCCCAGGTGAGGGTGCCAAGACCGATGCGGGACACGCGCAGGCCGGTGCGGCCGAGATGCCTCTGCTCCATGAACACCGACATTACTGGCCACGGCTTGTGCCGTGGGGGCCTGTGGACAACCGGATCGGCACGCTAGGGTCGAGGCACCACGGACGTTACTGATCGGTAAGGGGAATCGGCCATGCAGCTCGGGATCAACCTCGGCTACTGGGGCGCCGGAATGGACGCGGACAACCTGGCCGTCGCCAAGGAGGCCGACCGGCTCGGCTACGCCGTCTGCTGGGCCGCCGAGGCGTACGGCTCGGACGCCGCGACGGTGCTCTCCTGGGTCGCCGCCCAGACGGAGCGCATCGACGTCGGCTCGGCGATCTTCCAGATCCCCGCCCGTCAGCCCGCCATGACCGCGATGACGGCCGCGACCCTCGACTCGCTGTCCGGCGGGCGCTTCCGCCTCGGCCTCGGCGTCTCCGGGCCGCAGGTCTCCGAGGGCTGGTACGGCGTGAAGTTCGACAAGCCGCTCGCCCGCACCCGCGAGTACGTCGAGATCGTGCGCAAGGCGATGACCCGCGAGCGGCTCTCCTACGAGGGGCAGCACTGGACGCTGCCGCTGCCCGACGGCCCCGGCAAGCCGATCAAGCTGACCGTGCACCCGCAGCGCGAGCACATCCCGCTGTACATCGCGGCGATCGGCCCGAAGAACCTGGAGCAGACCGGCGAGATCGCCGACGGCGCCCTGCTGATCTTCCCTTCCGCCGACCACCTGGAGGAGACCGCCATCCGGCATCTGCGCGCCGGGCGCGAGAAGGCCGGGAAGACGCTCGACGGGTTCGACGTCGTCCCCACCCTGCCGCTCGCTCTCGGCGAGGACAAGGACGTCACCACGCTCGCCGACACCTTCCGCCCCTACACCGCGCTCTACGTGGGCGGCATGGGCAGCCGCAAGCAGAACTTCTACAACCAGCTCGCCCAGCGCATGGGGTACGAGCGGGAGGCGGCCGAGATCCAGGACAAGTACCTGTCCGGCGACAAGGAGGGCGCCGCCGCGGCCGTACCGCACGAGCTGATCGACCGGACCACCCTGCTCGGCAGCGTCGACCGGATCGCGGACCGGATGAAGGCCTACGCCGCGGCCGGTGTCACCACGCTGACCCTGGCGCCCGCGGGCTTCACCCTGGACGAGCGGCTCGCCGCGCTCCGCGCCGGCACCGAGGCCCTGGAGCGCGCCGGGCTCGCCTGACACGGAACCCGACGCCGGAGTTCTGCGGCCGTGGTGGGGGCTCGGGGGTCTTCCCCGCCACGGCCGTCACGCGGAACAACGCGTCCGCGCGCGTGGGGTTACGCCCTGCTGTGCGGACCGTCTCCTCCCTTCGGCGCAGTTCCCCGTCGCACCTGTTGCCGACCTCCGCGTCCCGCACTTGACTCGTTCTTCGCGGAGACCGCCGAACCTGCGGAGTCCTGCGGAGGCAGAGAGGTGCCAGCGATGCTTTCGGCCAAGAGTCTGTTCCAGGAGATCCTCGACAACGACGAGTCGTTCCGTCTCTTCTGCTCGATCGCCGCCAGTGGCGAGTCACAGGGGGGCTGGGAGAACGCGCGCATCGCGGCGCTGGTCCCGGAGAGCGAGCGCGATCTCGCCCTCAAGATCGCCCGGCACGGCGCGGACGAGGACAAGCACGGGCGGATCTTCAACGCCCTGCTGAAGAAGCGCGGCCTGGAGCCCGTCGAGGTGCCCCCCGACACCGACTACACCATGCTCCTGGAGCGGCACGGCATCGGCCTCGCCCACGAGAAGCTCAAGGCCGACCGGCCCCTGAGCGTGCTGGACGTCATCACCTACCTCGCGCACAGCAGGGTCACCGAGCAGCGCGCGGCCGAGCAGATGGCGCTGCTGCTCAAGCACTTCGCCGACGACCCCGACCTGGGACGGGCCGTGCGCATGATCTCGGCCGACGAGGACAACCACCTCGCCTACTCCCACGAGGAGCTGCTGCGCTACACCGCCGCCGGACACGGCCGGTACATCCGGCGGACCCTGCGCGAGTGCGCGCACGCCGAGATCCGCGTCCACCGTGACGTCAGCCTCGCGGTGATGGCCCGCATGGGCCGGCTGCTCGGCTGGTCCCGGAAGAGGTCGGCGCTGCTCGCGGCGGGCATCCACGCGATGTACGCCTACGAGCGGCTGGCCGGCTGGCGCCGGATGGTGACCCTGCGGACGCCCGAGCGCCGCGACGCCCTCGGCGGACCCGCGACCGCGGCCCCCGAGCTCGCCTGAGAACCGGTACCCGACGCGCTACAGCCAGCCCCGCCGCTTGAAGGTGCGGAACAAGAACACTTCCAGCACGGCCATCACCACGATCACCGCCGGGTAGCCCCACACCCAGCCCAGTTCCGGCATGTGCTCGAAGTTCATGCCGTAGACCCCCGCGAGCATCGTCGGCACCGCCGCCATGGCCGCCCACGCGGAGATCTTCCGCATGTCGTCGTTCTGCCGGACACCCGTCTGCGCCAGGTGCGCCGACAGGATGTCCGAGACCAGCCGGTCCAGGCTCTCCACCGACTCGTTCACGCG
This sequence comes from Streptomyces sp. NPDC032940, assembly GCF_040636935.1. NCBI lineage: Bacteria > Bacillati > Actinomycetota > Actinomycetes > Kitasatosporales > Streptomycetaceae > Streptomyces > Streptomyces sp. NPDC032940. The sequence continues at coordinate 11,135 of NZ_JBEZVJ010000048.1, read as the reverse complement.
CGTGAGGTGGTCGTTCACGTCCCGGAAGAAGGGCCGGGCCTTGTCGTTGACGAAGGGCACGGAGCCGAACGCGCCCGTTCCTGACAGCCGGGCCAGCGGGGGCGCCAGCGGCCCGGTCGCGCGGCGGAACTCCAGGACCTGCCGCTTGAAGTTGTAGATGCGCGACGCCGTGTGGCGCGATCCGCCGCGCTCCGGCGAGAAGACCTCGGCCTCCAGCTCCTCCAGGTCGGTCTGCAGCTCGGTGGCCACGTCCAGGTAGTGGTCGACCGTGGCGTCGGCTATCGCGTACAGCACCGCGGTGGGCCCCTTGCCGAGCAGTTCCGGCTCGTGCTCCAGGCGCTGCCGCACGGCCTTCAGCGGGGACCCCTCGCCGTGCCGGACGACGACCACGAAGCCGTCACCCAGGAAGAGCATCACCTCGCCGGCGGACACGGTGTCGCTCTCCGGCTCGTACACGACCGGCTTCAGGACCGCGAAGAGCGAGTCCTCGTACACCTCCAGCTTGGGCCGCTGGTGCGCTTTCAGGGCGTCCTCCACCGCCAGCGGATGGAGACCGAACTCCTGCGTGACCCGGTCGAACTCCTCCTCGGTCGGCTCGTAGAGCCCGATCCACACGAAGCCGCCCGCCGCCCGCGCCTCGCCGAGCGCGTCGGAGAAGTCCTCGGGCCCGTCCCTGCGGTGCCCGTCCCGGTAGATGGCACAGTCGACGATCACCGAACGCATTCTCCTCTCGCCCCGCCGCCCTCGCACCGCGTCGTGCGCCTACCCTGTCCGCATGCCCACGCTGATCCTGGTCAGGCACGGACGCTCCACCGCCAACACCGAGGGGCTGCTCGCCGGCTGGACGCCCGGCGTCGCCCTCGACGAACGCGGGGCCGCGCAGGCCGCCGCGCTGCCCGGCCGGCTCGCCGGCCTGCCGCTCGCCGAGGTCGTCGCCAGCCCGCTGCAGCGCTGTCAGGAGACGATCCGGCCCCTGCTCGACGCCCGCCCCGGACTGCGGGCGCACACCGACGAACGCATCGGGGAGTGCCACTACGGCGACTGGTCCGGCCGCAAGCTCGCCGAGCTCAAGGACGAGCCCCTGATGGAGGTCGTGCAGGCCCATCCCTCCGCCGCCGCCTTCCCCGGTGGCGAGTCGATGCGCGCCATGCAGACCCGCGCCGCCGAGGCCGTACGCGAGTGGAACGCGCGCGTGGAGCGCGACCACGGCCGCGACGCCGTCTACCTCATGTGCTCCCACGGCGACATCATCAAGTCCCTCGTCGCCGACGCGCTCGGCCTCCACCTGGACCTCTTCCAGCGCATCTCCGTCGAGCCGTGCTCCGTCACCGCGATCCGCTACACCCGGTTGCGGCCCTTCCTCGTCCGGCTCGGCGACACCGGCGACTTCGCCTCCCTGGCCCCGCGCGAGACGCCGCAGGAGGGCGACGCCCCCGTCGGTGGCGGTGCGGGCGCACCGTGATCGTCGGCCGCAGTAGGGTGAAGCCGTCGCAGCAGTGACCGCCCCCCGATTCCCGCTTCCCCCGACTTCCCATGGAGACAGGACGTGTCCCGTCAGGTGTTCCTCTACGACCAACCGGATCGCTTCGTGGCCGGCACGGTCGGGCTGCCCGGACGCCGTACGTTCTTCCTCCAGGCCATCGCCGGCTCCCGGGTGACCAGCGTGGCCCTGGAGAAGACGCAGGTCGCCGCGCTCGCCGAACGCATGGACGAGCTCCTCGACGAGGTCGTGCGGCGCAGCGGCGGCAGCACCGTCGTCCCCGCCGTCGCCCCCACCGAGAACGCCGACACGGCGCCGCTGGACACCCCCATCGAGGAGGAGTTCCGGGTCGGCACCATGGCGCTCGCCTGGGACGGCGAGGACCAGTGCATGATCGTCGAGGCGCAGGCCCTCGTCGAGCTCGAGGCCGAGTCCGAGGAGGACCTGGCGGAGGCCGAGGAGCGACTCCTCCAGGACGAGGAGAACGGCCCCCCGATGCTCCGCGTCCGTCTCACCGGCGCGCAGGCCAGGGCCTTCGCCAAGCGCGCCCTCGACGTCGTCAACGCCGGGCGGCCGCCGTGCCCGCTGTGCAGCCTCCCGCTCGACCCGGAAGGACACGTATGTCCGCGCCAGAACGGATACCGCCGCGGAGCGTGACCACCGACGCGGCGGCCGCCGAGCTGCTCGCCCGGGGCGAGCTGACCGTGCGCGGACGCATCCGTGAGGCGTCCAACGCGGCGCTGTACTGCACGGTGACGCACGAGGGGCGCGAGGCGGCCTGCATCTACAAGCCCGTGGCGGGGGAGCGCCCCCTGTGGGACTTCCCGGACGGCACCCTCGCCCAGCGCGAGGTCGCCGCGTACGAGGTCTCCGAGGCGACCGGCTGGGGCCTCGTACCGCCCACCGTGCTGCGCGACGGGCCGTACGGCGAGGGCATGGTCCAGCTGTGGATCGACGCAGTGCCGGGATCGGAGCTGCTGGCCCTGGTGGACGCCGAGGAGCCCGGCCCCGGCTGGAAGGCCGTCGCGTTCGCCGAGGCCGAGGAGGGCCGCACCGCGCTGCTCGTGCACGCCGACGACGAGCGGCTGCGCCGGCTCGCCGTCCTGGACGCCGTCGTCAACAACGCCGACCGCAAGGGCGGCCACCTGCTGCCCGCAGCGGGGGAGCGGCTCTACGGCATCGACCACGGCGTGACCTTCCACGCCGAGAGCAAGCTGCGCACGCTCCTGTGGGGCTGGGCGGGCGACCCGCTGACCGCGGAGGCGCTGGCGGTGCTCGACGCCCTTCGGGAGGCCCTGAAGGACGGCGCACCGCTGGCGGCCCGGCTCGCCGAGCTGATCACCGCCGCCGAACTGGACGCCACGCGCGCGCGTGTCGGTGCCCTGCTGGAGTCCGGGAAGCATCCTGAGCCGAGCGGGGAGTGGCCGGCCATTCCCTGGCCGCCGGTGTAGACGCGGCGCGGGTGCCGTGCGGTGGCCCGGCCCGCACATCGGCCGGCATCGCGCAAGAGCGCCTTACCGGCCATCCGGTCGGTCCGGTTCGTGGACGGAACACCCGTCCGGTTACGCTCATGACATGCATGCCTGGCCCGCTTCCGAGGTCCCCGCCCTGCCTGGTCAGGGCCGCGACCTGAGGATCCACGACACCGCGACCGGCGGCCTGGTCACCCTCGCCCCCGGTCCCGTCGCCCGTATCTACGTCTGCGGCATCACGCCGTACGACGCCACCCACATGGGGCACGCGGCGACCTACAACGCGTTCGACCTCGTACAGCGCGTGTGGCTCGACACCAAGCGGCAGGTTCACTACGTCCAGAACGTCACCGACGTCGACGACCCGCTCCTGGAGCGGGCCGAGCGGGACGGCGTCGACTGGACCGCCCTCGCCGAGAAGGAGACCGCCCTCTTCCGCGAGGACATGACCGCGCTGCGCATGCTCCCGCCGCAGCAGTACATAGGCGCCGTCGAGGCCATACCCGGCATCGTCCCGCTCGTCGAGCGGCTGCGCGACGCCGGCGCCGCCTACGAGCTCGAGGGAGACATCTACTTCTCCGTCGAGTCCGACCCCCACTTCGGCGGCGTCTCCCACCTCGACGCCGCGGCCATGCGGCTGCTCTCCGCCGAGCGCGGCGGCGACCCCGACCGGCCGGGCAAGAAGAACCCGCTCGACCCGATGCTGTGGATGGCGGCCCGTGAGGGCGAGCCCAGCTGGGACGGCGGCTCGCTCGGCCGCGGACGCCCCGGCTGGCACATCGAGTGCGTGGCCATCGCCCTCGACCACCTCGGCATGGGCTTCGACGTCCAGGGCGGCGGCTCCGACCTGGCCTTCCCGCACCACGAGATGGGCGCCTCGCACGCCCAGGTGCTCACCGGCGAGTTCCCCATGGCCAAGGCGTACGTGCACGCCGGCATGGTCGCGCTCGACGGCGAGAAGATGTCGAAGTCCAAGGGCAACCTGGTCTTCGTCTCCCAGCTGCGCCGCGAGGGCGTCGACCCGGCCGCCGTCCGGCTCACCCTGCTCGCCCACCACTACCGCTCCGACTGGGAGTGGACCGACCAGGTGCTGGAGGACGCGCTCGACCGTCTGGACCGCTGGCGCGCCGCCGTGTCCCGGCCCGACGGGCCGCCGGCCGAGGCGCTCGTCGAGGAGATCCGCGAGGCCCTCGCGAACGACCTGGACGCCCCGGCCGCGCTCGAGGCCGTCGACCGCTGGGCCGCGCTCCAGGAGCAGAGCGGCGGCACGGACACCGGCGCCCCCGGCGTCGTCTCCCGCGCGGTGGACGCCCTGCTGGGCGTGGCGCTGTAGCGGCCCGTAGCACGCAAGAGGGGGCGCTTCCCGCGGGAAGCGCCCCCTCTTGCGTGCGTTCAGTCCTCCGACGACTCCTCGTCGTCCCCGCCCGCCCTAGGCGGCTTGGGCGGGCGCGCGCGGCCGGTCGGGTTGTCCCGCAGATACGGCGTCCCGGGCGCGGTGTCGCCGCCGTCCGCCGTGGCGTGCCCGCCCGGCCCCGAGCCGCCGTCCCGGCGCCGCAGATACCGCTCGAACTCGCGGGCGATCGCCTCGCCCGAGGCCTCCGGCAGCTCCGCGGTGTCCCGCGCCTCCTCCAGCGACTGGACGTACTCCGCGACCTCGCTGTCCTCCGCGGCCAGCTGGTCCACGCCGACCTGCCAGGCGCGCGCGTCCTCGGGCAGCTCGCCCAGCGGGATGCGCACGTCGATCAGGTCCTCGAGCCGGTTCAGCAGGGCCAGCGTGGCCTTCGGGTTCGGCGGCTGCGACACGTAGTGCGGCACCGCCGCCCACAGCGACACGGCCGGTACGCCCGCGTGGGTGCACGCCTCCTGGAGGATGCCGACGATGCCCGTGGGGCCCTCGTACTTGGTCTCCTCCAGATCCATGCGGCGCGCCAGGTCGGCGTCCGACGTGGTCCCGCTGATCGGCACCGGCCGGGTGTGCGGCGTGTCGCCCAGCAGGGCGCCCAGGACGACGACCAGCTCCACGCCCAGCTCATGGGCGAAGCCGAGCAGTTCGTTGCAGAACGAACGCCAGCGCATGGACGGCTCGATGCCGCGCACGAGGACGAGATCGCGCGGCTTGTCGCCGCGGACGCGGACCACCGAGAGCCGCGTCGTCGGCCATGTGATCTTGCGGACACCGCCGTCCATGAAGACCGTGGGGCGGTTCACCTGGAAGTCGTAGTAGTCCTCGGCGTCCAGCGCCGCGAACACCTCGCCCTTCCACTCCTTGTCCAGGTGCGCGACCGCGGCCGAGGCGGCGTCACCGGCATCGTTCCAGCCCTCGAACGCGGCCACCATGACCGGGTCGATCAGCTCGGGAACCCCCTCGAGCTCGATCACCCAGCGCCTCCTTCCGACGTGCCCTCGCGTACCCCCCAACCTTACGGCGTGCCGAGGGACCGCCCGCAGCCCCCTCGCACGGGGGAGTGAACGGATCACTGCCCCGCGCAAGGGTCTTGGACACTCCCGGCACGCCGTCGCGGTCACTTCTCGTCGAGCAGGCCCTGCACCTTCGCGCGGATCTCGTCGGTGGCCAGGCCGCGGATGGTCAGCGTGGTCCGGCGGCGCAGCACGTCGTCCTGCGTCTCGGCCCACTCGTGGTCGCGGGCCCACACGACCTGCGCCCAGATCTCCGGTGCGTCGGGGTGGACGCGCGCGGCCAGCTCCGGGTTCTCGTTGGCCAGCCGGGCGATGTCGAAGGCCAGCGAACCGTAGTGCGTGGCAAGGTGCTTGGCGGTGTCCGCCGCCATGCGCGGGCCGGGCGCCGGAGCGTCCACCAGCAGACGGTGGGCGACCGCGCGCGGGTTGGCGACGCCGGGCAGCGGCAGCTTCTTCGGCAGCGAGGCGATCGGCTCGAAGTCGTCGCCGAGCGGGTGGCCCGGCAGCGCCTCCAGCTTCTTCATCACCGTACGGCCGATGTGACGGAAGGTCGTCCACTTGCCGCCCGCGACCGACAGCATGCCGCCCCGGCCCTCGGTGACGACCGTCTCGCGCTTGGCCTTCGCCGTGTCACCGGGCCCGCCCGGCAGCACGCGCAGCCCCGCGAACGAGTACGTGATCAGGTCCCGGTCGAGCTGCTGGTCGCGGATGGAGAACGCGGCCTCGTCGAGGATCTGGGCTATGTCCTTGTCGTTGACCGCCACGTCCGCCGGGTCGCCCTCGAACTCCTCGTCCGTGGTGCCGAGCAGCAGCATGTCCTCCCACGGGAGGGCGAACGTGATCCGGTACTTGTCGATGGGGGTCGCCAGCGCGGCCTTCCAGGGCGCGGTGCGCTTGAGCACCAGGTGCGCGCCCTTGGACAGGCGGATGGAGGGGGCCGCGCTCGGGTCCTCCATGCGACGCAGGTGGTCGACCCAGGGGCCGGTGGCGTTGAGCACCAGACGGGCGTTCACCCCGAACTCGTCGCCGCTCAGCCGGTCCTTCAGTTCGGCACCGGTCACCCGGCCCTTGGTGAAGCGCAGCCCGGTGACCTCGGCGTGGTTGAGGACGACGGCGCCGGAGTCGACCGCCGCGCGTACCGTCATCAGCGCCATGCGGGCGTCGTTCATCTGGTCGTCGCCGTACACGGCCACGGCCTTGAGGTTGTCCGTGCGCAGCTCCGGCACGTCCTGCGCGGCCTTGGCCGGGGAGAGCAGGTGGCCGACGCCGTCGCCGAAGGCGGACAGCGCCGAGTACGCGAAGACGCCGGCCCCGAGCTTCGCCGCGCCGTGCGGCCCGCCCTTGTACACGGGGAGGTAGAAGGTGAGCGGGTTCGCCAGGTGGGGGGCCACCTGGCGGGAGACCGCACGGCGCTCGAAGTGGTTCTCCGCCACCAGCTTCACCGCGCCGGTCTGCAGGTAGCGCAGTCCGCCGTGGAGCAGCTTGGACGAGGCGGAGGAGGTGGCGCCGGCGAAGTCGCCGGCGTCGACCACGGCCACCCTGAGGCCGGACTGCGCGGCGTGCCAGGCCGTCGAGATGCCCAGGATGCCGCCGCCGATCACGAGAAGGTCGTACGACGCCTTGGAGAGCTGCTCCCGGGTCTCGGCGCGGCTCGGGTTGGAGCCGGAGGCCGGGCGGGTCCCCAGGGCAGGTACGGACTGCAGGGTGGACTGGGTGGTCATGGTGGTTCTTACTCCTCGTCCTCGAGCCAGCCCATGGTCCGCTCGACGGCCTTGAGCCAGCTCTTGTACTCACGGTCGCGGGTCTCCGCGTCCATGCGGGGGGTCCACTCGGCGGCCCGTCGCCAGTTGGCGCGCAGGTCGTCGGTGCTGTTCCAGAAGCCGACGGCGAGACCGGCGGCGTAGGCGGCGCCGAGGCAGGTGGTCTCGGCGACCATCGGGCGCACCACGGGGGCGTCCACGAAGTCGGCGAGGGTCTGCATCAGCAGGTTGTTGGAGGTCATGCCGCCGTCGACCTTGAGGGCCGACAGCTCGACGCCGGAGTCCTTCGTCATGGCGTCGGCGATCTCGCGGGTCTGCCAGGCGGTGGCCTCCAGGACGGCGCGCGCGAGGTGCGCCTTGGTGACGTACCGGGTCAGGCCGGCGATCACACCACGGGCGTCGGAGCGCCAGTACGGGGCGAACAGGCCGGAGAAGGCCGGCACGAAGTAGGCGCCGCCGTTGTCCTCGACGGTCAGGGCGAGGGTCTCGATCTCGGCGGCGGTGGAGATCAGGCCCATCTGGTCGCGCATCCACTGCACCAGCGAACCGGTGACGGCGATCGAGCCCTCCAGGGCGTAGACCGTGTCCTGGTCGCCGATCTTGTAGCCGACCGTGGTCAGCAGGCCCGAGTACGAGTTGATGATCTTGTCACCGGTGTTCATCACCATGAAGGTGCCGGTGCCGTACGTCGACTTGGTCTCGCCCTCGGAGAAACAGGTCTGGCCGAACAGGGCCGCCTGCTGGTCGCCGAGCGCGGAGGCGACGGGGATGCCGCCGAGCAGCTCGCCCAGGCTGCCGCCGGTGATCTCGCCGTAGACCTCGGCGGAGGAGCGGATCTCGGGGAGCATCTGGGTCGGCACCCCGATGGACTCGCAGATGCGCGGGTCCCACTCCATGGTGTGCAGGTTCATCAGCATGGTGCGCGAGGCGTTGGTGACGTCGGTGACGTGCTTGCCGCCGTCCACCCCGCCGGTCAGGTTCCAGATGACCCAGGTGTCCATGGTGCCGAAGAGGATGTCGCCCGCCTCGGCGCGCTCCTTGAGGCCCTCGACGTTGTCGAGCAGCCAGCGGGCCTTGGGACCGGCGAAGTAGGAGGCGAGGGGAAGGCCGGTCTCGCGGCGGAAGCGGTCCTGGCCGACGTTGCGGCCGAGCTCCTTGCACAGGGCGTCGGTGCGGGTGTCCTGCCAGACGATGGCGTTGTGGACGGGCTCACCGGTGTTCCTGTCCCACAGCACGGTGGTCTCGCGCTGGTTGGTGATGCCGATGGCCTTGATGTCGTCGCGGGTGATGCCGGCCTTCTCGACCGCGCCGGCGACGACCTCCTGGACGTTGGTCCAGATCTCGGTGGCGTCGTGCTCGACCCAGCCCGGCTTGGGGAAGATCTGCTCGTGCTCCTTCTGGTCGACGGCGACGATGCGTCCGTCGCGGTCGAAGACGATGCAGCGCGAAGAGGTGGTGCCCTGGTCGATGGCGGCGATGAAGGGGCCTGCGGTGTGGGCGTCGGTCACTGTGTGCTCCTGGGATTCCGTGGTGGGACGGCCGGTGCGTACGGCGCGTGTGCTGCGGCTCGATACTCGCCGAGCGGAGGCCCGCTCAGGCGAACGCGACGTTGTAGACACCTGCGGCTATCGCGGCGCCGACCAGCGGACCGGCGATCGGGACCCAGGCGTAGGACCAGTCGGAGCCGCCCTTGTTGGGCAGCGGCAGCAGGGCGTGCACGATGCGCGGACCGAGGTCACGGGCCGGGTTGATCGCGTACCCGGTCGGGCCGCCGAGGGACAGACCGATCGAGACGACCACCAGCGCGGTGATCAGGCCGCCCAGGATGCCGAGGCCGTTGCCCTCGTCGTTCAGGCCCTGGGTGAGGACCGCGAGCACCAGGACGAAAGTGCCGACGACCTCCGTGGCGACGTTCTGCACCGCGTTGCGCACCTCGGGGCCGGTGGAGAAGATGCCGAGCACGGGACCCGCGCCCTTCTCCTGGGCCTCGACGGACTTCGTCGTGGTGTCCTGCGCGCCCGGGCCGCCGACGATCTCCCGGTCGGTGAGGTGGGCGTGGAACTGCCCGTAGTAGGCGACCCAGACCAGCGCGGCGCCGATCATCGCGCCGAGCATCTGCCCGGCGAAGTAGGTCGGGACGTTGCTCCAGTCGCCGTCCTTGATCGCGATGCCGACGGTCACGGCCGGGTTCAGGTGGGCCCCGGAGAGCGGACCCGAGATGTAGACCGCCGTCATCACGGCGAAGCCCCAGCCGAAGGCGATGGCGAGCCAGCCGGCGTTGCGGGCCTTGGAGGCCTTGAGCGTCACGGCGGCGCAGACGCCGCCGCCGAGCAGGATGAGTATGGCGGTACCGATGGTCTCGCCGATGAAGATGTCGGAGCTGGACACCCGCGACTCCTTTGTCCTTCGTCCAGGGGAAGCCGAACCCCGGGTCCCTCCGGGTGTTCCGGCGCCCTCGGTGTGAGAGCGATGGCGGCCCTTGGCGTTGTCACACTCTAACGCGTATTGCCGTTAGGTGTTCGACAATGCCGACCGATGGACGGGAGTCTTGCTTTGCGCCACGCGGGCGTCAAGAGTTCTGTTATCGAAAGCACGATCGTTATTGATCGCCTCGGGTTATCGATCTCCGCGCGGGCGGTTCGCCGGCTCCGGTGTCGCCTATCCGTTTCAGCGCATGGCAAGGGCCGGAACGCCCCCCGGCGCTCCGGCCCTGTCCGTTTGTCCGCGCCTCAGAACCGCCCGGCGCCCAGATCCCGGGAGACCGCACGGGCGCAGTCCCGCACCGCCGCGATCAGTTCGGGCCGCAGCTCGCCGTCCCGGCACAGCCGTTCCACGGCCCCGGTGATGCCGACCGCGCCGACCGGCATCCGGCGCCGGTCGTGGATGGGCGCGGCGATGGACGCGACGCCCTCCCAGGTCTCCTCCACGTCGGCCGCGTAGCCACGCGCGCGCGTGATGTCGAGGATGTGCTCGAACCCGTCCGGCTCACACACCGTCCGGTCGGTGAACGCCTTGCGGTCGGCCTCCAGTGCCTCGCTGTGCGCCACCGGGTCGTACGCCGACAGGACCTTGCCCAGGGCGGTGGAGTGCAGCGGCTGCATGGCCCCGATCTCCAGGACCTGCCGGCTGTCGTCGGGCCGGAAGACGTGGTGGACGATCAGCACGCCCTGCTGGTGCAGGACGCCGAGGTGGACGCTCTCGCCGCTGGACCGGGCCAGGTCGTCCGTCCACACCAGCGCGCGCGCCCGCAGTTCGTGCACGTCGAGGTAGGTCGTGCCCAGCCGCAGCAGCTCGGCGCCCAGCTGATAGCGCCCGGAGGCCTCGTCCTGCTCCACGAACCCCTCCTGCTGGAGGGTGCGCAGGATGCCGTGGGCGGTGCCCTTGGCCAGTCCCAGCGACGAGGCGATGTCCGACAGGCCGAGCCGCCGCTCGCCGCCCGCGAGCAGGCGCAGCATCGCGGCCGCCCGCTCGAGCGACTGGATGTTCCGTGCCATCGACGTACTGCCTCCGTCCCCTTCGACTGCCGACCTCGGCGTCGCTGACGTCGTTCGGCAATGCCGAACACTACCGGTCCATGCCGACCTCCCGCTAATGGTCGGTGGGCAACTGTTGCACCCGGACCGTGTTCCGGAGGGGGCCCGGGCGTCCGCGGCCGGGCCGTCCTCCGGGCGGCGGACCTGTGGCGGCGTTCGTCCCTTCGGGTGCCGGCGTCACCCCTGGGGGAGGGCATCCGGCCCTTCATCCTCGTCCGTCACGTGGACGCCCGGGCCACCGGCCCCGGCTCCCGGCTACCCTGGCGACGTGCGTTCTCTCCCGGGGCGTTCTCGACGGACGGCACCGGGAAGCGCAAAGCCGACAGCCGTCGCATCCTAGGGAGCCCCTTCATGGCCTCGTCGCCGTCCACCCCGTCCGCCGACACCCGGACCCGTGTGTCCGCCCTGCGTGAGGCACTCGCCACCCGTGTGGTGGTCGCCGACGGGGCGATGGGCACCATGCTCCAGGCGC
>NZ_JBEZVJ010000047.1:0-34560 GCF_040636935.1 Streptomyces sp. NPDC032940 | reverse complement strand
GAGACGGTTCTCTTGGTCGAAAACCCATCTACCAGGGGCTTCACCACGTTGTCAGCCCAACTACCGGACCAAGGCGTCAGGTTGAAAAGGGCTCATGGGCTCCGTGATCCGTGAAGGGCTGGGCCGCGCCCAGGACCCCGCGGTCCTCACGGCCTTGCTCGACCGGGCCGCGGCGGCGCGTACCGCCCAGGCTCGCGGCGAGGCTCCGGAGACAGTGGCCTGGATCCCCGACGACGCCGAAGACATGCTGGCGACTGGCACCCGGCAGTTCCGGGAGACCTACGAGTTCTACCGGACCCCGCGCGGATACCACCCTCGAGCGGTCCAGGGGTGGGTCCTGCGCAGCGCCGACCAACTGGCCCAGTACGACTCCTACGCGATGATCCGGCTCATCGCCCCCCGCCCCTTGCTGATGATCGTGGGTTCCGAGGCGGAGACCGCGTACTTCAGCCGGGAAGCGATAGAACGGGCGGCCGAACCCAAGGAACTGTTCGTCATCGACGGCGCCACGCACATCGACCTGTACGACAGGGACGAACACGTCACAGCTGCCGTCGCCAAGCTCACCGACTTCTTCGGCAAGCACCTGGCCGGATGACCAGCCGCCGTCGCGGCGCCCGTGCCCGCACTGGCCGGCAGGCCGAACGCTGAGGAGGAGGCGGCTTCGGTCATCGACGGCCGCGTGAGGCGCATGGTTGCTTCAGCAGTTCTTACGGGGCTACCTCGGCAACGGACGGCTCGCACGTTCGCACCGCGATCGCGTAGTTGCCGTCCGTGCCGTAGCCGGCGAAGGTCGCCCAGGCGCCGGGTGCGATGACGCGGCACGGAGCGTCCTGGCCGTTCGTGTACTCGACGGTGACGGCCACGGTCTCGGCACAGTTGTTGACGACGTCCGTGTAACGCCAGCTCTGGTAGTACTCCACGCACGCCGGAGCGGGCGATTGGGCGGGTGCTGCGACGGACGGGGTGGCCGCCACGGTCATCAGCAGGCCGGCCGCGCTCACGGCGGCGAGGGCGAGGGTGCGCTTCACGCGCTTCATGCGGGACATGCGACGAATCCTTGAGCCGGTGACCGCTCTTGCGCAAGTTGCTGCAAAAACTTTCGGCCATGGGTGATGGACTGTCCCGCTTCAACTGGTTGCTATCTCACGTCGAGACCCGTCGGAGATTGCGTCACGGTCCGGAGTGGGCGCGAGGTGGATGGTCGAGAGCAAGTTCTTGCTGCATCTTTTGGGAATCTCTTGCAGTGTGCGTGTGGTCGCTGGTTAAGTCGGGGCGTCCGTGCGAGACCTACGACGGGAGTGTCCCCCATGGCTCCGTTGCCTCAGCCGTCCGCCGATCCCACGGCCCAACCGATGGGCGGAACCGGGAAGTTGCTCCTGAGCCGGCTCGCTCGCGCCCAAGCCCTGGGGCGGGTCCCGTCCGTCGCGGGCTGTGCCCTGGTCGAAGGACGGACGGCCTGGACCGGCGTCCGCGGACGGGTGGGTGGCGGGTCGCCGACCTTGGACACGCAGTACCGGATCGGGTCGCTCACGAAGTCCTTCACAGCCGTTCTGGTGATGCGGTTGCGGGACCGGGGTGAGCTCAGGACGAACGACCCGCTGGACCGGTATCTGCCGGGCACCGGAATCGGAGACCGCACCCTTGAGTAACTCCTGAGTCACACCGCGGGGTTGACGACCATGACGCCCGGCTGTGACTGGCCGTACAGCGGACAGGGGCCGGCCGATCCGCTGCGGCGCGGGGCCGGGGTTCTCTGCGCGGCGGGGGAGCGCTTCCACTACTCGAATGTCGGGTACGCCCTTCTGGGCGCGGTGATCGAGAGGATTCGGCAGGAGCCCTGGGCAGACGTGCTGACCAGGGAGGTTCTCGCCCCACTGGGCATGAGAGGGACGGGCACGGATCCTGGTGCCGAGGCCGCTCCGGGATGGAGCGTGCACCCGTGGGCGCCGACGCTCGTGGCCGAAGAGGTCCAGGACGCCCGCGCCATGGCCGCCGCCGGGGCGCTGTGGTCCACGCCGGCGGACCTCGCCAGGTGGGCGGAGTTCCTCCTGGGCGACTGCGCCGAGGTGCTCCACCCGGACACGCTGGCCGAAATGGCCGAACCGACCCGGCTGTCCGCCCATGAGGACGAGCCCGGCGCCGGATTCGGACTGGGCCTGCAGGCGGTACGGCACCAGGGACGCACTCTGATCGGACACCCCGGCGGCATACCGGGATTCCTGGCCACGATCTGGGTGGACCGAGAACGCCGGACGGGGGCAGTGATCGTCGGCAACGCCAGCACCGGGCTGAGCCCGAGCCGGGCCCTGGAACTGCTCGACATCGTGGGTGAGCAGACGCTGCCTCTGCCCGACGAGTGGGCGCCGCAAAACCTGTCGCCCCACCTTCTGGACCTCACGGGCTACTGGTACCAGGGCCCGCGTCCGCACGCCATCCAGATGGAGGCGGACGGCAGCGTGCTGCTGCAACCGGTGAGCACCCGCACCAAGCCTTCCCGCTTCCGCGCTCCGGCCAGCCGGTTCGGTACCACTCCGCAGGGCGGTCTGACCGGACTGGACGGCGCGTACGTGGGAGAGGAACTGCGGGTGCTCCGGGATCAGGACGGGCGGCCAGCGGCCCTCAAGCTCACCGGTGCCCGCTTCACCCGCGTTCCCGGTCCGGTTCCGTCGACACCGGCCCTGTCCCCGGAGGTGTCCGGCTGATCGCGTGGCGCCCCGTGAAAGCGGTGACGAGCTTCCGCGCCCCGGCGGCGACACCGTCGACCGGGGGCAGACCGAGCAGGCCGGGCAGCGACGTGCTTGTCAGACACGCGTTCTCGGGCCGGGAGGCGTACCGCGTCGCGGCCTTCGGGACCGGGACCACCAACCTCCGCGGCGCGCCCAGCAGGTCGGCGATCGTCAGCGCCCACTCGGCCCGGGTGACCCGGTCCGGACCGCCGAGGTGGAGGACCTCGGGCAGCGGGGCAGGGGCGAAGAGCACGGAGGCGGTGACCCGGGCCACGTCGGAGACGGTCACCGGGGTCGTCCAATGGTCGTCGGGCGCGTGCACCGCTTCACCTAGCAACAGTTGATGAGCGCAGGACGCGAAGAAGTTCAGCCACTTCCCCGCGTCCGCCGGCTCGTGGCCGTAGACGAGGCTCACGCGCAGCACCACGGCGTCGGCCGCCGTGGCCAGCAGGATCTGCTCGGCACGGAGCTTGGCGCGGCCGTATGCGTTCGCGGGCCGTACCGGCGTGGACTCGGTGTTGTGCGGCAAGGAGCCGTCGAAGACGTTGTCCGTGGAGATGAGCACGACACGGGCCCCCGGGGCCAGGGATGCCACGTTGCCCGCTACCGCTGCGTGAGCCTGCTCGGCCTCACCCGGATGCTCCTCGCACCAGGTCACGTCGGACGGGCCGTGCACCAGGACCACGCCGTCGGGACGCAGTCGGGTCAGAAGCCTGTCGCACGCCTCGGGGACGGTGGCGTCCAGCGCCGCCCAGCGTGCCCCGTACGTCGTGGGCGACGTTGAGGGCCGCCCGCGCGACGCCAGGGTGACGGTGTGCCCGTGGGCTGCGAGATGCCGGGCGATGCCGGTACCGACGAAGCCGCTGCCTATCACCAGGACGGTGCTCATCCGACCACCTGCCCGGCCCCGGCGGGCAGGCGCGCGCCGAGCAGGCGGCCGACGCCCAGCAGGCCGTGATCGTCATCGGCGGCACCGAGCGCCACCATCGCGTCGATGGCGTCCGCGTCCAGACCGAAACAGCCGAGCCGGGTCAACTCGGCCACCAGCAGCCTGCGGTAGGGCTCACCGACGGCCAGCGCGAAGCCGCCCATCAAGAGGTAGCGGCAGATGCCGATCGAAGTGAAGACGGACCCGATCGCCTGGGCGAGGGGAGTGACGGTGGTGCGCAGGACGGCAGTCGCGAAGGCGTCGCCCGCCCGAACCGCCGAGGCGATGGCACGGTTGTCGATCGCCTCGGGACGGCCGTGGGCGAGAGCCGACAGCCGGGAGGCGGCGAACGCCCCCCGGTCGGTCACCGCCGCCCGTCGCGCGGCGGCGAGCACACCGCGGCCGGAGGCGATCGCCCCCAGGTGGCCGCGGCCCCCGCAGTCGCACGGCAGGGCGTCAGGGGAGGCGTCGTAGGTCCAGTGCCCCAACTCCCCGCCGTGGCCGCCCGGGTCCAGCAGGACCTCGCCGTTGCGGAAGACCTTGTTCCCGATGCCGGAGCTGACCGTGATGAGGCAGAAGGGCCGGCTCTCGGTGGCGGCGTAGCGCCAGGTGGCAGCCGTCAGATCATTGACGACGACGACCGGGGCGCCGACGCGCGCCGTGAGCAGGGCACCGAGGGGCAGTGGCTCGCTCCGTCCGCCCCAGACCGTGGGGGCGGCCAGGACGAGGCCGTCGGCGGTGACCGGCCCGGCGAAGGCCACGCCGACGGTGCGCGGTGCGCAACGGCCGCCGTCCCGCGCGGTTCGGGCACCGATCTCTCGGGCCAACTGTTCGACGACGCGTTCCTGCAGCACGGGCACGGGAGCGTTCGGGTCGCGGGCCATGCCATCGACGGGCGTGCGGCGTGTACCGGACAGGGCGCCGGTCATCGGATCGTAGTCCGCGATGCGCAGGGTGGTGCCGCCCACGTCCACCACGACGAAAGGAGCCTCGGTGTCGATGAGGTTCACGCCGTCGCCTCCCCGGACGCGGCGGCGGAGGTGTGCGGCCCCGCAGCCTCGGGCTCCTCGAACACGAGCAGTCGCAGATCCCCCGGGCCGTCGTTGACGAGGCCGTGCTCGCCGAAAGGGCGATTGGCGATCACATCGCCCGCGCCGACCCGGAAGTCCTCGCCGTCCCGGAACATCAACCCGCTGCCGTCGAGTACGACATACGTCTCCCGGTCGGCGCCGTGCCGGTGCCGGCCGATCGAGGTGCCGGGCGGCAGTACGGCCAGATCGACGAACTCGGCCCCGCGCCGCCCGCTCCGACGGGCGTAGACCCGGTGCGCCAGGATGGTGCCGAGGCCACCGTGGTCGTGTTCCTTGGGCGCAAACAGTTCGCGCAGATTGCGCACCGCCCCGCCGTCCACGGCCTCAGACATGGTGCCCCTCCGTATCCCGCGCCAGCGCTGACAGAGCCGTGCGCAGCAACGACTCGGGGACGTCCCCCAGCTCTTCGACAAACGTCGCCTTGCCCGGTGCCGTCGGCACGACCAGGTGCAGCTTGCGCCCGCGCCGCTCCCAGGATGCCCGCAACGCATGGATCATCAGTTCGGGTGTGCAGGTGAGGGTGTCGAAGACCGGAAGCCCGATGCGCCGCAGCAGGCGCACGATCCGCTCGCACGTGTCCGCGTCCGCCAGCCCGAGCAGCCGTGCGATGTGTGCCGAGAGGGCCATGTCGACGGCGACCGCCTCCCCGTGCTCGAGGCGGTGGTTGCCGGCCGTCTCGATCACCGGACTGAAGGTGTGCCCGAAGTCGACGAGGCGCGCCAGCTCGTGCTCGCGGAGATTCGGGCAGAGCTCCTCCATCATCAGGCGCATCGACGTCCGCAGCACATACTCCTCCAGCCGGCCGTCGGCGGACGGCCGGCCGAGGAAGACGTCCGGGTGATCCTCAAGGGTCCGCAGCAGCTCCTCGTCCAGGATCACCGCCATCTTCACGATCTCCGCGAGTCCGCAGCGGATCTCACGCGGGGGCAGCGTGGTGAGGAACGCGGGATCATTGATGGAGGCGTGAGCCGGGTGGTAGGCACCCAGCATGTTCTTCGTGCGCAGGGCGTTGACACCGGTCTTCACACCGACACCGACGTCCACCTGCCCCACCAGCGTCGTGTTGACCTTGACGTAGCGGACACCGCGCGCGTACATGGACGCGGCGAAGCCGACGACGTCTGCGACTATTCCGCCGCCCACCGCCAGCATCACCCCATGACGGTCGAGTCCGGCGGCCTTGGCGGTGGCGCAGACGTCCTCCGCGGCGGCGAGCGTCTTCTGCTGCTCGCCGGTCCGCAGCGTGTGGACACTCCAGTCCCCCGGATCGACATGGGCGTTGAGATAGGCGCGCAGCCGGTCACCGTGCAGTCCCTCGATCGTGGGGCTGACGAATGCGACGACCCTGCGGCCCATGAGTGCGCGCGCGAGGAGCGGATTCTCCTGGTCGAACACCCCTGTGGTGAGGTCCACGCGGTAGGCGGTGCCCTCGGGCGCCAGCAGGTCGAAGCCGGTGGCGTCCTCGCGCACGCCCGGCTCGACCGGGGCAAGAACCTGGCCTGACATCTCTCTCCTTGCTCAGTGGACTCGTGAACGGTGGGAAGGCGTGAACAACTCGGTGACTCTCCGGAGCAGCGGGTGGTCCGGCAGATCCTCCAGCGGGACCGGGCACCCGGTGGCGTCGGCCACGGGAAGCCTCCAGTTGGGGTGCACCGCGGCCGATGTCCCCGGCAGGTTCTGCGGCATCAGGTCCCCTGTTGCGTCCGGCAGCCACACACCGAGGAGCCGTGCCGGGGTACGCAGCAGAAAGGCGTGCAGTGCGACGAGGGCGGCATCCCGGTCCTCGGAATCGGCGCCGTCCGGCAGCAGGCCGAGCCGGGTCAGCTCCGCGAGCCAGCCATCGCGTTCGGCGGCGGCCTCGGCCTTCTCCTCCGTCTCGGGGCGGGTCAGCAGGCCGAGCCCGGCGCGCAGTTCCACATGCTCGCCGCTCAGCCACGCGGAGGTGGTCGGCAGGTCGTGGGTGGTGAGTGTGGCCAGGCACTCCTGACGCCACTGGTCGGGCGGAAGCGGTCCATGCCGGCCCTCCGACCCGCCGACGTACTCGAAGCGCTGCACGGAGGTGCCCAGCACGCCGAGGTCCGCCAGGTGCTCCCGGACGCCGGCCTCCACCGTGCCGAGGTCCTCCCCGATGACGGCGGCGCCGGCCCGGTTGGCCTCCAGCATCAGTGTGGCGAGCAGTGCGTCGGAGTCGTAGCGGACATAGGTGCCGGCGTCCGGCGCGCAGCCGTCGGGGATCCACCACAGCCGGAACAGGCCCATGACGTGGTCGACACGGAGCGCGCCGGCGTGCCGGAGCCCGGCGCGCAGCAGACCCGCCAGCGGGCGGTAGGCCGCGGCCGCCAGCGCGTCGGGCCGCCAGGGGGGTTGTCCCCAGTTCTGGCCGTGCGGGTTGAAGTCGTCCGGTGGCGCGCCCACGCTCATGCCGGCGGCGAGAAAGCGTTGGTACGCCCAGGCGTCCGCGCCGTGGGGCGAGACGCCGACAGCGAGATCGTGCACGAGCCCGATCGGCATGCCCGCGGTGTGGGCCTGGTGCTGGGCGTCGGCGAGCTGCTCGTCGGTGAGCCAGGCGAGCCACTGGTGGAAGCCGATGTCGTCGGCGAGTTCGGTGCGGGCTCGGGCGACTGCTGCCGAGCGTGGATCGCGCAGGTCGGCAGGCCACGTGTGCCAGTCGCCGGCGTGTACCTCCGCGAGGGCGCACCAGGTGGCGAAGTCGGTGAGTTCATCACCTTCGCGCTGGACGAAAGAGGCGAAGGAAGCGGCGCGGCCGGGACTGAGCGGCGCCGCCCCGTGGATGCCGCGCAGGGCACGCAGCTTGAGGGCGCGTACAGTCTCCCGGTCGATCAGGGACTGTCCCCGCAGCACCCTGTCGTTGAGGGCGCGCGCCTGTGCCACGCAGGCGTCGACGTCGCGACGCTCGGCCGGGTCCAGATACGCGTACTCGGGTATCGCCTCCACCCGCAGGTGCAGGGGATCGGGGAAGCGGCGTGAGCTGGGCCGGTAGGGCGACGGGTCGGTCAGCGGTCCCGGCTCGGCGGCGTGCAGGGGACCCAACTGGAGGAATCCGGCACCCAGCGCGCGCCCCGACCATGCGGCGAGGTCCGCCAGGTCTCCCAGGTCGCCCATGCCCCAGGAGCGTCGCGACAGCACGGAGTACAGCTGGACGAGGAAGCCCCAGTGTCGGCCCTCGGGGACCGCGAGCCGTGCCGGGGCCACCAGCAGGGCGCAGTCGCCGGCACCGGTCGGGCCCTGGACGTGCAGGGTGTGCAGTCCGGCGGGCAGCGGATCGTCGAGTGCGGCCCTTCCCGCACCGTTCTCCAGTTCCACGTGGCCCTCGGTGTCACGCGGCAGGCCGAGCGCCTCCAGCCGTACGGTCTCGGGCTGCCGGAGTACGACGCACGGGGGCAAAAGGCGGGTACGGGAGCGAAATTCGTGCCGGGCCAGGGCGTCCCGCGCCGCCGCGGGGGTGGCGGCGTCCACCCCGCAGGCGGCGAGAACGGCGACCAGGGTGTCGGGCGCGACGTCGACGCGGACACCGCGGTCGGTGTTGTAGGAGGTCGCCACGCCGTGGGCGCGGGCAAGGCGGACAAGGGCGTCGGCCATGGTCAAGTGCCCTTTCTGGGCGGTCATGCGTGACGTTCGGAGGGGGCGCGGCGGTTCTGCGCCCCGGGGGTGAAGAACCGCTCCAGGACCACCGCAACCCCGTCCTCTTCGTTGGGCGGTGCGATCTCGTCGGCGGCGGTGAGCAGGGCCGGGTGGGCGTTGGCCACCGCGACGCCGTGCGCCGCCCAGGCGAGCAGGGGGACGTCGTTGGGCATGTCGCCGAAGGCGATGGTGTCGCTCGCGGCGCAGCCCAGCAGCCGGGCGGCGCGTTCGACCCCGGCGGCCTTGGTCGTACCCGGCGGCAGCACCTCCACCATGCCCTTCACGGAGTGGACGACCGTCACCTCGTCGCCGAACAGACTCTGGGTGAGCGCGGCCAGCCGGTCCTCGTCGACCTCGGGATGGTGCAGGATCAGCTTGTCGACGGGACTGTCCCACAACAGATCCCGGTCGGTGGTCACGTCCCAGCCGTGGCGCACACGTTGCCCGAAGCCTTCGGTCACCTTGAACCGGCTGTCCGGCGGCGCCGTGACGACGCCCAGCTCGACGGGACCGAGCCTCTCCTCCACGCCCGCCACGACGCGGCGTGCGAGCGTACGGCCGAGGGAGGCCGAGGACAGCAGCCGTCGCGAGCCGGCGTCGTACAGCTGGGCGCCCTGTCCGCAGACGGCCAGACCGCGGTATCCGAGGGCGTCGAGGATGTGCGCGCAGGCCGAGGCCGGGCGTCCGGTGGCCACGAGGTGGTGCGCTCCCGCGTCGGTCACCGCCGCGAGGGCGGCACGGGTTCGTGGAGAGACGGTCAGGTCGTCACGCAACAGGGTCCCGTCTAGATCGGTTGCGACCAGCCGGAACGGTGGCCGGCGCAGCGGCAGGGTGTCCCAGCGGACGTGACCGGAGGCCAGCGTGAGCATGACGGACAGGTCGCGCCCCGCCGGAGCGGCGTCGAGTACGGCCCGGAAGGAACCGGGCCGACCCTCCTCGGGAGACAGGGCGTGGAACACGGCGCCGGTGCCGGGGGGCACCGGCTCGTCGGACGCGAGGGCCTCCGCGGCGGTCTCGCCCGCGGCCGGCCGGGAGCCGCCCGAGACGGCGTCCGATCCGGTGCGAGCGCCCCTCCGACCTTCCAGCACGGCCTCCACCCGAGCCACGTGCTCATGCCGGTACGTCACCTCCCACCGGCCGTTCGCCGTACGTCGAACGGTGCCCCGGTCGTGAACCCGGGCGGTCAGGTCGGAGCGACCGGCCACCACGGCGTTGTGCAGCGCGGTGGTGAACTCGGCCTCCCGCCACGCGGCCTCGAAGAGTCGTTCACACGCCTGCGGATCCACCGCCCCGCCCGCGCGCTCCCACGCGCCGAGGTCCCCGCGGGTGAGCGCCGCCTCCCGGATCTCCTCGGGGTGCTGGTCCCAGGCGCTCGCGGGCAGGTCGTCGAACCAGCCGTACGCGATCGCCTCGCGCACGGGGAACGGCCGGACCCGGCCATGGAGAAGCCCCTCGAAGGCGTCCAGCCGGGTGCGCGCGGCGCGTTCCCAGGTGAACCTCCGGGCCAGGGCGCGCGAGTTGGCGGACAGCCGGGCATAGGTGGGGTCGGAACCGTCGACGTGCGCGGCGAAGACACCGACCGCCGTGCGGATCCGCGCGGCCAGGCCGCGGGCGAGCGCCGGGTCGTCGTCGCGGAACGAGCCGGGCACCGAGAAGCCCGTCGCCTCGGGATGTCCGCTCGGCAGAGCGTGCCGGAAGTGCCGGGTGACGTGCTGGTCGGTGGCGATCGGCACGGCTCCGCAGGCCATCGCCTCGGCCTGCGCGATGAGGAAGCCGTCCAATTCGAACTTGGACGGGTAGACGCAGAAGTCGGCGCACGCCGCCTCCTCGAAGAGGGTGTCCTCGTCCGCGAGATCCCACGCGAGCCGGAGCCTGTCGGGGTGGCGGTCGGCCACGGACTGGAAGTACGCGTTCGCCGCAGCGCCGTCTCCCGTGGAGCAGCGGAGCAGGAACCCGGCCTCCACTCCGTCGTCCAGCAGTTCCTCGACAGCCCGCATCAGTTCCAACTGGCCCTTGTGGTGCACCGCGTAGCGTGCCGCGTGGTAGAAGACCGGAAGTGCCGGATCGATACCCAGACGGCGCAGCACCTGGTGCCGGTCGACCGAGGCCGTGTCGCGCGCCAGCCAGGAGTCCGTGACGGCGCAGCCACCGGTGATCACGCGGTCGGCGCGCTGCCGCAGCGTCCGGGCCACCGGCAGCGTCTCGAAGAGCGCCTGCACGGGCGTGTCCCGGAATGTGCTGTAGTACGCGCGCTGTCCCGGCGACACGAAGTCGACCAGATCAGCGTGGGCGGCTATCAACGGGAACAGGCCGACGTGGTCGGGGCCGTACTCGACGTGCATCCGGGTCCCGGCCAGGGCGCGCGAGAGTACCGCCCGCGTCGAGCGCTCCTCGGGCGGCGGGCCGTCCAGCGCGTCCAGGTCCACGTCGGCCACGCCGAACAGCTTCAGCATCCGCGTCACCTGGGGCCGGTACACCTTCTGCCCGATCGGGGCATTCGCGGCGACGGTGCTGACCGTGTGGAGGAATGGATCGGGGGCGAGAACCGGGGGCAAGAGGTAGTGATAGGCGGGTTCGAAGGCGTGCACCACGGCGGATTCGTCCTCCGACCGCAGGTACTCCTGGACGAACCGCAGCCCCTCGGCCTGGAACACCAGCGGCTTGAAGTGGGAGAGGTCCCTGCCCTCGACGCCCGGTGGCGGATACAGCCGGTCGGGCAGCAGGTCGAGATACGCATTGGACAGGAAGTACACGTCCACGCCGTCCAGACGCAGCCGGTGCACCGTGGTCGTCACGTCCACGTCCAGGTCGGCCGGCCATGAGGCCCAGACCTCGGGATCCAGCGCCAGAGGCACCGTGCGGGTGCGGGTGAGGTGCGGCAGGTCCTCGATGCCGTGGGCGGCCCGCAGCCGGTCCACGTGCCCGTGTCCCGGCGTGACCAGCGAGACGCGGTGGCCGTGCGCGGCGTAACGGCGGGAGAGCTGCCACACCAGTGGAGACAGTCCGCCGCGCATCAGGCGTGGGTCGAAGCCGCCGCATTCGAAGGAGAAGGTGATGATGTGCACGTCGAGCGTTCCCGTCGTCAGCCGTCGGCCCCGGCGCGCGCACAGCCCGCCCGCAGCCCGTCCCGGTCGATGAACTCGGTGTGCGTGCCCGCGCTCGTGCATGCGAACGCTCCGGACACCGATCCGGCGAGCACGCAGTCGGCCACCGGCCTTCCCTGCGCGAGTGCGTACAGGAACGCGCTCACGAACGCGTCCCCGGCGCCGTTGCTGTCCACGACGGGACGCTCCGGTCGTACGGCGGGGTAGTGCCGCACGCTCGTGTCGCCGCGTTCGAGGACGTGGCAGCCGGCTGCCCCGTCGGTGGCGACGACGAGGCGCGCGCGGCCCCGGTCCAGGATGGAACGCAGTACCTCGTCGAGACGTTCGTGGACCGCGGCGGCGCTCATGAAGACGTAGTCGGAGGCGACGGCGTAGGCCAGGTGGTGCGGGTTGGCACCGTCCCAGTCGTGCAGGTCCGTGGAGCAGGGGACGCCGAGGCGGTGGATGTCGGCATACATGTCCAGCGTGACGCCCGTGATGGACAGGTGCACGTGCCGGGCCCGCTCCAGGAAGGGCAGGTAGAAGGCGCGGGGCAGCCGCAGGTCGGCCGGATGGCGGCCGTCGTAGAAGGAGAAGCGCCGCCCCTGCGCGTCGACGAGATTGACCCCGCGCGGAGTGCCGTGCGGCGAGACGACGTGACTGAAGTCGAGCCCGGACGTGGCGTACGCGGCGAGGATCTGGTGGCCTTGTGCGTCGGCGCCGAGGAAGTCGATGAACTTGGTGGTGAGCCCCAGGGCGTGCGTGCCGCGGGCGACGCCGTTGCCGGTGTGAGCCACGTAGTCACGCACCGGTGGTACGAACACGGAGTCGCCGGGCGGCACCCTGAGTTCTGGCACCCGGACGATGGTGTCCACACCGGCCCCGCCCGCCACCAGGATGTCGTACATGCTCGAGGAAACGGTCACGTCAGTACTCCTTCTGTCCGCGCTATGGGCTGGATCGTCCCGTTCTCCAGAACGACCGACGCATCGATGTCGGCGCCCGCGGGCACAGCGGCACCCGGAAGGACGACACTGCGACGCACCCTGGCGCCCGCACCGATCCGGACCGCGGGGAAGATCACACTGCGTTCCACCTGCCCCTCGTTGACCAGATCCTGGGGCACCCAGGACGAACGAACGCCGGGGGAGTCGGAGATCCAGGCGCGCCGCACGTCGGGGCGCACGGTGCACGGCATCCGGTCCGCCGGGAGACCGGCGCGCGGATGGTCCGCGAGGGCCAGGTGCGCCCGGTGGTACCGCTCGACGGTGCCGATGTCCGCCCAGTGCCCGTGCACTTCGTAGCCGCGGATGTCCTCGCCGGCGGCGAGCATGGCCGGGATGACGTCGCGGCTGATGTCGTGCTGCCAGTCGGTGCCCTCGAGCTGTTCGAGGTGGCGGTGGAGCACCTCGGCGTCGAAGACGCAGAACGCCGCGAACACCAGGTCGGAGGTGGGCTGCTCGGGCTTCTCGACGAACTGTGTGAGGCGGTTGTCCGCGTCGAAGTCGACCATCCCGAACAGATGCACCCAACGTCGCTCGATGCGCTGGTAGGCGATGGTCAGGGCGGCTCCCGACGCCCTGTGCGAGGCGATGAGAGGGCCGTAGTCGAAGCGGTAGACGTGATCGGCGTGCAGCACGAGCACCTGTTCCGTGCCCGGGCCGAAGATGTAGGGCGCCTTGCGGATCAGAGCATCGGCCGTGCCCCGCTCCGGTGCCCCGGAGCGGGGCGGGAGGCGGCGTGGAAGGAGGCCGGCGGGCGCGTCCCGGTAGGCGGAGTCGTACGGCCCGAAGTGCACCCGCAGGCCGGGCCGGGCGTTCCACACCTGGTGCAGGTCGTCCATGAGCTGCCGCTCCTCGAACTGCGACAGCAGCAACACCTCGCCCAGCCCGGACCGGTGCGCATTGGCGAGGCTGAAGTCGATGAGCCGGCAGGCGCCGCCGTAGGGGATCAGCGGCTTGAGGCGGCCGGTGCCGAGCGGCCCCATGCGCCGGCCCTCCCCACCGGCGAGGAGGACGGCGCGCACCCCGGTACGGTCAGTCACGGCGCACCTCGTCCCAGACCACGCGACCGGAGTCCAGGGTGAGCAGCAGCAGCGCGCCCGGCCCGGGTGCCGGACCCGTGAACGTGCCCGGGGCCGTGCGTTCCAGAGCGCGTACGCCGGGCCGCGCCCGCGGGCCGCTGTCGGAGGCCGGCGACACGACCTCGACCCGGACCGCCTGCGGGAGCCGGTAGAGCAGGGAGCCGTCCGGCGTGAGGCGGGCGCGCGTGCGCAGCCGAGTCAGATCGTCGGCGCCGATCACGCCCGGCCGGCCGCGCTCCGCGGCGCGCTCGCACGCGGCGAAGTCGGCGCGTGCCCAGGCCGCGTCGAACAACTGCCGGACCGCGGCGTCGTCCAAGAGCGCATGGCGCTCGTAGGCGTCCACATCACCGCGGGCAAGGGCCGCCTCCGCAGTGCGTGCCGGGTCCTCCACCAGGTCGAACCAGCCGTGCCGCAGGGCGAGCTCGGGATCGAGCCGAGGGGGTTCGCCCTGCCACAGCCGGGCGAACTCCGTCAGGTGCAGATCGGCGCAGTGGGCCCAGGTGAACACTCGGGCGACGGCGGACGCCCGCCGGGCCAGCTCCCGGTACCGCTCGGGTTCCTCCCGCCACAGGGCGGCCGCCTGACGGATGCGGGTGGCGAGAGCGGCGACCAGCAACTCGTCGTCCTCGGCGAACGAACGGTTCACGGCGAAGCCGGTGGCAGAGTCCGGAGGGTCCGCGTGTCCGAAGTGCGCCATGCCCCGCTGGTCCGTGGCGATCGGCACCGAGCCGACGGCCATGGCCTCGCCCTGTGCGATGAGGAACGTGTCCATCTCGAACTTGGAGGGGAACAGGCAGAAGTCCGAGGCGGCCGCGTACCCGAACACCTGCCGCTCCGGGACCCGTTCCCACTCCAGGTGCAGCCTCCCCTTGTGCCGGGCGGCGACCTCGTGGAAGAACGGGTCGTCGATGCCGCTGCCGGAGATGCAGCGGATGACGAAGCTGGCCGCGAGTCCCTCGCTCAGCACCCGGTCGACGGCGCGGACCAGCTCCAGCTGACCCTTGTGGTGGACGGCGTAGCGGGCGTTGTGGAAGAAGGCCGGCAGGTCCGGGTCCAGGCCCAGCCCTTCGAGCACCTCGGTGCGGTCGACGTCGGCGGGGTCCCAGGCCAGCCATTGGTCCGAGACGGCGCAGCCGCCGACGAACATCTTGTGCGCGTTGCGGCGCACCACGTCGGCGATCGGCAGGCGTCCGAAGAGATCCTCGAACGGGGTGTCACGGAAACCGGCGTAGAAGTCCAGCTGGCCCGGCGAGAGAAAGTCGATCAGATCGGAGTGGTCGGCGGTCAGCTCGTAGACGGCGAGGTTGTCCGGCCCGTACTCGTAGTGCAGATGGGTGAGTTGCTGGTACTGGACCATGGCCGCGGGCGCGGCGACGGGCGGTTCGGGAGCACGCGCC
This sequence comes from Streptomyces sp. NPDC032940, assembly GCF_040636935.1. NCBI lineage: Bacteria > Bacillati > Actinomycetota > Actinomycetes > Kitasatosporales > Streptomycetaceae > Streptomyces > Streptomyces sp. NPDC032940. The sequence goes on along the minus strand of NZ_JBEZVJ010000047.1, from coordinate 19,607 downwards.
GGAAGCGGAGCACCCAGCAGTTCGAGCAACCGCCGCACCTCGGGTCCGTACACCTTCTTCGCGATGGGCATGTTGCTCTGCACGTTGCTCACGACCAGTTTCGAAGGGTCGTCGCGCAGCGCCGCGGGCAGCAGGTAGTGGTAGTAGGGCTCGTGCGCGTGTACGAGCGCTTTCTCGTCACCGAACCAGGTACGCAGGAACCGCACAGCGTCCACCTGGAAGACCAGGGGCTTGAAGAAGACCAGGTCGCTGCCCTTGCTCTGGTACGGCGGGTAGAAGGTGTCCGGCAGCCGGTTCAGCCAGTCGTTGGCGAGGAAGTACAGGTCGACGCCGTCCAGGCGGATGCGGTGCGCGGTGGTGGTGAGCGCCAGCGCGGCCTCGGCGGGGAAGTCCCGCCACACGTCCGGGTCGAGCGGGACGGGCAGCGTGTACGCGTCCTCGTACGGCAGGTCCTCGACCTCGTAACGGGTGCGCAGGTCGTCGAGGCGCCCGTGGGCCGGGGTCACGATGGAGACCCGGTGGCCGCTCTGGGCGAACTTCTTCGACAGGTTCCACAGGTAGACGGACGTGCCGCCCTGGATGAAGGTGTGGTCGAAGCCGCAGCATTCGAAATACGTCTCGATGATGTGCATACGCGGTTCCAAAGCTCGGTCACTTCCTCGCGAACGCGGCGGCCGGCGCGAGCGCGCGGGCGTGACGCAGGTCGATCGCCGCGTGGTAGGGGCGGGCATGGGCCTGGTTGTAGGTGAGCTCGTGCAGCAGCCTGCGGACGTACAGCAGGCGGCGCAGCGGGTGGTCGGAGGCGGAACCGAGCAGCAGTCGTGTCACGTGCCGCCGCCACGCGTCGGCCGCCGCGAACACCTGCCGCAGCATCGCCCGCCGGGCTTCGGGCCAGTGCGGAGCACCGTCCAGAGAGCCGAGCATCGTCTCCAGCGAGTCCACGCCGAGTCGTCGCGCGGCCTCGAACGCCGCCTCGTCGGCCGCGAAGTACTCCAGAGCGCGCTCGAGAGCGACCAGGTCCTGCAGAGGCGACTGCCGGGGCCAGTCCGGGTCGTCGGGGCCGAGCGCCGGCGTGGACAGGTCGAGCACCGTCATGCGCCAGCCGGTTCCGGCCCTCGTGTCGCCGTCGGCCGCGCACAGCAGATGGGAGAGGTGCAGGTCACCGTGGCAGGGTCCGGATGCGGGAATGTTCCCGTCGTCGAACTCCGCCGCGAGCGCGGCGAGTTCTGTGTGCAGGGCGTCGAAGGCGGCCTCGTGCGCGGGCTTCGGCAGTGCCAGTCCGGTGCCGTGCCGGGCGAGACGGTCGGCGCGGTCCACCGCGTCGTCCAGGGCCTCGCGCACGGGATACTCGGCGGCGCCGCCCAGCCGGTGTGCCAGGTCCCGGTGGAAGTCGCCCAGGAACTCGCAGGCCCGGCGCAACCGTTCTTCCAGCGGCCCCAGGTGGGAGCGGACGACCTCCTCGACGGACGTGGTGCCCGAGAGCCGCGGCCACATCGAGCGGAGGTTCCCGCGCAGCGGGACGTCGATGCCCTCGCCCTGGACGTACTGGTAGATCACGCCGAGCGGAGTGCGGGACGTGCCGTCCGGCGCCACGTACGTGTAGTCGCCCACCCACTGAGGGGTGCGGCCGGTGCCGTTCATGCGGCGCAGCAGCTCCGGCTCGTGGATGGTCTCGTCCAGACGGCGGTACGTCTTGTGGATGCAGGCCGTGCCCGACACGTCCACCAGCGACAGCGCGTTGGAGGACCAGCCCTGCTCGAACGGCAGGCGCCGCACCCCGATCGGACCGCGCCCGGGTCCCCGGAACTCGACGGACCCGCCTCGCGCTGTAGGCAGCTTTCCGCCGGTCAGCGTACGGGTCACCGCGGCGACGTCGAATGCCTCGCTGCCGTGCGCCGCTTGGAAGCCGCCGCCGTCGGTTCCGCGCACCGGTACGAAGAACCGGCGACCTGACGCGGGACCGCCGACGGCCGCCACGATCAGGAGCAACGCCGCCCCGCCGAGTACCGCGTGATCGATCCGCTCGAAACGCTCGGCGGCGCGCGCGTCCTCGGGCATCCAGGGGGCGGCGCGCAGCAGCCCGTCCAGGCCCGCATCCGCTTCGGCACCGTGCATGTGCTCTCAACTCCCGGTCGTGTCGTGGATGGTCAGACCTCGCCGCCACACCGCGAGTGCGAGCGCGACCGCTCCCGCCGTCACCACTGGCAGCCACACCACCAGCCCGGTGTCGCCGGTCAGCAGATAGGTGCAGGGCACGTATGAGGTGAAGGCGAAGGGCAGCACCCAGGTCAGCAGGGCTCGCAGGGTCGGGTGGTAGATGTCCAGCGGGTAGGAGGTGAACTCGGAGACCTGGTTGGCCGCGTACATGGCGGGCAGGCTGGTGACCGTCCAGAAGGACAGCGAGGCGAACAGGAGCTTCACCGCCGAGTGGATCAGCGCCCCGCACAGGACGAACAGCGGGGCCAGTGCCCACTGGGTGGCGGTCAGGTCCAGGTCGAGATGAGATCCGGACCAGCCCACGAGGGCCGCGCCGACGATCAGTTCGCCGAACCCGTCCGGGTGCAGGAACCGCTCGGAAAGCAGTGAGAACAGCGGGCTGACCGGCCGCACCAGGTGCCGGTAGAACTCACCGCGCTGCACCAGCTTGCGGCTCAGCTCCCACAGCTGGTCGGTGAAGAGATGGTCGAGGCCCCGCGGCAGCAGGGAGAAGCCCAGCAGGAACACCACCTCGTGGTACGACCAGCCGCCCACCACCGGCACCTGCCGGAACACCAGGCCGACCACGGCCGTCTGCACCCCGACCCGGACCAGGAACGCGCCGGCACCGAGCAGGAAGTCCAACCGGTAGGCGGTGAGCCGGTGCAGACCGACACCGCCCAGGAACCAGGACAGACGCGCGTACCGCGCCGCCGTGCTCCATGCGCTCATCCGCCGAGCACCTCCAGCCGGCCGAGTGCCGCCCGCCACAGCACGGCACACACGGCCCCGAGCCCCAGGACCCAGCCCACCTGCTGCACCAGGACCTGCAGTGCCCCGGCGGCGCCGTCGTAGCGGCCCAGGAGCAGCGTCAGCGGGCCGTCGACCATGCCCCGGAACGGCAGCCAACGGGCGAGGGCCGCCAGTGGCTGCGGCATCAGCGCGATCGGCACCAACTGCCCGGCGAAGAAGGCGACCACACTCTGCTTGACCATGCGGACGCCCCAGGTGTTCGTGGTGACGAAGCCGGTCATGCCGGTGAGCAGGTTGACGCAGAACGCGATGAGCACCGAGAACACGGTGGACAGCGCGAACAGGGCCACGTCGCCTGGACGCGGCACCGTGAGAGGTACCAGGAGGGCGAAGAGGACCAGGACCGGCACCGCGACGAGCACCGCGTTCGCCGCGACGACCGGCAGGCTGGCGAAGAACCGCACCAGCGGATAGCTGACCGGGCGCACCAGCATCACGGCCACGTCCCCGCGGTAGACCTCGGCGGCGACCTCGTCGTCCACCCGGTTGGTGTGCAGTACCTGGAGCACCTGCGCGACCAAGAGGTAGGTGGTGATGCCCGTGAGGGTGAAGCCGCCCGGCCCACCGTCCGCCGGAGTGTCCGCGTAGACGGCGCGCCACAGGAACACGGTGACGGCCGCGCCCGCGGCCGCGGTCATGCCGGTGATCACGAACATCGAGCGGTACTGCAGGAGTGACTGCAGCCCTCCTGTCGCGAACGGGAGGTAGGCCCGCACCGCGCGCATCGTGGGTGGCTTCACGCGGCGTCCACCTCACGGAGGGCCGCGTCACGTCGCTGCCCGTAAATCTGGCGCAGCACGTCCTCGAGGTCGGGCTCGGGCGCGTAGCAGTCGGCCAGGTCGAAGCGTTCCAGGAGGAAGGCGAGTACGCGGCGGGAGGTGAACTCCGTCGCGGGGTAGTCGACGTGGACGCGGCCGCCGTCGACCACCGTGGCCCGCACCCCGGGCAGTCCCTGCTCCACGATCGCGCAAGCGGCGTCCGGCGCGATCGGGTCGCGGTGGTCGAAGAGGACGGCACGCCGGTCGGCCGAGCGCAACAGGTCCTGGATGCTTCCCTGATGCACCACCCGGCCCCGGTCCACCACCAGGGCGCTGTCGCAGATGGCCGCGATGTCGGCGATGTCGTGACTGGTCAGTACGACGGTCGTGCCCAGCTCGCGGTGAGCGTGGTTGACCAGCTCGCGCACGGCCTCCTTGAGTACCATGTCGAGGCCGATCGTGGGTTCGTCCCAGAACACCACCGCCGGGTCGTGCAGCAGGCTCGCCGCGATCTCCGCGCGCATGCGCTGTCCGAGGCTCAGCTGCCGCACCGGTGTGGTCCCGAGCGCGTCGATGTCGAGGAGGTCGCGGTACAGGGCCAGGTTGCGCCGGTAGACGGGGTCCGGGATGTCGTAGATCCGCCGCAGGATGCGGAACGAGTCCGGCACGGACAGGTCCCACCACAGCTGGCTGCGCTGCCCGAAGACGACCCCGATGGACCGGGCGTTGCGCTGCCGGTGGCGATACGGCTCTATGCCGCGCACCCGGCAGTACCCCGCCGTGGGGGTCGTGATGCCGGTGAGCATCTTGATGGTGGTGGACTTGCCGGCGCCGTTCGCGCCGATGTAGGCGGTGCGTGAGCCGGCCGGGATCTCGAAGGAGACGCCGTCCACGGCGCGTACCACCCGGTGTCTGCGGGTGAAGAGGGTGGCGAGCGAGCCCGCCAGGCCCGGCCGCCGCTCCGGGATCTTGAACTCCTTGACCAGTTCGTGTGCGACGATCACGCGTCCACCGCCTGTTCGATCGCCTTCGCGAGCAGTCCGACACCCTCGTCCACCAGCGCCTCGTCGATCGTGAAGGGCGGTGCGATGCGCAGCACGTGCCCGCCGAGCGCGACCCGCAGCCCCAGATCCAGCGCGGTCGTGTACACGGAGCGGGCGAGTGCGGGGGAGGGGGTGCGGCTGGCCCGGTCGGTCACGAACTCCAGGCCCCACAGCAGCCCGAGCCCGCGCACCTCCCCGAGGTTCTCGAACCGGTCGTGCAGTGCTCGGAGCCGGTCACCGAGCACCTCGCCGAGACGGTCCACCTGTTCGATCAGGCGGTCCCGCTCGATGACCTCCAGGGTCGCGCGTGCGGCCGCTATCCCGAGCGGGTTGCTCGCATAGGTGGAGGCGTACGCACCCGGTGTCGCCGCGGCGGGATCGTGCAGCAGGTCGTGGCGGCCCGCGAGCACGGCGAAGGGGAAGCCGTTCGCCATGCCCTTCGACATGGCCACCAGATCCGGCTCCACCCCGACTCGGTCACTGGCCAGGAAGGCGCCGGTGCGACCGCCGCCCGTGAGCACCTCGTCGGCGACGAGCAGCACACCGCTTGCCCGGCAGGCGTCGGCGATCTGGTCCCAGTAGCCGGCCGGCGGCACGATGACGCCGGCCGCGCCGAGCACCGGCTCGAAGACCAGGGCCGACGTGCTGGGCTTGTCGGTGATGTGCCGGCGTACCAGCGACGCGCAGCGCACACCGCAGGACGGGTACTCCAGGCCCAGCGGACACCGGTAGCAGTAGGGCGCGTAGCCGAGCACGCTGTTGCCCGCGAACGACTGGTGACCGATGTCCCAGTGCACGAGCATCCGTGCCCCCAGCGTTTTGCCGTGGAAGCCGTGCCGCAGCGCGCCGATCCGGTTGCGTCCCGGCGGCGCGGTCGCCTGTACGACGCGCAGGGCGGCCTCGACCACCTCGGCACCGGTGGAGAACAGCGCGTATGTGTCGAGGTGTTCGGGAAGCAGCCGGGCCAGGGTGTCGAGGAGCCGCGCCCGGTCGGGCGTGGCGGTGTCGTGCACGTTCCACAGCCGGTGTGCCTGGGCGGTGAGCGCCTCGACCACCTCGGGATGGGTGTGCCCGAGGGACTGCGTGAGGGTGCCGGCGGCGAAGTCGAGGTACTGGTTGCCGTCCAGGTCGGTCAGTACGGGGCCGCGTCCTTCGGCGAAGACCCGTCGTCCCGCGGTCGCCTCCTCGGAGGCTCCGGGTGCCAGGCGCAACTCCTCCCGCTCCAACTGGTCGAGCTGGTGGTGCTGGTGCCTCACGGCGGCTCCCTACGGTGTGAACTGAGCTGTGGAGCAAGGGTTTTGGTTGGTGAGGACTCCGAGTGAAACACCGTGGCGACGATCTCAGCAAGTAGTTTCTGAAAATTTCAGAAGCGCCTTGCAGGGTGTTGCGAACTCTGCTTGAGTCGAAACGCGCCCGCTCACCGAGCTGGACCGAGGAGGAGTCAGTGCGACCGCACTCACCGCAAGAACCGCCCCGCCGGAGGTCCGTGTGAAGGCCCTGCTCCTGGCAGGCGGGACGGGTAGCAGACTGCGTCCCTTCACCCACACCGGTGCCAAGCAGCTGATGCCGATAGCCAACCGGCCGGTTCTCTCCTACGCGCTCGACGCGCTGGCGGCCGCCGGAATCGCCGAGACGGGCATCGTCGTCGGCTCCCACGAGAGGGAGATCCGCCGGGTGGTCGGAGACGGCTCGGCCTTCGGCCTGCGGGTCACCTACCTGCGCCAGCACCGCCCCCTGGGCCTCGCCCATGCGGTGCGGATCGCCCGCGACTTCCTGGGTGACGACGACTTCCTCCTCTACCTCGGCGACAACTACCTGCCCGAAGGGGTCACCGGTTTCCTGCGGCGAGCCCGGACCGAACGGGCGGCGGCCCGGCTGCTGTTGACGCGGGTCGCCGACCCGACCGCCTTCGGTGTGGCCGAAGTCGAGGGAGGTGACGAAGGCAGGGTGCTGCGGCTGGAGGAGAAGCCCGAACACCCGCGCAGCGATCTGGCCCTCGTGGGCGTCTACGCCTTCACCGCCGCCGTGCACGAGGCGGTCCGGTCCATCTCCCCCTCCGCCCGCGGGGAACTGGAGATCACCCATGCCGTCCAGTGGATGATCGACCAGGGGCTCCCGGTGCGCGCGGAGACCACGGCGGCGCCCTGGCGGGACACCGGCAGCGTCGACGACATGCTGGAGGTCAACCGGCACGTCCTGGACACCGTGACCGGAGGCATCGAGGGCAAGGTCGACGCCGAGAGCACGGTACGCGGACGGGTCCTCGTCGCCGAGGGAGCCGTGGTGCGGGGCTCACGGATCACAGGTCCGGCGATCATCGGCGCCGGAACAGTGGTCACCGACTCCATGATCGGGCCCTATACCGCGGTCGGTGAGGACTGCCGCATCGAGGACAGCGCGATCGCCCACTCGGTGCTGCTGCCCGGGGCACGGATCGCGGGCGCCCCACGCATCGAGGACTCCCTCATAGGCCGCGGCGCGGTCGTCGTGGCGTCCCCGCGGCTGTCGCGCTCGCACAGGCTCGTCATCGGGGACGACAGCAGGGTCCACCTCACTTCGTGACAGCCTGCCGGCCGGAACGCACCGATGCGCCCCGCCACCGTCGACGACCACTCCAAGGACAAGGTGCACACGACCTCATGACCCGACGCATCCTCGTCACCGGCGGAGCCGGCTTCATCGGCTCCGCATACGTTCGTGCCCTGCTGGGGCCGGCCGGGCCACCGGGCATCGAGGTGACCGTGCTCGACGCCCTCACGTACGCCGGCAGCCTCACCCGCCTGGAATCCGTCACCGGCGACCCTCGGCTGTCCTTCGTACACGGCGACGTGCTGGATGCCCGTTCGGTGGAGCGGCTCGCCGCTCAACACGAGGACATCGTGCACTTCGCGGCCGAGTCCCACGTCGACCGGTCGATCGCCTCCGGCGCGGCCTTCACCCGCACCAACGTCATGGGCACCCAGACTCTCCTCGACGCCGTGCTCCGACAGGGCACCCGCACCTTCGTCCAGGTCTCCACCGACGAGGTGTACGGCGACCTGCCGGCCGGCGCCGCCACGGAGGACTCCCCGCTGAGCCCCAACTCGCCCTACGCGGCGTCCAAGGCCGCCGCCGACCACGTGGCACTGGCTCATCACCGCACGCACGGCCTGGACGTCCGGGTGACACGCTGTTCGAACAACTTCGGTGCCTACCAGCATCCCGAGAAGCTGATCCCGCGCTTTGTGGCGGCGCTGTTCAGCGGCGGTAAGGTCCCGGTCTACGGGGACGGGCTGCAGGTGCGGGACTGGCTGTCGGTCGACGACCACGTGCGGGGCATCGAACTCGTCCGCACGGCGGGCCGCGCCGGTCGCGTCTACAACATCGGTGGCGGTACCTCACTGACCAACCTCGACCTGACCCACCGGCTGCTCGAACTGTGCGGTGCGGGCCCCGACCGCATTGAGCACGTGGAGGACCGCAAGGGGCACGACCGCCGCTACGCGGTGGACCACACGCGTATCACCCAGGAACTCGGCTACCGACCGTCCGGCGACTTCGAGCGGGCGCTCACGCGGACCGTGGCCTGGTACCGCGAGCACCCGCACTGGTGGCGACCGCTGTACGAGGCAGCCTGACCGGTTCCCCGGGAAGGATCAGCGGGGGCGGGTGATGGGCGCCGCGGTGGTCGAGCCGCGTACCACGAGCTCGGGCATGAACATGAACTCGGTGTGGGGCGCGGGGGTTCCGCCGATCTCCTCGAGAACCGCGCGGACGGCGGCCTGGCCCATGGCGTGCACCGGCTGACGGATGGTGGTGAGGGGCGGGTCGGTGAAAGCGATCAGCGGAGAATCGTCGAAGCCGACCACGGAGACGTCCTGGGGGACCCGGCAGCCGGCTTGGCGGGCGGCTCGGATGGCGCCCAGCGCCATCATGTCGCTGGCGCAGACGATGGCGGTGCAACCTTGCGCAAGGAGCGCGGTACCCGCTGCCTGGCCGCCCTCCATGGTGAAGAGGGAGTGCTGCACAAGCTCCTCGCCCTGTTCCTCACTCAGGCCCAGATACCCGGACATCCCGGCCAGGAAGCCCGCGATCTTGCGTTGCACCGGGACGAATCGGCGCGGGCCGACGGCGAGGCCGATCCGCGTGTGGCCGAGCGAGGCGAGGTGCTGCACGGCCAGGCGCGTCGCGGCATGGTCGTCGGTGGATACGAAAGGGGCCTCGATGTGCGCCGAGAACCCGTTGACGAGCACGAACGGTATGCCCTGACCGCGGAGTTGGTCGTACCTCTGGGTGTCGGCTGTGGTGTCGGCGTGCAGCCCGGAGACATAGATGATGCCGGAAACGCTGCGTTCCACCAGCATCTCGGTGAGTTCGTCCTCGGTCGAGCCGCCCGGAGTCTGGGTGGCGAGGACCGGCGTGTATCCCTGGCGCGTGAGCGCCTGGCCGATGACCTGGGCGAGCGCGGGGAAAATGGGATTGTCCAGCTCGGGGGTGATCAGGCCCACCAGGCCGGCGCTTCGGGTGCGCAACCGCGGCGGTCGCTCGTACCCGAGTACGTCGAGTGCCGCCATGACGGACTCGCGGGTGCCGGTGGCCACTCCTGGCTTGCCGTTGAGCACGCGGCTGACGGTGGCTTCACTGACTCCCGCCTGGGCTGCGATGTCGGAGAGCCGCGCGGTCATGGACAGGGACTCTACCCGTTACCAGGGGGAAAGCCCACCAGCACCGGACGGCCACCGTGATGGTGTAGCCGGTGTCCTTGCGGAATAGCTTGCAGCCCCGTGCGGCGCGAAGAGAGAAGCTGTTGGGCGGACCGGGCCCATCATCGTCTGTTTTGCGGTGATTCGCGTCACCGCATGCCAAGGATGCGCGGGACGTCAAGTATTCCGTCAGCAACTGATGGGATACGAAGAAGTAACGATGGGCAGTTCTTGCAGAAAATTCGCGCAACGTCTTTCGCCAGTCTTTCTCCACTGTTACGTTCACGTCGCCCGGTGGCCGCGACGGCTCAGTCGGCAAGTCGGCCAGAGGTACGGACGGGACCGTTCCTCGCCCACTCACGGGCCTTCACCCTCTAGGAGATCTCATGCGGCGTGGCATAGTGACCACCGCGGTGGTGGCGTCCCTCGCACTCGCGGCGACGGCCTGCGGCGGAAGCGATGACGGGGGCAAGGCCTCCGGCCCCGTGACCATCACATGGTGGGACACGTCGAACGCCACCAACGAGGCGCCCACGTACAAGGCCCTGATCAAGGACTTCGAGAAGGCCAACCCGGACGTCAAGGTCAAATACGTCAACGTCCCCTTCGACCAGGCCCAGAACAAGTTCGACACGGCGGCCGGCGCCAGCGGCGCACCCGACGTGATTCGTGCCGAGGTCGGCTGGACCCCGGCCTTCGCGAAGAAGAGCTACCTGCTGCCGCTCGACGGCACCGTGGCGCTCGACGAGCAGGACAAGTTCCAGCCGAACCTGATGAAGCAGGCCCAGTACGAGGGCAAGACGTACGGTGTTCCGCTGCTCACCGACACGCTCGCGCTCGTGTACAACAAGGAGCTCTTCGAGAAGGCGGGCATCAGCGAGGCGCCCAAGACCTGGGACGAGCTGAAGAAGGCCGCCGCCACCATCAAGGACAAGACCGGCGTCGACGGGTTCTTCGGTTCCGAGAAGGGCTACTACCTCGAGCCGTTCCTCCTGGGCGAGGGCACCGACACGGTCGACGCCGAGGCCAAGAAGATCACGGTGAACTCCGCCAAGGGACAGAAGGCGGCCGAGACCTGGCTGAGCCTGTTCAACGGCAAGGGCCTGCACAAGGCGGACGTCACGGCCGACTCGTACGCGCACCGCCAGGACGCGTTCGTCAACGGCAAGGTCGCCATGACCATCGAGGGTCCCTGGGAGATCACGAACTTCTACAAGGGCACCGCGTTCAAGGACAAGAACAACCTCGGTGTCGCCACCGTCCCGGCCGGTTCCACCGGCAAGGCGGCCGCTCCGACGGGCGGCCACAACCTGTCCGTCTACGCCGGATCCGACAAGGCCCACCAGGACGCGGCCCTGCAGTTCGTCAAGTGGATGACCTCCGCGAAGACGCAGGAGCAGATCGCCCTGAAGAACTCGACGCTGCCCACGCGGTCGGACGCGTACACCGAGAAGGTGACCGCCGACCCCGGCCTCGCCGGATTCCAGAAGGTGCTCTCCGCCGCCCAGCCGCGGCCCGAGCTGCCCGAGTACAGCTCGCTGTGGGGGCCGCTCGACCAGGAGCTGCCCAAGGCGGCCAGTGGCAAGGAGAGCCTCGACGCAGTCCTGTCCTCCGTCGAGGTCCAGTACGGCAAGCTCCTGCCCGACGGCTTCAGCAAGTGACGCGCTGATCGAGCGCTCCCCGATCAGGTGCCGCGGCCCCGCCCCAACAGCCCGCCCCGCGTGGCGGGCCGCGGCACCCGTTACACCCGCCCCAGACCAGAAGGTGTTTCCTCATGACTGTCGCCGTGGAGCGCCCGGCCGCACCCAGTGGTGACGACCGCGGCCGGCGTCCGGGCCTCATCACCCGTCTCAAGAGCGGCTACCAGAAGCACTGGTACGCCTACGCGATGATCGCCCCGGTCGTTGTCGTGCTCGCCGTCATCGTGCTGTATCCGCTGGTCCGGGGCTTCTATCTGACGCTGACGGACGCCACGAGCCTCAACTCCGCCCGCACCATCGGCGTCAACCACATCGACGCCACCTACAAGTTCATCGGCCTCGACAACTACGCCGACATCCTGTGGGGACCGACGGCGTACGACCGCTTCTGGTCCCACTTCATCTGGACCATCGTCTGGACGGCCGCCTGCGTCGCGCTGCACTACGGTCTCGGTCTCGGCCTGGCCCTGCTGCTCAACCAGAAGGGGCTGCGCGGCCGCACCGCCTACCGGATGATGCTCATCCTGCCGTGGGCCGTGCCGACGTTCGTCACCGTCTTCGCCTGGCGCTTCATGCTCGCCGATGCCGGCGTCGTCAACACGACGCTCGACGCGCTCGGGATGCCCTCGCCGGCCTGGCTGGAGGATCCGCTCTTCCAGCAGATCGCCGCCATCATGGTCAACACCTGGTGCGGTGTGCCCTTCATGATGGTCTCGCTCCTCGGCGGCCTGCAGTCGATCGACTCGACGCTGTACGAAGCAGCGGAGATGGACGGCGCGAACGCCTGGCAGCAGTTCCGCAACGTGACCCTGCCCGGGCTCAGGTCGGTCAGCTCCACGGTCGTGCTGCTCGGCGTGATCTGGACGTTCAACCAGTTCGCGATCATCTTCCTGCTCTTCGGCAACACCGCGCCGGACGCGCAGATCCTGGTCACCTGGGCCTACTACCTCGGCTTCGGACAGACTCCGCGCGACTACGCCCAGTCCGCGACGTACGGCGTCCTGCTGCTGTCCCTCCTCATCGTGTTCACCTCCGTCTACCGCCGCTGGCTGAACCGCAACGACGTGCAAGCCGCCATCTGACGCCGCAGGAGCAGCCACCATCATGAGCACCCAGACCCTTTCCACCTCACCGGCCCTGGACCCGGTCGAGACGTCCGTGCCGCGCAACGCTCCGCGCCGTGGCCGGCGCAGCCGCGGGGTTTCGGTGGCCACGCACGCCGTGCTGGTCGTCGCGAGCCTCGTCGCGCTGTTCCCGATCGGCTGGCTGGTGTTCCTCTCGCTCGGCCCGGGCAAGGACGACTACCTCCACCCCTCCCGCATCCTCGACACCGCGACCCTGAGCAACTACTCGTTCGTGCTCGAGCACACCAACTTCCTCAAGTGGCTGGGCAATACGCTCATCGTGTCCCTCGGCACCACCGTGATCGGGGTACTCGTGGCGGCGACCAGCGGATACGCCGTCTCACGGATGCGTTTCCCGGGCTACAAGAAGTTCATGTGGGTCCTGCTGATCACGCAGATGTTCCCCATCGCGGTCCTGATGGTCCCGATGTACGTGATCCTCTCGGACCTCCGCCTCATCGACACCTACGCGGCGCTCATCCTGGTCTATCTCACGACCGCGGTGCCGTACTGCGCCTGGCTGATGAAGGGCTACTTCGACACGATCCCCGTCGAGATCGACGAGGCCGGCCGGGTCGACGGACTCTCGCCGTTCGGCACGTTCTTCCGTCTGATCCTGCCACTGGCCCGCCCGGGCCTGGCCGTCGCTGGGTTCTACACCATGATCACGGCCTGGAGCGAGGTCGCGTTCGCCACCACGTTCATGCTCGACGACCAGAAGTACACCCTCGCCGTCGGCCTGCAGAGCTTCGTCAGTGAGCACGACGCGCAGCGTCAGTACATGGCCGCGACGGCCGTACTGATCGCCATCCCGATCTCCGCAGTCTTCTACCTCGTTCAGAAGAACCTGGTGACCGGTCTGACAGCCGGTGGCACCAAGGGCTGAGAACCCGCCCGCACCACTGACCCGTTGTCCGGCCCCTCACGTCTCAAGGGACATCATGAGCCAGTACCCGACCGACATGGCACCTGCCCGCGTCACCTCCACCCGCGAAGCCGCGGACTGGTGGCGAGACGCCGTCATCTACCAGGTCTACCCGCGCAGCTTCGCCGACAGCAACGGAGACGGCACCGGTGATCTCGAAGGCATCAGGCAGCGCCTCCCGTATCTGCGCGATCTTGGCGTGGACGCGGTCTGGCTGAGCCCGTTCTACGCCTCCCCGCAGGCGGACGGCGGCTACGACGTCGCCGACTACCGTGCCGTCGACCCCATGTTCGGCACTCTGCTGGACGCCGACGCGCTGATCCGCGACGCCCACGCCCTGGACCTGCGCATCATCGTCGACCTGGTGCCGAACCACTCCTCGGACCAGCACGAGTGGTTCAGGCGCGCGGTCGCCGAGGGGCCCGGGTCGCCGCTGCGGGAGCGCTACCACTTCCGCCCCGGCAAGGGAGAGAACGGGGAACTGCCGCCCAACGACTGGGAGTCCATCTTCGGTGGCCCCGCCTGGACCCGGCTGCCGGACGGCGAGTGGTACCTGCACCTCTTCGCGCCCGAGCAGCCCGACCTCAACTGGGAACACCCCGCCGTCGCCGACGAGTTCCGCTCGATCCTGCGGTTCTGGCTGGACATGGGCGTCGACGGCTTCCGCATCGATGTCGCCCACGGCATGGTCAAGGCCGAGGGCCTGCCCGACCTCGGCGGAAGCGACCAGCTCAAGCTGCTCGGCACCGACGTCATGCCGTTCTTCGACCAGGACGGTGTCCACGACATCTACCGCGCCTGGCGCCTCATCCTCAACGAGTACGACCGGGACAGGATCTTCGTCGCCGAGGCATGGACCCCGACCGTCGAGCGCACTGCCAACTACGTCCGTCCCGACGAACTGCACCAGGCCTTCAACTTCCAGTACCTGGGCGCACCCTGGGACGCCGCCGAACTCCGCGCGATCATCGACAGCTCCCTCGACGCCATGCGACCCGTCGGCGCCCCGGCGACCTGGGTGCTGTCTAACCACGACGTCACCCGGCACGCAACCCGATACGCCAACCCGCCCGGCCTCGGCACGCAGATCCGCACTCCCGGTGACCGCGCGCTGGGCCTGCGTCGTGCCCGCGCCGCGACGCTGCTGATGCTCGCGCTGCCCGGCTCCGCCTACATCTACCAGGGCGAGGAACTCGGCCTGCCCGACGTCACCGACCTGCCCGACGAACTGCGCCAGGACCCGTCCTTCTTCCGGGCCCAGGGCCAGGACGGCTTCCGCGACGGCTGCCGGGTGCCGATCCCCTGGACCCGCGAGGGCTCCTCGTACGGTTTCGGCGCCGGCGGCAGCTGGCTGCCGCAGCCGGCGGGCTGGGGCGAGCTGAGCGTCGAGGCGCAGACCGGCGTTGCCGGCTCCACTCTCGAGCTGTACCGCACCGCCCTCGCCGTGCGCCGCGAGCAGCCGGGCCTCGGCGCCGGTACCGACGTGGTCTGGCACGACGACGCCCCGACCGGAACCCTGAGGTTCGACCGGCCCGGCTTCGCGTGCACCGTCAATACGACGGGGAGCGCGGTCCGCATCGTGGCACCCGGCCGCGTAATACTCGCATCGAGCCCGGTCAGGGCAGGCGGCGACGAGTTCGAACTGCCCGCCGACACGGCTGTCTGGTGGGAGGTATGACGGCCTTGCGGCCGCTTCGCGCAACCGAGACCGGCACGCTGCGCCTCCACGACATCGCGGCCCAGGCGGCGGTGAGTGAAGCCACCGTCAGCCGGGTGCTCAACGGCAAGCCCGGCGTCGCCTCCGGTACCCGGCAGAAGGTCCTCGCCGCGCTCGACGTGCTCGGCTACGAGCGGCCGACACGGCTGCGCCGGCGCAGCGCCGGACTCATCGGGTTGGTCATCCCCGAGCTGACCAACCCGATCTTCCCCGCGTTCGCCCAGGTCATCGAGCAGGTCCTCGCGGGATACGGGTACACCCCGGTGTTGTGCACCCAGATGCCGGGCGGGGCGACCGAGGACGAACTGGTCGAACAGCTGGAGGAGCGCGGTGTCAACGGCATCGTGTTCCTTTCCGGGCTGCACGCGGACACCACGGCGGACGCGTTGCGCTATGCCCGGCTCGCCGAGCGGAAGGTGCCGTTCGTCCTCATCAACGGGTTCAACGAACACGTCAACGCGCCGTTCGTGTCCCCGGACGACCGCTCGGCGGCGCGAATGGCCGTGCGTCACCTCGTGGATCTCGGACACGAGCGCATCGGCCTGGCCGTCGGGCCGACCCGTTTCGTACCGTCCCGGCGCAAGGCGGAGGGCTTCGTGGCCGCGCTGCACTCCTTCCTCGGTACTCCCGGTGACGAGGCCGGAAGACTGATCCAGCGCACGCTGTTCAGTGTCGAGGGCGGCCATGCTGCCGCCGGCGCGCTGCTCGACCAGGGCTGCACCGGCATCGTCTGCGGCAGCGATCCGATGGCGCTCGGCGTCATCCGGGCGGTGCGCGAGCGAGGCCTAGACGTGCCGCGGGACGTGTCGGTGATCGGGTTCGACGACTCACCGCTGATCCCGTTCACCGATCCGCCGCTGACCACGGTGCGCCAGCCCGTACAGGCCATGGCGACCGCGGCGGTGGGAGCGCTCCTGGAAGAGATCGGCGGTACCCCGGTCCAGCGGACGGAGTACGTTTTCCAGCCCGAGCTGGTGGTGCGGGGCTCTACGGCGCAGGTGGCGCGGAGCCAAGCGCACGCCTAGATCCGTGAACGGGCCGGTGTGTACCGCTCCGGTCCGGGCCGGGCGCGTGTGGCCCGGTGCGGACCGGGCCACCGGCACCGGACCGGAAGCGTGGTTGAAGGTAACACCGTCGGAACTCTTGCGTAAGTCCTTGCAAGAGGAATTCCCCATTGAATGCGGCGGTTTGGCGAGAGTGGGGTCGAAGGGGTTGACCATGAAGGCGCCTCCCCATACGGTCGGCCCGCAACCATTTGCAGCAAGATTCATCGATGCGGTGGTTGACTCCATCCCCCCACCAACCCCACGGGCATGGCGCGTTGCCCTTCGACTCTCAGGAGGAACCATGGCCAGAAAGTCCGTGGCTGCCGCACTCGCCGTCGTGGCGGGAGCCGCTGCCGCCGTCACGGTCCCGGCCCCGGCGCAGGCCGCACCGGTCGGAAACAAGGACGTCTCCGCGGTGATGTTCGAGTGGAACTTCGCATCGGTTGCCAAGGAGTGCACCGACACGCTCGGCCCCGCCGGCTACGGCTACGTCCAGGTCTCACCGCCCAACGAGCGGGTGCAGGGCAGCCAGTGGTGGACCGCCTACCAGCCCGTCAGCTACAAGATCGCCACCCGGCTCGGTGACCGCGCCGCGTTCAAGAGCATGGTCGAGACCTGCCACGCGGCCGGAGTGAAGGTCGTGGCCGACACCGTCATCAACCACATGGCCAACTCCTCCGGCACGGGTACCGGCGGCTCCACGTACAGCAAGTACGACTACCCGGGCACCTACTCCGGCGCGGACATGGACGACTGCCGCACCGACATCACTGATTACCGGGACCGCTGGAACGTCCAGCACTGCGAGATGGGCAGTCTGCCCGACCTCGACACCGGCGAGGAGTACGTCCGAAAGACCATCGCAGGGTACCTGAACGACCTGCTCTCCCTGGGCGTCGACGGATTCCGCGTCGACGCCGCCAAGCACATCGCCGTCGACGATCTCAAGGACATCAAGTCGCGGCTCACCGACCCGAACGCGTACATGAAGCTGGAAACGATCGGAGCCCCGGGGGAGGCCGTGCAGCCCAGTGAGTACCTGGGCGTCGGCGACCCGCAGGAGTTCACGTACGCCTATGATCTCAAGCGGGTCTTCAGCGGCGAGAAGCTCGCGTACCTGAAGAACTTCGGGGAGGACTGGGGGTACCTGCCGAGCGACAAGGCGTCCGTGTTCGTGACCAACCACGACACCGAACGCAACGGCCGGACGCTCACCTACAAGGACGGCGCCACGTACACGCTCGCCCAGGTCTTCTCGCTGGCCTGGCCGTACGGTGCTCCGGACGTGCACTCCGGCTACTCCTTCACCGACACGGCGGCGGGCGGCCCCAACGGCGGTCAGGTGAACGCCTGCTACACCGACGGCTGGAAGTGCCAGCACGCCTGGCGCGAGGTCGCGAGCATGGTCGCCTGGCGCAACACCGCCCACGGCGAGGCCGTGACGGACTGGTGGGACAACGGGAACAACCAGATCGCCTTCGGCCGCGGATCCAAGGCGTACGTCGCCATCAACCACGAGGGCGGATCGCTGACCCGCACGTTCCAGACCTCCCTGCCCGCCGGTGACTACTGCGACGTGCAGAGCGGCAAGGGCGTCACGGTGAACTCCGCCGGCCAGTTCACGGCCACGCTCGGGGCGAACACCGCGCTGGCCTTGCACGTCGGTGCCAAGACCTGTGGTGGCGGCAGCACCGACCCCGAGCCGGCCGCCGGCGCCTCGTTCCGCGTGAACGCCACGACCAGCTGGGGCGAGAACATCTACGTCACCGGCGACAACACCCGGCTCGGCGACTGGAACCCCGACAACGCACTCAAGCTCGACCCGGCCGCCTACCCGGTCTGGAAGCTCGACGTCAGCCTCCCGGCCGGGACCTCCTTCGAGTACAAGTACCTGCGCAAGGACGCGAACGGCAAGGTCACCTGGGAGAGCGGCGCGAACCGCACCGCGACCGTCTCGTCGTCAGGCACCGTCGTGCTCGGCGACACCTGGCGCGACTGAACACCCGCACCTCCACGACCCACGGCCGCCCGGTGCCGCGCCTCGCCGCAGGCGCCGGGCGGCCGGACGTGCCCCGGATCCCAACCGACCGCACAGACGAGGAGCACACACGCGTGACCGGCTCTCTGCGAAGATCCGTTCTCACCACGGCGCTGGCGGCTGTTCTGGTCACGGCCCTGCCCGCACCCGCGCACGCTGCGTCCGCACCCACGGCACCCGCGCCCCCACCCGACGCATGGCTGGCAGCGCAGCCCGCACGCCCTTCAGTGAGCAGGGAACAGTTCTACCTCCTCATGCCGGACCGCTTCGCGAACGCAGACCCGTCCAACGACCGAGGAGGCCTCAGCGGCGACCGCTACAGCACGGGCTACGACCCGACGGACAAGAATTTCTACCAGGGCGGCGACCTCAAGGGCATCACGCGCAGGCTCGACTACATCAAGGGACTGGGCACTACCGCGATCTGGCTCACGCCCGTGTTCCGCAACAAGACGGTGCTGGAACGGGGCGGCAAGAAGACCGCCTCCTATCATGGCTACGCCGTCACCGACTTCACCAGCGTCGACCCGCACTTCGGTTCGGAACGCGATCTCACCGACCTCATCTCCAAGGCCCATGCCAAGGGTATGAAGGTCTACTTCGACGTCATCACCAATCACACCGCCGACACCGTCGACTACGCGGAGAAGAAGTACGGCTACCGGAGCAAGGGCGCCTACCCGTACCTGGACGCGTCGGGCCGGCCCTTCGACGACGCCGAGGCCATGTCGAAGGTCGACCGGGACTCCTTCCCGTACACGCCGGAGAACACCGGCGAGATGGTTCCCGAGTGGCTGAACGACCCGACGATGTACCACAACCGCGGCGACTCGACCTTCGCCGGCGAGAGCGCGCTGTACGGCGACTTCTACGGCCTGGACGATCTGTGGACCGAGCGGCCCGAGGTCGTCCAGGGCATGGAGAAGATCTACGAGAAGTGGGTCGACGACTTCGACGTCGACGGTTTCCGCGTGGACACCGCCAAGAACGTCAACATGGAATTCTGGACGCAGTGGGCCACGGCACTCGACGCCTACGCCGCGAAGAAGGGCCGTGAGGACTTCTTCTTGTTCGCCGAGGCGTTCTCCGCCGACCCGGCCATCACCGCTCCCTACCTCACCGAGGGCCGCCTCGACGGAACTCTCGACTTCCCGCTCCAGTCCGCCATCCGCAACTATGCCTCACGAGGCGGCCCCGCCGGTGACCTGGCCACCGTCTTCGCGCAGGACTACCGGTACACCACGGACAAGACGAACGCGTACAGCCAGGTCACGTTTCTCGGCAGCCATGACATGGGCCGTATCGGCTTCTTCCTGAAGTCCGATCATCCGGGGGCCGGGGATGCGGAACTGTTGCGGCGGGACCGGCTGGCGCACGAGTTGATGTTCCTGTCGCGGGGCAACCCGGTGATCTACTCCGGTGACGAGCAGGGCTTCACCGGCGCCGGGGACGACGTCTACGGTCGTCAGTCGATGTTCGCGTCGAAGGTGGCGGACTACCTGGACGACGACGAGATCGGTACGGAGCGTACGCATGCGAGTGACGCGTATGACGTGCGGCATCCG
>NZ_JBEZVJ010000046.1:0-35005 GCF_040636935.1 Streptomyces sp. NPDC032940 | reverse complement strand
GATCCGCAAGGTGTTCCCCGACCACTGGTCGTGCATGTTCGGTGAGATAGCGCTCTACAGCTTCATAATGCTGCTTCTCACCGGCATCTGGCTCACGGTGCGGGGCCGCGGGACGCGGCGCGGCGCCCTCCGGCGGCAGCGGGGCGCTCGGGTGCTGCGGCGTCTCCCGGCGGGGGAAAGCCGCCGAGCGCGGTGCGGACGTCTCCGCGGAGGGCGGCGCGTCCGGGCGCTGCGGTGTCTCCGCGCGGGGTGAGGAGCCGGGGCGCGGGACGGTGGCCTCCGGGGGCAGCGGCCGGCTCGGTGGGGTCGAGGGGCGTGGGGGGAAGGCGGGGCGGCGTGCGTCCGTGCTCAATGCACCCCCCGTTTCCTCGGGCCCGGGCCGGTGGTCCGGCGCGGGCCGGCGTTCTCCTGCCCTGGCCCGGAGCGGACTGGCCGTCCCGGGCACGCATACCCGCACGCGCGGGCCGCCATCCCGGCGCGGAGCCCGGGGCCCTGCCGCCCGGGCCGTTCCGCCGTGCGTGCGCGTCACTCTACGGCGTGCCCCCGGCCGGAGGGGAACCAGTCCGCGGGCCCGTGGCATTGGCCCGGAACGTCCCCCTACCCTGCGGTAATCCCGTCTGGCAGGCTTCGTTCATGACTGCGCGCGCCGCCGACCGGGCCCGTTACGACCGGGCCACCGCCCATCTCGACGCCCCCGTGGCCATCGTGGACCTGGACGCCTTCGACGCCAACGCGGACGATCTGGTCCGCCGGGCCGGCGGCAAGCCGATCCGCGTCGCCAGCAAGTCCGTACGCTGCCGTGCCCTGCTCGAACGCGCCCTCGCGCGGGACGGTTTCGCGGGGCTCATGTCCTTCACGCTGGCCGAGTCCCTGTGGCTGGCGCGCTCCGGGTTCGAGGACGTGCTGCTCGCCTATCCGTCGGCGGACCGCGCCGGGTACGCGGAGCTGGCCGCCGACCCCAAGCTCGCCGCCGCCGTGACCGTGATGGTCGACGACCCGGCGCAGCTGCGGTTCATCGACGAGGCCCGGGACGGCGGCCGGGAGGAGGTCCGGGTCTGCCTGGAGCTGGACACCTCGCTGCGGCTGTTCGGCGGGCGGGTGCGGGTGGGGGCGCGGCGGTCGCCGCTGCACTCCCCCGCCGAGGTCGCCGGCCTGGCCCGCGCGGTGGCCCGGCGGCCGGGTTTCCGGGTCGTCGGCGTGATGGCGTACGAGGGCCATGTCGCCGGGGTCGGGGACGCGGTGGCGGGGCGGCCGCTGCGGTCGCGGGCGGTGCGGCTGATGCAGGCCGCCGCCCGGCGCGAACTCGCCGAGCGGCGCGCCGCGGTGGTGCGGGCGGTACGGGCGGTGGTGCCGGACCTGGAGTTCGTCAACGGCGGCGGTACGGGCAGCGTGCAGCACACCGCCGCGGAGGACGCGGTCACCGAGATCGCCGCCGGTTCCGGGCTGTACGTGCCGCGGCTGTTCGACAACTACACGTCGTTCAGCGGACGTCCGGCGGCCCTGTTCGCCCAGCCCGTGGTGCGGCGCCCCGGCGTCGGGGTGGTGACGGTGCTCGGCGGCGGCTATCCGGCCTCCGGCGCGGCCGGCGCGGACCGGCTCCCGGTGCCGCATCTGCCCGAGGGGCTGCGCTACGACCCGCAGGAGGGCGCCGGCGAGGTGCAGACGCCGCTGCTGGGCTCCCCCGCGGACGACCTGCTCATCGGCGACAAGGTGTGGTTCCGGCACGCCAAGGCCGGTGAACTGTGCGAGCGGTTCGACGCGCTGCACCTGGTGGAGGGGGACGCGGTGACGGCGACGGTGCCGACGTACCGGGGCGAGGGCCGCACCTTCCTGTAGGCCTGGCGCGGGTCAGGCCGAGGGCCCGATGCTGCTGCCCACGCCCCCGCCCGTGCCGGCGTCGCCGGTGGGCCGGATGCCTTTGGTGATCCGGTCCATGTCGGCCGGCGGGGGCCCGTCCTCGCCGGCGTCGAAGACGTAGCGGACGAGGACCGGGGACTCGGTGCCGACGGTGGACGGGAACACCATCGACTGCACGTAGCCGCCGGGACCCTTGGCCGTCGTCACCCGCCAGCGGACGTAGTACCCGGCGCGTCCGGCGACGGCGACCGGCCCGGATCCGACGACCTCGTGGGACGTGATGCCCCCGTACGGTTTGCTGTCGAGCACGTCGTGGTCGTAGGCGTCCTCGGCCGCGTCCTCGATGTCCTGCTCGGCGAGGATCTTCGGGGAGGTCTCGGCGTTCGCGGTGACCGTGCGGGAGATGACCAGGCCGTGCCGGCAGACGCCGCCGTCGCCGGGGCAGTCGTAGGTGCCGTCCGTGGTCATCATGACGTCGTCCTCGGAGACGTGCTCGGGGCGCACCCAGCCGTTCGGCAGCGGGAAGGTGATGCCGTTGAGCTGGTCCTCGACGACGGCCGGGTCGTCGGCGGAGGGCTCGGAGGGCGTCGGCGAGGGGGTGGGCGACGCGGTCCGGGGCGGCTCCGGGGCGGTGGAGGCCGTCGCGGTCGGCAGGGTCCGGGCCCGCGAACCCGGGTCGTCGTCCTCGCCGAGGAGGACGACACCGGTGGCGATCGCCGCCACGAGGGCCACGGCGGCGCCGGTGAGGGCGACGGCCTTGGCGCGCCGGCCGCCCGGCCGCCGCTGCCCCGGGCCGGCGCCGGCGGTGAGCGGCACGGTCGGCGGCTCCGGGGGCGGCACGGGCGCTCCGAACCCCTCGGGTGCGCGCCGGTGTTCGGTCCAGGCCGTGCCGTCCCACCAGCGTTCCTGGTGCGGGGCCGACGGGTCGCGGTACCAGCCGGGCGGAGGCGTCATGCTCATCCCGGCACTGTAGGACGCCGCGCGCGGTGATCTACAGCGGTGTGACGTACGCCCCGGAGATCCCGCCGTCGACCAGGAAGTCGGTGGCGTTGACGAAGGAGGAGTCGTCGCTGGCCAGGAAGGCGACGGCGGCGGCGATCTCCTCGGCCTCGGCGAAGCGCCCGACCGGGATGTGGACGAGCCGGCGCGCGGCCCGTTCCGGGTCCTTGGCGAACAGCTCCCGGAGCAGTGGGGTGTTGACGGGGCCGGGGCACAGGGCGTTGACCCTGATGCCCTCCCGGGCGAACTGCACGCCCAGCTCCCGGGACATGGCGAGGACACCGCCCTTGGACGCGGTGTACGAGATCTGGCTGGTGGCGGCGCCCATCCGGGCCACGAAGGACGCGGTGTTGATGATCGAGCCCCTGCCCTGCCGCCGCATGTGGGGGAGGGCGGCCTTGCAGCACAGGTAGACGGAGGTGAGGTTGACCTCCTGGACGCGTTTCCAGGCCTCCAGGCCGGTCTCCAGGATGGAGTCGTCGTCGGGCGGGGAGATCCCGGCGTTGTTGAAGGCGACGTCGACGCTGCCGTAGGTGTCGTACGCCGCCGCGAACAGCGCCTCGACCTGCTCGGGGTCGGTGACGTCGGCCCGGACGAAGAGGCCGCTGGTCGCCTCGGCCGCCGCCTTGCCGCGGGCCTCGTCCACGTCGCCGCAGACGACGTGGGCGCCCTCGGAGGCGAGCCGGCGGGCGGAGGCGAGGCCGATGCCGCTGCCGGCTCCGGTGACGACGGCGGTACGGCCGGCCAGGCGGCGGCAGACGATGTCCTCGGTCATGAAGCCTCCGTAGGCGACGCGGTGTTGCTGAGGAAGACGTTCTTGGTCTCGGTGAAGGCGGTCAGCGCGTCCGGGCCCAGCTCGCGGCCGAGACCGGACTGTTTGAACCCGCCGAACGGCGTCCAGTAGCGGACGCTGGAGTGGGAGTTGACGGACAGGTTCCCGGCGCGCAGGGCGGCCGACACGCGCAGGGCGCGGCCGACGTCCCGGGTCCAGAGCGAGCCGGACAGGCCGTAGTCGGTGGCGTTGGCGAGCCGGATCGCGTCGGCCTCGTCGTCGAAGGGCAGGACGACGGCGACGGGCCCGAAGACCTCCTCGACGGCCACGCGCGCCCGCGGGTCGACGCCGGTGAGGACGGTGGGCGGGAACCAGAAGCCGGGGCCGCCCTCGGGGGCCTTGCCGCGGATGCCGTCCGCGTCGTCCGGGACGTAGGAGCGGACGCGGTCCAGCTGGGTCCGGGAGATCAGCGGGCCCATGTCGGTGCTCTCGTCGGCCGGGTCACCGACGCGGACGGCCTCGATCGCGGGGGCGAGGAGGTCGAGAAAACGGTCGTGGACGGTGCGCTGGACGAGGATGCGGGTGCGGGCGCAGCAGTCCTGGCCGCAGTTGTCGAGGAAGGACAGGGGGGCGGCGGCCGCGGCGGCCTCCAGGTCGGCGTCGGCGAAGACGACGTTGGGGCTCTTGCCGCCGAGTTCGAGGGTGACGGGCTTGAGGAGCGCGGCGCCCTCGGCGGCCACCCGCCGGCCCACGGCGGTGGACCCGGTGAACACGATCTTGGCCACGCCCGGGTGCCGGACGAGCGCGTCACCCGCGACCGGGCCGCGGCCGGGCAGCACCTGGAACAGGCCCTCGGGCAGTCCGGCCTCCAGGGCCAGCTCCGCCAGGCGCAGGGCGGTCAGCGGGGTCGTCTCGGCGGGCTTGAGGAGGACCGCGTTGCCGGCCGCGAGGGCGGGAGCGGTGCCCCAGGCGGCGATCGGCAAGGGGAAGTTCCAGGGGGCGATGACGCCGACGACGCCGAGCGGTTCGAGGATCGTCACGTCGAGGCCGCCGGCGACCGGGATCTGCCGTCCCGTCAGGCGCTCCACTCCCCCGGCGGCGTAGTCGAGCAGGTCGCGGACGTTGCCCGCCTCCCAGCGGGCGTTGCCGACGGTGTGCCCGGCCTCCCGGACCTCCAGCAGGGCCAGTTCCTCCAGTTGGCCGTCGACGGCGGTGGCGAAGCGGCGCAGCAGCCGGGCCCGGTCGCCGGGGGCGAGGGCGGCCCAGGCGGTCTGAGCCCGTGCGGCCCGGACGACGGCGGCGTCCACGTCGGCGGCGGAGACGGCGGGGACGGTCGCGAGGACCTCTTCGGTGGCGGGGTTGATCACCCGTAGTGCGTCGGGCGTTTCGTCGGACAACCGGGACCTCACAGGCGTTCGAAGGAGCGGCGCAGCTCCCAGTCCGTGACGGCGGCGTCGAAGGCGTCCAGTTCGACGCGCGCCATGTTGCGGTAGTGCGCGACGACCTCGTCCCCGAAGGCGGCCTTGGCGACGGTGCTGTTCTCCCAGAGCTCGGCGGCCTCGCGCAGGGTGGTCGGAACGTGTTCGAAGTCGCCGGCGTAGGCGTTGCCCGGGCAGGGCTCGGGCAGCTCGAGGCGCTGTTCGACGCCGTGCAGCCCCGCCGCGACCATCCCGGCCACCGCGAGATACGGGTTGACGTCGCCGCCGGGGAGCCGGTTCTCGAAGCGCAGGGAGCGGCCGTGGCCGACGACGCGCAGGGCGCAGGTGCGGTTGTCGTGGCCCCAGGCGACGGCGGTGGGGGCGAAGGAGCCGGGCTGGAAGCGCTTGTAACTGTTGATGTTCGGGGCGTAGAGGAGGGAGAACTCCCGGAGCGCGGCGAGCTGTCCGGCGAGGAAGTGCCGCATGACGTCGGACATGCCGCCCTCCCCGTCGCCGGGCATGGCGGTGTTCCCTTCGGCGTCCGCCAGGGAGAGGTGGATGTGGCAGGAGTTGCCCTCGCGCTCGTTGTACTTGGCCATGAAGGTGAGGGACATGCCCTCCTGGGCGGCGATCTCCTTGGCGCCGGTCTTGTAGACGGCGTGCTGGTCGCAGGTGACGAGGGCCTCGTCGTAGCGGAAGGCGATCTCGTGCTGGCCGGGGTTGCACTCGCCCTTGGCGGACTCGACGGTGAGGCCGGCGCCCGCCATCTCGTTGCGGATGCGGCGCAGCAGGGGCTCGATGCGGCCGGTGCCGAGGACGGAGTAGTCGATGTTGTACTGGTTGGCCGGGGTGAGGCCGCGGTAGTTCGCGTCCCAGGCCTGTTCGTAGGTGTCGCGGAAGACGATGAACTCCAGCTCCGTGCCGGCCCGGGCGGTCAGGCCGAGTTCCGCGAGCCGGTCCAGCTGGCGGCGCAGGATCTGGCGCGGCGCGGCGAGCACCGGGGAGCCGTCGTCCCAGGCGAGGTCGCCGAGGACCAGGGCCGTGCCCTGGTTCCAAGGCAGCCGGCGCAGGGTGGCCGGGTCGGCGTGGAGGGCGAAGTCGCCGTAGCCGCGGTCCCAGGAGGACATGGCGTATCCGTCGACGGTGTTCATGTCGGTGTCGACGGCGAGGAGGTAGTTGCAGCCCTCGGTGCCGTGCTCCAGCACCTCGTCGAGGAAGAACCGCGCCGCGAATCTCTTGCCCTGCAGTCGGCCCTGCATGTCGGGGAAGGCCAGGACGACGGTGTCGATCTCGCCGCCCGCGACCAGGGCGTGCAGGTCCTCGACCCGGAGCGGGGGTGTGCGGTCTGCCACGGAGGGGCCTCCTTCTGACCGGGACCCATAAGGTATTGCCGGGAACCATTGCTTGGGAAGGGGGCGCGGCCGTATGCCGGAGGGGAACGGGGGGCGTGTGGCGGACCGGCTCGCGCCGGTGCTGCGGCCGGTGCGGGCCGGGAACGGCTTCGAGGAGGCGTTGGAGCAGATCCTCCAGGTGGTGCGGCTGGGCCTGGTGCCGGAGGGCGGGCGGCTGCCGGCCGAGCGGGATCTGGCGGAGCGGCTGGGGGTCAGCCGGGTGACGCTGCGCGAGGTCCTGAAGGTGCTCCAGGACCAGGGGCTCCTGGAGGCCCGGCGCGGCCGGTACGGCGGCACGTTCGTGCTGCCCCGTACGGACGCCGGCGGCGAGGACGAGTTGCGGCGCCGGATCGCCGGGGTGGACCTGGAGGACGTGCTGCGCTTCCGGGAGGTGCTGGAGGCGGGGGCGGCCGGACTGTGCGCCGCGCACGGGCTGACGGACGGCGGGGCGGCGCGGCTGCGCGCGGCGCTGGACGCCACGCACGAGGCGCCGCTCGCGGAGTACCGGCGGCGGGACACGCTGCTGCACCTGGCCCTCGCGGAGTTGTGCGGCTCACCGACGCTGACCGCGCAGTACGCGGCCGTCCGGGCGAGCGTGAACGGGCTGCTGGACTGCATCCCGCTGCTGGTGCGCAATCTGGAGCACTCCCAGCGGCAGCACACCGCGCTGGTGGAGGCGGTGCTCGACGGGGACGCGGACGGGGCGCGGGAGATCATGCGGGAGCACTGCGCGGGGACGGCCGCGCTGCTGCGCGGGTTCCTGGCGTGAGGGCCTCGGGCGGGGAAGCAAAGGTATGAGGACGGGCCATTACCGGGAGGTCGGGTGACGAACAGGCCGCTGATCGGCGTCAGCACGTATCTGGAGACCGCGACGCGCTGGGGCGTGTGGGAGCTGGAGGCGGCGCTGCTGCCCGCCGGGTACCCGCGGCTCGTGCAGCGGGCGGGCGGGCTGGCCGTCATGCTCCCGCCGGACGCGCCGGAGCACGCCGCCGCCACCGTCGCCCGCGTCGACGGCCTGGTCATCGCGGGCGGCCCCGACGTGGACCCGGCCCGCTACGGTGCCGAGCGCGGCCCCCGCACCGGCCCGCCCGCACACGCCCGGGACACGTGGGAGCTCGCGCTCATCGACGCGGCCCTCGCGGCAGGCGTCCCGCTGCTGGGCGTCTGCCGCGGCATGCAGCTGCTGAACGTCGCCCTGGGCGGCACGCTCGTGCAGCACATCGACGGCCACGCCGAGGCGGTGGGCGTGTTCGGCGGCCACCCGGTCACGCCGGTGCCGGGGACGCGGTACGGCGGTGTGGTGCCGGAGGAGACGTTCGTGCCGACCTATCACCACCAGGCGGTGGACCGGCTCGGCACGGGCCTGCTCGCCTCGGCGCACGCGGCGGACGGCACGGTGGAGGCGCTGGAACTGCCGGCCGCCGCCGGCTGGGCGCTGGGCGTCCAGTGGCACCCGGAGATGGGCGAGGACGTACGCGTGATGCGCGCCCTGGTGGAGGCGGCGAGGACGCGCGGCTGAACCGGGACCGGGCGGGCGCGCGGGCCCCGGTGGGCGACCTCGGGGCCGTGCACCACGCCCAGGTCCCGCCCTCGCCCCGCCGAGCCCACCACACCCCACCCTCCAGGCCCACGCACGCCCACCGCACCCCCGCCCCCGGCCCCGGCCCCGGCCCCGCCGAGCCCACCACCCCCCGCACCCACGGGCCCGTCCAACGCCCTCCCCCGACGCCGCGCCGCCGCCCCGCACGCCCATCACTGAGGCGGCCGGCCTCCGCCCACGGCACCGACCGCCGACCGCGGCACCGACCACCGGCCGCCGCCCCCAGCCCCCGGGTCCTCGGCCCCCGGCGGACTCACCCCCGTGCCCGGACGGACTCACCCCTGCGCCCGCCCGGCTTCACCCCCGTGTCAGCGACAGCAGCTGCCGGGCCGGTCCCGTGGGCCGGTGGCCCGTCGGCCAGACGGCGCGCAGGTCGCGGGCCAGGGTGACGTCCGCCAGCGGCACGCTGACCAGGCGCCGTGTGGTGAGCTCCTCGCCGACGGCGAGTTCGCTGAGGACCGACGGCCCGGCTCCCCCCACCGCTGCGGCCTTCACCGCGGTGGTCGACGACAACTCGATCAGCGGACGGGCCAGGCCGCCCAGGGCCGCGTCCAGGACCTGCCGGGTGCCCGACCCCTCCTCCCGCAGGATCAGCGGTGTCGCCGCCAGTTCCTGCGCGGTCAGGGGGCGGCGCCGCCGGGCCCACGGGTGGCTGGGTGCCGCCACGACGATCAGCCGGTCGTGGGCGATGACCGCGGAGTCCAGGCCGGCCGGGACGCTCACCCCCTCCACGAACCCCAGGTCGGCCTCGTCGGCGAGCAGCCGCTCCGCCACGGCCGCCGAGTTCCCGGCGAGCAGCGACACCGCGGTGTCCGGCAGCTGGCGGCGCAGCGCTACCAGCCACCCCGGCAGCAGGTACTCGGCGATGGTCATGCTCGCCGCCACCCGCAGCCGCGAGTCCCTCCGGTCCCGCAGCGCCTGCGCGCCCGCGTCGAAGGCCTCGGCCGCCTCCACGATCCGCCGCGCCCAGTCCGTGACCAGCGCTCCGGCGTCGGTGAGCCGGGAGCCGCGCGGGGAGCGGTCGACGAGGGCCACCCCGAGCTGGCGCTCCATCGAGCGGATGCGGCTGCTGGCTGCGGGCTGGGTGACGCCCAGCTCACGCGCGGCCCCGCCGAGGCTGCCCAGCCGCGCCACCGCCAGCAGCAGCTCCAGGGCGCCGAGATCCGGCACCCGGTGCGACAGCGAACCCGCCGTGTGCCGCCCCGGCTCGCCCTGGCCGTCCTCCCCGCCGCCCCTGCCACTCCTGCTGCTCATAACCCCAGCTTATGCCCTCATAGGGGCATGGTCCCTGGTCAGGGGGTTCGGGCGCCGAGACCGTAGAGGCATGGTCACCGCAGCCCAGCCCCTGTCCCCCGTCTCCGCCCCGGTGCGGCGCGTCCCGGCCGTCCGTCATCTCGGGCCGAACTGGTACGCCTGCGTCATGGGCACCGCCGTCGTCGGCACCGCGGGCGCCGCGCTCCCCTGGCACATACCGGGTCTGCGCGCGGTCTGCACCGCCGTCTGGGCGCTGGCCCTGGGCCTGCTGGCGGTTCTGCTGGCGGCCCGGTCCCTGCACTGGCGGCACCATCGCGACCAGGCCCGCGCGCATCTGCTGGACCCGGCCGCGGCGCCCTTCTACGGCTGCCTGGCCATGGCCCTGCTGGCGGTCGGCGGCGGCGCCGTGACGGTCGGACGGGACTGGACCGGGGAACCGGCCGCGGTCGCGCTCGGCACGGTGCTGTTCGCCGCCGGCACGGCGATCGGGCTGGTCGCGGCGGTCGCCGTCCCGTACCTGATGGCCGTGCGGCACCGGATCGAGCCCGGCCAGGCCAGCCCGGTGTGGCTGCTGCCGCTCGTGGCGCCGATGGTGTCCGCGGCCGTCGGCCCGCTGCTGGTCCCGCATCTGCCGCCGGGTCAGCCCCGCGAGACGCTGCTGCTCGCCTGCGTCGCGATGTTCGGCCTGAGCCTGCTGGCGACGCTGGTGACGCTCCCGGTGATCTTCGCCAGGCTGCTCACGGGCGGCCCGCTGCCGCTCGCGCTCACCCCGTCGCTGTTCCTGGTGCTGGGCCCGCTCGGCCAGTCCACGACCGCCGTGGGCAAGTTCGCGGACCTGGCCCCGGGTGTCCTGCCCGGCCCGTACGCGGAGGGGTTCGCCGTGTTCGCCGTCCTGTACGGCGTTCCCGTGACGGGCTTCGCGCTGATGTGGCTGTGTCTCGCCGCCGCGCACGTGGTGCGGGCCCGGCGCCGGGGCATGGGCTTCTCGATGACGTGGTGGTCCTTCACCTTCCCGGTGGGCACGTGTGTCACCGGGTGCGAGGCGCTGGCCCGGCACACCGGTCTCGTCGCCTACGACGTGCTCACCGTCGCCCTGTACGCGCTGCTCGTCACCGCGTGGGCGGTCGCCGCCGTGCACACCGTGCGCGGCCTGGTCAGCGGCGCGCTGCTCGCAGGACCCCGGCCAGCCGCCGGGGCGCCTCGGCCAGTGACGGCCCGTACCACGTGAGGCACCGTCCGTCGACGAGGGCGCAGGGCAGGCCGGGGAAGGCCTCGGGGCCGTCGTCGGCGGCGAAACGGTACGGCTCGTCCGGCAGCACCACGAGGTCCGGGCGGGCCGCCCGCAGCTCCTCGACCGGGACCTTCGGATAACGCTCGGCGTGACCGGCGTACACGTGGTCGACGCCGAGGCGGGCGAGTACGTCGCCGGCGAAGGTGTCGCGGCCCAGCACCATCCAGGGCCGGCGCCAGACCGGCACGACGGCCGTCAGCCGGTGCTCCGGGACGGGCGGCGCCGACCAGGCCTCCTCGGCCGCGTCCAGCCACCGGGGCCGGGACGGCGCGCCGCAGGCCGACAGCACCCGGTCGAGCTCGGCGAAGGCCTGCGGGACGGTGCGCACCTCGGTGACCAGGACCTCGACGCCGGCCGCGCGCAGGGCGTCCAGGTCGGGGGCCCTGTTCTCCTCCTCGTTGGCGAGCACCAGGTCGGGGGCGAGGGCGAGGATCCGCTCGACGTCCGGGTTCTTCGTGCCGCCGATCCGGGCGGCGTCGAGGCCGGCCGGGTGCGTGCACCAGTCGGTGACGCCGGCCAGGGCGCCGGGGACGGTGTGCGCGACGGACTCCGTCAGGGACGGCACCAGGGAGACGACCCTCACCGGCGCGGCCGGTCCCTCACGGCCTCGATGTGCTCGGCCACGGCGACGACGACCAGCCGCGTGTCGGGCACCGTCGCCCGCCACCGGTGCCGCACCCCGCCGGTCAGGTACAGGGTGTCGCCCCGGCCCAGCCGGTAGGCGCGCCCCTCGGCCTCGATCTCCACCGCACCCTCGGCGACGAACATCAACTGGTCGTTGCGGTACTGCAGTTCCCGGCCCGCGTCGTGGTCGCCGGTGAACTCGGAGGCGTGCATCTGGTGGTGTCCGCGCACCAGGGACCGCACCCGGGGTGCGAACGCGGGGTCGGGGTCCTCGGCGCGGACCACGTCGACGCTGCACGCGGGGTCGGCGGCGGCGAGCAGCTCCACGGCGGTGGTGCGCAGCGCGTCGGCCACCTTCTCCAGGGAAGTCTGGCTGGGGCGGGCCCGGTCGTTCTCGATCTGGCTCAGGAAGGGCACGGACAGGCCGCTGCGCTCGGAGACGACGGCGAGCGTCAGCTCCAGGGCGCGGCGCCGGCGCCGTACGGCCGCGCCCACTCGAAGGTGCTGGTCTTTGTGGTCGCCCATCGCTCCGGCTCCCTCCTTCGCCCGTCGCCGTCGTGCCGCCGTCCCGTGCCGGGGGCCGTCCTCCCGAGAGCCGTCCTCCCGAGGAGTTCTCTGCACCCTACGCATGTTCGGCGAACCGTTTCATGCGGCCGTCACATCGATGTCACGCCGTGGTGGCCGCGACCTCACGGTTCTCGCCATGCGACGAGCCGCCCGCCGTGTGCGGCGGGCACCTTACCGGTTCAAGGCACGAGCACCTCTCCGTGTTCCCCGCTGGTCCACCGTGCCTCACCGTCAGGGTTCGGGTGGTGGCATGGCGCTCCGTGGTTGTCCGGATCCTATCCGTGTTCCGGGGGGAAAGACCCGTGGGGTGGGTCCCCGTGCTCCCGGGAGCGCGGGGACCCACCCCAAGGAGGAGTCCGGTACGAGAAGGGCCGTCCTACTGCGGAGTCATCCGCTCGACCATGTCCGGGTGCTCCTTCAGCCAGGCGGCCACCGCCTGCTCCTCGTGGCCCTGGCCGCGGTTCTTGATCTCGGCCTCGAGGCTGCCGAGCTCGGCCTCGCTCATGTGGAAGTCCTTGATCCACTCGGTGAGCTGCGGGTACTGGCCGGGGAAGTCCTTGCTGGAGATGGTGCGGATCGTGTTGCCCTCACCGAAGGCCTTCTTCGGGTCCGCCAGCTTGGTCAGCTCGTACTCGCTGTACGCCCAGTGCGGCGACCACAGGACGACGGCGACCGGCTCGTGCTTGGCGTAGGCCCGCTTGAGCTCGGCGAGCATCGCCGGGGTGGAGCCGTCGACGACCTTGTACTCCTTGTCCAGGCCGTAGCCCGGCATGACCTCGTCCTTGAGGAGCTGCATCTCGCCGGTGCCGGGCTCGATGCCGATGATCTTCCCGTCGAAGAGGTCGGCCTTGCCCTTGAGGTCCGCGAGGGACTTGACGTCCTTCACGTACGAGGGGACGGCGATCTCCAGGGAGGTCGGCTGGTACCAGGTGCCCAGGTCGGTGAGCTTGTCCTTGTTCTTGTCCCAGTAGTTCTTCTGGGCGTGGGGCAGCCACGCGTCGAAGTTGAGGTCGAGATCGCCGGAGGCCAGGCCGGTGTAGACCGGGCCGACGTCCATCTGCTTGAGGTTCAGCTTGTAGCCGCGACGCTCGAGGACGTTCTTCCAGAGGTAGGTGACGGCGACGTCCTCGTCCCAGGGGAACCAGGCGACGTCCACGGCACGCTTCGCCTCGGGCGGGGTGGCGCCGGAGCCGCCCTTGACCGGGGCGAGCTTGTCGACCAGACCCGGGTTGGAGTCCAGCCAGGCGCGCACGGCGTCCTGCTGCTTGCCCTTGCCGGCCTTGTTGATCTCGGCCTCGAGGCTGGTGAGCTGCTTCTCGTCGAGCTTGAAGTCCTTCATCCACTGGGCGACGGTCGGGTCGTCGCCGGCGAAGCCCTTGCGGGACAGCGTGTGCACGCCGTCGCCCTGGCCCCAGGCGCCCTTCGGGTCCTTCAGCTTCTTCAGGTCGAGGTCGTTGTACGCCCAGTGCGGGGACCAGAGCGTGACGACGATCGGTTCCTTCTTGCTCATCGCCCGCTTCAGCTCGGCGAGCATCGCGGGGGTGGAGCTGTCGACGACCTTGTACTCCTTGTCGAGGCCGTAGGCGCCGAGGACCTTGCTCTTGAGCATGGCCATCTCGCCCGCGCTGGACTCGATGCCGGTGATCTTCCCGTCGAACTGTCCGGCCTTGCCCTTGAGGTCCGCCAGGGAGTTGACGTCCTTCATGTAGGCGGGGACGGTCAGCTCCAGGGACGTCTTGTCGTACCAGGAGCCGAGGTCGTCGAGCCGGTCGCCGTACTTCTTCCAGTACTGCTCGTGCGTGGTCGGCAGCCAGGAGTTGGTGACGATGTCGATGTCACCCTGCGCGAGGGAGGTGTAGAGCGGCCCGGCGTCGAACTGCTTGGCCTCGACCTCGTAACCGCGCTGCTCCAGCATCTCCTTCCACAGGAAGGTGGAGGCGACGCCCTCGTCCCAGGGCACATAGCCGAGGGTGATCTTCTTGCCCTGGCCGACGTTCTTGCCCGCGGCGACGCTGTCGGAGTCGCCGGAGCCGCCGAAGACGCCCATGCCGCCGGCGACCAGGCCGAGGATGACGACGCCGATCACGGCGACCTGCGGACGGGGCCGGTAGGACCAGATCTTCAGGCCGCTCGCGGCGCGTGCCTTGGCGGCGGCGCGGCGGCCCAGCGGGGAGACCTGGGTGCCCAGGGCGCTGGTCATGCGGTCCAGGTAGATCGCGAGGATGACGATGGCGACGCCGGCCTCGGAGCCGAGGCCCACGTTGAGCTGGCCGATGGCCTCGTTGACGTCGCCGCCGAGGCCGCCGGTGCCGACCATGCCGGCGATCGCGGCCATGGACAGGCCGAGCATGATGACCTGGTTGACGCCCGCCATCACCGTGGGCAGGGCCAGCGGGAGCTGGACGCGCAGCAGGGTGTTGCGGGGGCTGGTGCCGAAGGCCTCGGCGGCCTCGACCAGTTCCTTGTCGACCTGCCGGATGCCCAGCTCGGTCATGCGCACGCCGGGGGCGAGCGCGAAGATCAGGGTGGCGACGATGCCCGCGGAGGCGCCGGTGCCGAAGAACAGGATCGCCGGGATGAGGTAGATCATCGCGGGCAGCGTCTGCATGAAGTCCAGCACGGGCCGGACGATGCCGCTGACCCGGTCGGAGCGGGCCGCCCAGATGCCGACGGGCACGGCGATCACCAGCGCGATGATCGTGGCGACGAGCACCAGCGCCAGGGTGATCATCGCGTTCTCCCACAGCTCCATGGAGACGATGAACGCGAATCCGAGGAAGGTGAGAACACCGGCGACCGTGCCGCGCAGCCAGAAGGCGATGACCGCGAAGATGCCCACGAGGAGCAGCGGCTCGGGGGCCTGGAGGACGGCGTTGATGCCGTCGTAGGTCCCGGTGAAGACGGTCTTGAGGAAGTCGAAGAGCCAGGAGACGTGGGCGAGCAGCCAGTCGACCGCGTCGTTGACCCAGTTGCCGAGCGGAATCCTAGGCACGGGCCATCACCTTCTCCGGGCCCTTTCCGCGCCGTGAGTCGCAGGTGCCGGCCTCGGCCTCCTCGTCGCCGAGGAAGCCGATCAGGCGGCGGTCCGGGACCACGCCGACCAGTCCGCGCTCGCCGTCGACGACGGCGACGGCGTGCGGGACGCGCGCGCTGATCGCGCACAGCTCGGTGAACGAGGTGTCCGGCGCGGCCGTCTCGCACGCGCAGTCGGCCTCGTCGCCGCTCAGTTCCGTCTCCATGACCGCGCGGGCGGTCAGGACGCGGGAGCGGTCGACGTCCTGGGTGAAGGAGGCGACGTAGTCGTTGGCGGGACGGATGAGGATGTCCTGCGCGGTGCCTATCTGCACGATCCGGCCGTCCCGCATGACGGCGATGCGGTCGCCCAGGCGCATGGCCTCGTTCAGGTCGTGGGTGATGAAGACGATGGTCTTCTTCAGGGTCTTCTGCAGCTCGATCAGCTGGTCCTGCATGTCGCGGCGGATCAGCGGGTCGAGGGCGCTGAAGGACTCGTCCATCAGCAGCAGGTCGGCGTCGGTCGCGAGCGCGCGGGCCAGGCCGACGCGCTGCTGCATGCCGCCGGACAGCTCGTCCGGCCACGACTTCTCCCAGCCGGCCAGGCCGCACAGAGCGAGCGCCTCGTCGGCGCGGCGTTCGCGCTCGGCGCGGGGCACGCCCTGCACTTCAAGACCGTAGGCAGCGTTGTCACGGACGCTGCGGTGAGGGAAGAGCGCGAAGTGCTGGAAGACCATGCTGATCTTTTTGGAGCGGACCTCGCGCAGCTGTCGCTCGCTGATCTCGGTGAGGTCCTCACCGCCGAAGCGGACATGGCCCGCGGTCGGCTCCAGCAGACCGTTGAGCATGCGCAGCAGCGTGGACTTGCCGGACCCGGAGAGCCCCATGACCACGAAGATCTCGCCGGGCTCCACGGTGAAGGACGCGTCGATGACGGCGGCGGTGGTGCCGTCGGCGCGCAGCTCCTCCCGGTCGGCCGACTTGCGCAGTCGTTCGACCGCCTGATCCGGTTTTCTGCCGAACACCTTGTACAGATGCTCGGCCTCTAGCCTCGCTGACACGCTTACCTCTTGGCTCGGGGGCAGGGACCGGGAAACGAAGACTGGCTAACAGTTGAAGGCATCAACCAGCTACGACCCGGCTGCGCGCCTGCCCCGATCGTCCCGAACCAAACACATCAGTGACCCGGCTCACACGACCTCCACGTCGCGCCCGCACCGCCTGCGGC
The DNA here is from genome assembly GCF_040636935.1 of Streptomyces sp. NPDC032940. NCBI lineage: Bacteria > Bacillati > Actinomycetota > Actinomycetes > Kitasatosporales > Streptomycetaceae > Streptomyces > Streptomyces sp. NPDC032940. The sequence goes on along the minus strand of NZ_JBEZVJ010000046.1, from coordinate 18,992 downwards.
ATGATGCGAGGCGTGACCGGACGACTGATGCTTCTCGACACCGCCTCCCTCTACTTCCGCGCCTACTTCGGCGTGCCGGACTCCGTGAAGGCACCCGACGGCACGCCCGTGAACGCCGTGCGCGGACTCCTCGACTTCATCGACCGCCTGGTGAAGGACCACCGCCCCGAGCACCTGGTCGCCTGCATGGACGCCGACTGGCGCCCGCACTGGCGGGTGGAGCTGATCCCCTCCTACAAGGCGCACCGCGTCGCCGAGGAGCAGCCGGCGGGCCCGGACACGGAGGAGGTGCCCGACACGCTGTCCCCGCAGGTCCCGGTCATCGAGGCCGTCCTGGACGCGCTCGGCATCGCCCGCGTCGGGGTGGCCGGGTACGAGGCGGACGACGTGATCGGCACCTTCACCGCCCGCGCCAAGGGGCCGGTGGACATCGTCACCGGTGACCGCGACCTCTACCAGCTCGTGGACGACGCCCGGGGGGTGCGCGTGCTCTACCCGATCAAGGGGGTCGGCACGCTCCAGCTCACCGACGAGGCGGTGCTGCGCGAGAAGTACGGCGTCGACGGCCGCGGGTACGCCGATCTGGCGCTGCTGCGCGGCGACCCGAGCGACGGTCTGCCGGGCGTGGCCGGTATCGGGGAGAAGACGGCCGCCAAGCTGCTCGCCGAGTTCGGGGACCTCGCCGGCATCCTCGCGGCGGTCGACGACCCGGCGGCGAAGCTCACGCCCTCGCAGCGCAAGCGACTGACCGAGGCGCGGCCGTATCTCGCGGTCGCCCCCAAGGTGGTCCGGGTCGCCGACGACGTTCCCCTGCCGGACGTCGGCACCGCGCTGCCGCACGCCCCGCGCGACGGCGCCGCCCTGGACGCCCTCGCGGCCCGCTGGGGCCTGGGCGGCTCCCTGGAACGGCTGCTGACGACGCTCACCGTCTGAGCCGTGCGGCCCCTGGTGGGGCGGGGATGCTAACTTAGGTAAACCTAACTCAGGGACTGGGAGGCCGTCATGGCAGAGCGTCCGGGCCGCAGGCCGCGCAAGCCGCACACCGCACAGGTCGTGCGCACCGAACGGATCACCCCGCACATGCAGCGCGTCGTGCTCGGCGGCGAGGAGCTCGCCGGGCTGCCGGCGGACACCTGCACCGACCACTATGTGAAGCTGCTGTTCCCCGCCGAGGGCGTGACCTATCCGGAGCCCTTCGACATGGAGCGGATCCGCGAGGAGTTCCCGCGCGAGCAGTGGCCGGTGACCCGGACGTACACGGTGCGCCAGTGGGACGCCGAGCTGCGTGAGCTGACCCTGGACTTCGTGATCCACGGCGACGAGGGGCTGGCCGGCCCCTGGGCGAAGCGGGTCCAGCCGGGCGAGACCGTCCGCTTCATGGGCCCCGGCGGCGCGTACACGCCCGACCCGGCCGCGGACTGGCATCTGCTCGCGGGCGACGAGAGCGCGCTGCCCGCGATCGCCCGGTCCCTGGAGGCGCTGCCCGACGGTGCCCGCGCGTTCGCCTTCATCGAGGTCGAGGGACCCCAGGAGGAGCAGAAGATCGGCTCCGACGTGGAGGTCGTCTGGCTGCACCGCGGTGACCGTCCGGTGGGCCAGGCGCTGGTCGAGGCCGTGCGCGGCCTGGAGTTCCCCGAGGGCCGGGTGCACGCGTTCGTGCACGGCGAGGCGGGGTGCGTGAAGGAACTGCGCAGGCTGCTGCGGGTCGAGCGGGAGATCCCGCGCGAGGACCTGTCCATCTCCGGGTACTGGCGCCTCGGCCACAACGAGGACGGCTGGCAGGCGTCCAAGCGGGAGTGGAACGCGCGGGTCGAGGCGGAGCAGGAGGGCGCGTCGGCCGCATAGGCGCCGGCGCCGTCGAGGGCGGCGCGGGGGCCACGCGTTCTCCGCGGGCCCTCCCCCGCCTCGTACGCTGCATCCGATGAGACGCCGTACGCCTCCCCCGCCCGCACCCCTGGCCCAGCGCCACGGGGTGGACCCGGTGCGGGTGCGGCTGCCGGCCGCCGGGCCGTGGGCCACGGTCCGCGAGCACCTGGTGGAACGGCTGTCCGGTGCGGGTCCCGGCACGGTCGAGGCCATGTTCGCCGCGGGCCGGTTCGTCGGGGCCGACGGACGGGCCGTGGCGGCGGACGCGCCGTACGAGCCCGGCATGTACGTCTGGTTCCACCGCGATCTGCCGCCAGAGGTGCCGGTGCCGTTCGCGCTGGAGGTCGTGTACCGCGACGAGCACGTCGTCGTCGCCGACAAGCCGCACTTCCTGGCCACCACCCCGCGCGGCGGCCATGTCACCGAGACCGCGCTCGCCCGGCTCCGCCGCGAACTGGACGAGCCCGGGCTGGGCGCCGCGCACCGTCTCGACCGGCTCACCGCCGGACTGGTCCTGTTCACGGTCCGCCCCGCAGAGCGCGGTGCCTACCAGTCGCTGTTCCGCGACCGGCGGGTGCACAAGGAGTACGAGGCGATCGCGCCGTACGCCCCGGCGCTCGCCCTGCCCCGGACCGTACGCAGCCGGATCCTCAAGGAGCGCGGGGTGCTGGCCGCCCGTCAGGTCGAGGGCGAGCCGAACGCCGTGAGCCGCGTCGAGCTGACGGAGCACCGCCCCGCCGGCCCCACGGGCGCGCCGGCGCTGGGGCGGTACCGGCTGGTGCCCGCCACCGGGCAGACCCACCAGCTGCGCGTGCACATGAGCGCGCTGGGCGTACCGATCCTCGGTGACCCCCTCTACCCCGAGGTGGCCGCGCCAGTGCCGGCCGGCGACTTCCGGCGCCCGCTGCAACTTCTGGCGCGGGAGCTGGCGTTCACCGATCCGGTCACGGGACGCGAGCACCGGTTCCTGAGCGGACGGACCCTCGGGGCCTGGGCGGCGTACGAGGAGTGGGCCGGCCGTCAGTAGCCGCGCCACCACAGGAGGAAGCGCTGCCATACCCCCCTGGGGCGAGGCGGGGCGGGCGGCGCGGCCGTCACCGTCGCCGTGGGGACGGCGGGCGGGGCGGCCGGGGCGGGCGCCGGCTCCGCCGTCTGCGGCAGGGTGCCGACGTGCCAGGCGGCGCGCTGCTGCGGGACGTCGGTGTGGCTGGGCCGCTGGTTCACGTCCTGCGGCGGCCGCGGTTCGAACCGCACCGGCAGCTCCACCAGGTGGCGCGAGGCGATCGAGGACCGCCAGGTGAGTTCCTCCTCGGGGCAGTCAAGCCGTACGTCCGGCAGCCGCATCAGCAGCGCGTCGATGCCGGCGTCCGCGATGGCACGCCCGATGTCCTGGCCGGGGCACTCGTGCGGGCCGCCGCCGAAGGCGAGGTGCGAGCGGTTGCCCTGCATGCTCGCGTCCAGGTCGGGGCGGATGCGCGGGTCGACGTTGCCCGGGGCGATACCGAACAGCAGTCCGTCGCCCGCGCGGATGCGCTGACCGCCCAGTTCCGTCTCCTGCTTGGCGAAGTAGGCGAAGACCGTGCTGAAGGGCGGCTCGTCCCACAGGGACTGCTCGACCGCCTCGGGCACCGTCATCTGCCCGCCGCTGAGCTGGGCGCGGAAGCCCGGGTCGGTGAACACCACCCGCAGCACGTTGCCGATGAGGTTGACGGTGGCCTCGTACGCGGCGAGCAGGACCAGCCGCAGGTGTTCCCTGACCTCGTCGTCGCTGAGCCCGGCCGGGTGGGTGACGAGGTGGCTCGCGATGTCGTTCTCGGGCTTCGCCCTGCGGGCCGCGGTCAGCCGCCCCAGGGCGTCCATGACGTAGCCGTGGCTCGCGATGGCCGTGTCGGTGCCCTTGAGCGTGTCGCGGGCGGCCTCCACCATCCGGTCGTTGTACTCCCCCGGCATGCCGAGGATCTCGCACATCACGCCCATCGGCAGATGCTCGGCGAAGTCGCCGACGAGGTCGGCGCGGCCCACCTCGCAGAAGCGGTTGACGAGGCGCTGGGTGTGCCGGGTGATGTGCCGGCGCAGGCCCCGGTAGTCGATCGTGGACATGGCGCCGGTGACCGCGCCGCGCAGCCGCTTGTGCTCGTCGCCCTCGGCGTGCGAGCAGATCGGCTGCCAGGCGATGTGCGGCATGAGCGGGTGGTCCGGCTTGACCATGCCCTCGTTGAGCGGGTTCCAGATGCGGCTGTCGCGGGAGAACTGGGCCGGGGTGCTCACCATGTGCAGGTTCTCGGCGTGGCCGAGGACCACCCAGATCGGCACGTCGTCGTGGAGCAGCGCGGGCGCCACCGGACCGTACTGGCCCCGCAGCCGCTCGTAGAGCTCGTCCAGGTCGTCCGTCTCGTGCAGCCGGTGCAGTCCGCCCGGCCCGAGGCCGTGCGCGGGGCAGCCGGGAGGTGGTCCGAGCAGGGGGTCGCCCGTTCCGGTCGGGGCGTGGCGTTCAGGCGTCACAGTGTCGCTCCGCAGCAGAAGTGTGGGTCAGGGGTGTGGGTCGGCCGCGCGGGTCAGGTGAGCGCGCCCTTCATGGCGAGGGAGTGCAGGAAGCGCATCAGCGTCATCAGGACGTCCCGGCTGGAGGCCCGGCGTCGGACGTCGCAGTCGAGGATGGGGATCTCCTCGGGCAGGTCGAGCGCGGTGCGCAGCTCGGCCACGGGGTAACGGGGTGCGTCCGGGAAGGAGTTGACGGCGACGACGAAGGGCACGCCGCGTTCCTCCAGCCGTCCCATGACGTCGAAGCTGACCTCCAGGCGGCGGGTGTCCACCAGCACCACGGCGCCGAGCGCGCCCTCGAACAGGCCGTTCCACAGGAACCAGAAGCGCTCCTGGCCGGGCGTGCCGAACAGGTAGAGCACCAGTTGGTCGGTGATGCTGATGCGGCCGAAGTCCATGGCCACGGTGGTGGCGGTCTTGGAGGCGGAGCCGTAGTTGTCGTCGACGCCGATGCCCGCCTGGGTCATCGTCTCCTCCGTGGTCAGCGGCCTGATCTCGCTGACCGAGCCGACCATGGTCGTCTTGCCGACCCCGAATCCGCCCACGATGACGATCTTCACGGCGGCCTCGGCCGTGTGCGGCAGCCGGTCCTCCGTGCGTGGGCCCGGAATCGTGTCAGAGCTTTTGAAGTCCATGCATCACCGCTTCGAGAAGGGATCGGTCGGCGACCTTCTGGCGGACGATCGGGGCGCGGAACTGCACCAGTTCCGCCGTCAGCAGGTCGGTGAGCAGCACGGTCACCACACTGAACGGCAGGCTCAGGTAGGCCGACAGCTCGGCTACGGACAGGGGTGCGGCGCACAGCCGCAGCAGAGCCGCCTGTTCCGGTGTGGCGGACACCGGCGGGTCGGCGCGGGCCACGATCAGCGTGACCAGGTCGATGTCGGCGCGTTCGCCGCCGCCTTCGCCGCCGATGACGAAGAGCCGCTCGGGGTTGCGGAGTTCGCCTTCCTTGGGCGGCGGGGACGCCGGGGACGGGTCCTGGCCGGGAGTTCGCCTCTGGCGTTGCGGAGGAGTCATACGGTCTGCCCGTTGCGCCGCGCGGGAGTGGTCAGATGGGGTCCGATGCGGGCGACCAGGTCGGCCATGCTCAGGCTCATCCGGCCGGGCTCGCAGCGGACGTCGGAGAGCACGGCGAGGAAGGCGTTGGGGCCGGCGGCCATCAGGTAGAAGTAGCCGCCGTTCATCTCGATGATGACCATCTTCATCTCGCCGTCGCTGGTCGGGATCTCCTGGGCGACGGCCCCCGCGAGGCTCTGCAGGCCCGCGCAGGCGGCGGCGACCCGGTCGGCGGCGTCGGGGTCACCTGAGTAACGGGCGATGCGCAGACCGTCGGCGGAGAGCACCACGATCATCTCGATGCCCGGGACACCGTCGTAGAGATCCCTGAGCATCCAGTCGAACTTGCCTTGCTGCTCGATCACTTGAGGTTCCCCTCGTCATCGGCCGGGGCGCTGGCCGGCTGGTTGCTGGACTGCTGGTGGGCCTGGGTCAGACCCGGATGGTTCTTCAGGCCCTCCCAGAAGGCCTCGACCCACTGCCCCGGCGGGGTCGCTGCGACCGGCTCGGGCTCGGGGGCCGGCGGGATGCCGTTGCGGGCCCGCTCGGCGGCCTCGCGGGCCTCGCGTTCGGCCTCTTCGCGCTCCCAGGCCGCCTGCTCGGCGAGGCGCTGGCTGAGCGGCATCTTGACGCGGCTGCGGCGCTGCGGGAGACCGCCCGCCGTCCACTCGGTGACCTCGGGGACGTCGTCCTCGAGGGAGACCGTGGCCGGGATGCGGGGGCTGGTGGGGCGGCGCTTCTTGGGCTTGCGCTCGGGGCCGGGCAGGGCGTCCGGGCCCGGGGTGGGGATGGAGGTCGCGCCGATGCCGTGGGCGAGGCCGACGCCGGGTTCGGTGGTCGTCATCTTGCTGGGCACGATGAGGATGGCGCGGACCCCGCCGTACGCGGAGGCGCGCAGCGAGACGTCCATGCCGTACTGGGTGCACAGCCGGCCGACGACGGACAGGCCGAGGCGCGGGTGCTGGCTGAGGTCCTGGACGTCGGTGCCGCGCTTGGCGGCTTCGAGGAGTCCCTCGATGCGGGCGCGGGACTCCTCGCTGAGGCTGACGCCGGAGTCCTCGATCTCGATGCACACGCCGCTCTGCACCTCGGTCGCGGTGACGTGCACCTTGGAGCCGGGCGGCGAGTAGCGGGTGGCGTTGTCGAGGAGTTCGGCGGCGGCGTGGATGACCGGCTCGACCGCGGTGCCCTTGATGTTGACCTTGGCGATGGAGGCGAGGTTGATCCGGCGGTACTCGAGGATCCGGGACATGGCACCGCGCAGCACGCTGTAGAGCGCGACCGGTTCGGGCCACTGGCGTCCGGGCCGGCCGCCGCCGATGACGGAGATGGAGTCGGCGAGGCGGCCGATCAGCGCGGTGCCGTGGTCGATGCGCAGGAGGTCGTCGAAGACCTCGGGGTTGCGGCCGTGGTCCTCCTCCATCTCGCGCAGTTCCTTGTTCTGCTGGTGGACGATCGCCTGGACGCGGCGGGCGATGTCCACGAAGGAGCGTTCGGCGGACTCGCGCATGGAGTCCTGGTGGTCGATGATCGCGCACACCCTGCGGATGAGGTCGCGCTGGGGATCGCCGAGGTCGGCGTAGGAGGGGTCGAGCTCGGGCAGGTACCGGACCGTCTCCTCGGGGGTGTTGCCCCGGCGCATGTGGTGGACGGCGGCGGGCAGGATCTCGCCGCCGATGCGGGCCATCTCCTCATGGTGACCCGCCACCCTCCGTTCCAGATACGCGCTGTGACGGGCGTGCTCGGCGCGCAGGGCCCGCAGGGTCCGGCCCCGGCGCACCGCTTCGGCCGCCACCGCGATCACCAGCAGGGTGGCGACGGTGCCGCACCAGGCGACGGCGAGCCGCGCCGGCTCCGTCACCAGGGCGACGGCGGCCCCGGACGCCGCGGCCATCAGTATGGCGGGGAGCAACAGCGTGCGCGCGTACGGAAGTTCACGGCGCCCTGGAGGGGAATCAACACTCACCATGTAGGCCCTCTGAAAAAGAATCGGCGGGGATGGGGAAGCGTGCGTGGGGGTACGTCTGGGAGTTGCCGGGATCTTCGGCGCATTGGGAACAAGCGCGCGAATTCACCTCAACTCGGTGCGCTGCGGGCGAGCTTAGTCCGAGCGGATCATCGCCGTGTCATATTCGGCAAGCACCTGAAACGGGCACGGGTACTGGAGTAGCCTCGAGCCCATTTGCACGCTGGGGAGTCATTCGAACACCTGCTGTAATGATGCACGGGCGTACGCAGACCACTCAGCGTGATGAGGGATCGTCACGCCGGCACCCGGACGCACGAAGGCCCGGCAGGGCGCGGGCCGCCCCCTGTGCGGGGCCGGACCGCGCCCTGCCGGGCCGGTGAGGTGCCGGTCAGCCCACGGACGAGTAGGCGACCACTCCGCGCAGCAGCCCGTCGACCGCCTTGCGCGCGTTCTTCGGGACCGTCGAGCCCTCGCGGGGCGCCGCCGCCGCGATCTGGCCGAGGACGTCGATGACCTGCTTGCACCAGCGGACGAAGTCGCCGGCCGGCATCTCCGCCTCGCGCAGCACCTCGTCGAGGCCCTTGCCGGACGCCCATTCGTAGGCGGCCCAGGCGAAGCCGAGGTCGGGCTCGCGCTGGCCGACGCCCTCGGTCTGGCTGATCCGGAACTCCTCCTCCAGGGCGTCCAGCCGCCCCCAGATGCGCACCGTCTCGCCGAGCGCGGCCTTGGCCTTGCCGGAGGGCACCTTCGGCGCCATCGCGTCGTCGGCGACCCGCGACTCGTAGACCAGGGCCGAGACACAGGCGGCGAGTTCGGCCGGGGAGAGTCCCTCCCAGACGCCCTCGCGCAGGCACTCGCTGGCGAGCAGGTCGAGTTCGCCGTAGAGCCGGGCGAGGCGCTTGCCGTTCTCGGTGACCTCGTCGCCGCGCAGATAGTCCATCTCGGTCAGCAGGGCGACGATGCGGTCGAAGGTGCGGGCGATGGTGTTCGTCCGTCCCTCGATCCGGCGCTCCAGCTGGGAGGTGTCGCGCAGCAGCCGGTGGTACCGCTCGGCCCAGCGGGCGTGGTCCTCGCGGTCGTCGCAGCCGTGGCAGGGATGGGCGCGGATGGCCTTGCGCAGCCGCGCGATCTCCCGGTCGTCGGCCGCCTGGGACCGCTTCTTGCGGGCCCGCTCCGGCGGGATGTGCCCGGCCTTGGTGCGCAGCGCGGAGGCGAGGTCGCGACGGGACTGCGGTGAGCGCGGGTTGAAGGACTTGGGGATCCGCATCCGCTCCAGCGCCTCGACGGGCACCGGGAAGTCCATCGACGCCAGCCGCTTGACCTGACGTTCGGCGGTCAGCACCAGCGGGCGGGGCCCGTCGTGATGCTCGAAGCCGCGGTGGCCGTTGGAACGTCCGGCGGGCAGGCCCGGGTCCAGCACCAGGGCGAGGCCCGCGTACTTGCCCGTCGGCACGTGGATGACGTCGCCGGGCTTCAGCTTCTCCAGCGCCACGGCGGCCTCGGCACGCCGCTGGTTGGCGCCCTGCCGGGCCAGCTCCTGCTCACGGTCCTTCAGTTCGCGGCGCAGCCGCGCGTACTCGTCGAAGTCGCCGAGGTGGCAGGTCATGGAGGCCTTGTAGCCCTCGAGCCCCTCCTCGTTGCGCTGGACCTGACGGGAGATCCCGACGACCGACTTGTCGGCCTGGAACTGAGCGAAGGAGGTCTCCAGCAGCTCCCGGGAGCGGTGCCGGCCGAACTGCTCGACCAGGTTGACCGCCATGTTGTACGACGGCCGGAAGCTGGAGCGCAGCGGGTACGTACGGGTGCCGGCGAGGCCCGCGAGGTGCTCGGGGCTCATGCCGCGCTGCCACAGCACGACGGCGTGTCCCTCGACGTCGATGCCGCGCCGGCCGGCCCGGCCGGTGAGCTGGGTGTACTCGCCGGGGGTGATGTCGGCGTGCTGCTCGCCGTTCCACTTGACCAGCTTCTCCAGCACCACCGAGCGGGCGGGCATGTTGATGCCGAGGGCGAGGGTCTCGGTGGCGAAGACGGCCTTGACCAGACCGCGCACGAAGAGCTCCTCGACGACCTCCTTGAAGGTCGGCAGCATGCCCGCGTGGTGGGCGGCGATGCCCCGCTCCAGACCCTCCAGCCACTCGTAGTAGCCCAGGACGTGCAGGTCCTCGGCGGGGATGGAGGCGGTGCGCTCCTCGACGAGGGCGCGTACCTTCGCGCGCGCCTCGTCGTCGTTGAGCCGCAGTCCGGCGTACAGGCACTGCTGGACGGCGGACTCGCAGGCGGCGCGGCTGAAGATGAAGGTGATCGCGGGCAGCAGTCCCTCGGCGTCGAGCCGCTCGATGACCTCGGGCCGGCCCGGCGTCCAGATGCGGGAGCGCTGCCGGCGCTCGCGCTCGCGGTCGGCCTCGCGCATGTGCCGGCCGCGGCGGCGGTCCTGGTACGAGGGGCGGGTCGCCTCCATGCGCGCCATGCGCATGAGGTCCGGGTTGACGGCCTTCTTGTGGCCCTCGCCCTCCTCGAACAGGTCGTACATGCGGCGCCCGGCCAGCACGTGCTGGAACAGCGGCACGGGGCGGTGCTCGGAGACGATCACCTGGGTGTCGCCGCGCACCGTGTCCAGCCAGTCGCCGAACTCCTCGGCGTTCGACACGGTCGCCGACAGCGACACCAGCGTCACCGACTCGGGGAGGTGGATGATCACTTCCTCCCACACGGCGCCGCGGAAGCGGTCGGAGAGGTAGTGCACCTCGTCCATCACCACATAGCCCAGGCCGAGGAGGGTCTGGGAGCCCGCGTACAGCATGTTGCGCAGGACCTCGGTGGTCATCACGACCACCGGGGCGTCGGAGTTCACGCTGTTGTCGCCGGTGAGCAGGCCGACCTTGTCCGCGCCGTAGCGGCGGCAGAGGTCGGCGTACTTCTGGTTCGACAGGGCCTTGATGGGGGTCGTGTAGAAGCACTTCTTGCCCTGCCGGAGGGCGAGGTGGACGGCGAACTCGCCGACGATCGTCTTGCCGGAGCCGGTGGGCGCGGCGACCAGCACGCCCTTGCCGGCCTCGAGTGCCTGGCAGGCCTCGATCTGGAACGGGTCGAGGCCGAAGTCGTACATCTCGCGGAAGGACGCGAGCGCGGTGGCCTGCTCGGCAGCGCGCTGACGGGCTGCCGCGTACCGCTCGGCCGGTGAGAGATCCTCTGTCATCGTACTTTCGAGCGTACCGGGCCCCACTGACAACGGGACGATCTTTATCCGGCCCGGGGCCGCGCCGCCCCTGCCTCCGCCCGGGATGTGACGTTCGTCCCAGGGCTGGCACGAGAGGGGCCGGACGGTCGCCGTCCGGCCCCTTCACCTGTGTCGTTGCTCCGCCGCTCGGCTCAGGTCACGTCGTCGTACCCGTTGTACCGGGCCGACGGGGTGCCGTCGACGGCCCCGCTCGCCTGCTGGGGCAGGGCCCGGGACGCCGTCACGGGTTCGACGCCGTCGACCGGCTCCGGCGTGAGGTCGAGCGGCGAGGCCTCGTCGTCGTCGAGCTCGGCGTCGGGGTCGGCGCGGCGCCGGCGCTTGTCGTTGAGCACGGAGAACCCGACCGCCAGGAAGTACAGGACGACGATCGGCCCGGCGAGGGCGATCATGCCGACGGGGTCGGTGGTCGGCGTGGCGACGGCACCGAAGACGAAGACGCCCATCACGACGCCACGCCACCAGCCGGCCATCCTGCGTCCCGTGACGACGCCGGCGACGTTGAGCATCACGAGCACGAGGGGCAGCTCGAAGGCACCGCCGAAGATGAGGATCATCCGGACGATGAAGTCCAGGATCTTGTCCATCGGAAGAATGTTCGCCGAGCCGTCCGGCGTGATCCCCAGCAGCACGCGCATGCTGACCGGCATGATCGTGTACGCGAGCCAGCCACCCCCCAGGAAGAGGGGTACGGCCGCCGCCACGAACCAGTACGTGTACTTGCGCTCATGCTTGTGCAGACCCGGCGCCACGAACGCCCAGAGCTGGTAGAGCCAGACCGGGCTGGAGAGGACGATGCCCGCCATGAGGCACACCTTCACCGTGGTGGTGAAGGGCGACAGCAGGTCGGTGTAGGCGATCACGGCGCAGGCGCCACCGGTCGACTCGCCCAGGCCGTCGGTACAGCGCGGCACGGGGTCCATGAGGAAGGTCATCAGCTGCTGGCTGTAGAAGACCGCCACCACCGTGACGACCGTGATCGCCAGCATGCCTTTCGCGAGCCGGTTGCGCAGCTCGCGCAGGTGCTCCACGAGGGGCATCCGCCCCTCGGGATCCTTCTCTTTCTTGCGGGCAGACTTGAGCAACCCACATCCTCATCTCGTGCGGCGGGCCGGTCGGCGCCGGCCCTGCGTCAGCGCTTGGTCGTGTCCGTCGGCTCGGTGACCGGGCGCGAGCTGGTCACGTCGCCGGGGGCGGCCTGGATGGTGCGCTGCGTCGCGGCCTGCTCGGGGTTCGGCGGGTCGGCGGGGGCGGCGGACTTGTTCTCGTCCTTCATCGCCTTCGCCTCGGACTTGAGGATGCGCGCGGACTTGCCGAGCGAACGTGCCATGTCCGGGAGCTTCTTCGCGCCGAACAACAGGATGATGACGACGAGAATAAGAATGATCTCGGTAGGTCCGAGCCTTCCCATAAGTCTTTACCTTCTCACCGAGGCGGCTGGGTGGGGGTGCTGTCCGACCCGTCGGACATGCGTCCGACCGATCGTGTTGTGCAGCGATCGTAACGCTCAGGGGTAAACGAGAGGCAATCCCTGTGCGTACTCCCGTCCGCGTCCGGGCCTCGTATTCCGGACCGCGATCAGCAGCGTACCTTCCGGAACCTGCGCGGTGACAGGGAGCGGCCGTGCGCGACGCGACGGACGGCGTCCGCCGGATCAGTCCCGGAATGCGGCGTGGTTCACAGGGCGTCCGCGGAACGGGCGGCGCTCTGCGCGGCGCGCTCCAGGTCGGCGGCGGCCCGGTTGATGCGGGACGCCGAGTCCGTCACCTGCCGGCCCAGCCGCCGCGCCTCCACGAACACCCGTACGGCGAACACCGCGAGGACGGCGAGACCCACAAAACCCACGGCAACCGCGAACATCGGCCAGAACATGAGGCCGAGCCTAGACCGTACGGCGGGCGGTCCGTGCACGCCGGCCGGTCACACCGTGGAGTGCAGCCGCAGGGTCCGCACGCCGCCGCCCGTGAGCAGCTCGACGATCCGCTCCCCGGCGGGCTTGCGGACGGCGGAGCCGCACTCGGGGCACGTGAACGAGTAGAAGGTGGTGCGGCTCGTGGCGCCGATGGCCAGGCGCAGGGCGCTCGCGGCGAGTTCGAAGCGGCCCCGGCAGTCCGGGCAGCCGGCCCTGAAGACGACCGGCGAGACGCGTCTCATGCCGGCGAACGCGGACGCCGCCGTCACGCCGGGCCCCGTCGCCTCGTTCACAGTGCCCGCTCCTGCCTGTCGCGCCCGGTGTCCGGCCCGCCGGTCGCCGTCTGTCCCACCGCGGTCGCCGGCCCCGCACCCTGCGCCGTGCCGGCCTCGATCCCGTCGTACGCCGCGAGCGCGTCGCGGGCGGCCTGCCGGGCGCTGCCGGCGAGCTCGGACGGGGACACGATCCGGCCGTCGCGTCCGAGCCGGAGCGCCAGCCGCCGCAGGGACGCGGGGTCGGGGGTGCGCAGGGTGATGCGCAGGCCGCCGTCGGGCAGCTCCTCCGCGCTGTCGTGCGGGTAGTACTCGGCGACCCAGCGGCCGCCCGGGCCGACCTCCACGACGACCTCGGGGTCCTCGGCGGCGGGCTGCACCAGCGCCTCGGACAGGTCCCGCAGCTCCACCTCGGGCGGCGCGGCGGGCTCGTCGAGGATCCGGATCTCGGCGACCCGGTCGAGCCGGAAGGTGCGCCGGGCCTCGGAACGGCGGCACCAGGCCTCGACGTAGGTGTGCCCCACGCTGACGAGCCGGATGGGGTCGATCTCGCGCTCGGTCAGCTCGTCGCGGGCCGGCGAGTAGTAGCGGATCCACAGGCGCCGGCGCTCGGAGATGGCCCGGTCGACGTCGGCGAAGACACCGCCCTCGGACTCGAAGGTGACGGACAGGCGCGAGCTGGCGCCCGCGGCCTCGCCGGCCGCCGTCTCCACCTTGGCGGTCGCCCGCAGCAGCGCCTGCCGGTCGCTCTCGCGCAGGCCGGGCAGCGTCGCCACCGCGCGGGCGGCGACGAGCAGCGCGGTGGCCTCGTCGGCGGCCAGCCGCAGCGGCTCGGCCGCGTCCGCGCCCAGCGCCGCCGGGTTGTGCCACCAGATGCGCTCGCCGTCGGTGTCGATGTCGAGCAGATCGCCGCCGCGGAAGCTGGTGCCGCACATGGGCAGCACGTCGAGGTCGGAGACCAGCTCGTCCTCGGTGATGCCGAAGGCGCGCGCGACGTCCTCGACGCGGGCGCCGGGACGCTCGCGCAGATACGTCACCAGGGACAGCATCCGTCGGGTCTGGTCGATGGCGTTCACGGGCCTGACCGGTTTGCCTGCCACTGTGTTGTCCGCTCCCCCTCAGCCCTTGGCCACGGCACGCAGCCGGTCCACGACGTCCGCACGCAGCTCGGCGGGCTCCAGGACCACCACGTCCGGCCCGAACTCCACCAGCCAGGCGTCCAGGCCGTGTCCGTACGGAATCTCCAACTCGTCCCAGCCGTCGCCGAGTTCCCGCACGGCGGTGGCCTTCGCCCGCAGCGGGTAGCCCGCGCCCGCACGCAGCCGGATCAGCGCGGAGCGGTCGGCGGTCTCCCCCGCCCAGCTCGCGACCGTCTCGCGGACGGTGACGACATCGGGCACGGGGGCGGTGAACCGCGCTCCGCGCGAGCGCACCTTGCCGGTGATCCGCGACAACCGGAACACCCGCTCCGCTCCGCGGTCGCGGTCGAACCCGGCCAGATACCAGTGGCCGCGCCAGCACTCCAGCGCCCACGGCTCGACGTGCCGGGGCTCGGGCTGCGCGGCGTTGGCCTTGCGGTACTCGAAGAGGACCGGGCGGCGGTCTCGGCAGGCCAGCATCAGCGGCTCGAAGGCGGCCTCGTGCACGGGGATGCGCGGCTCGAGGGCGCTGTGCGCCTCGTACGGGTCGACGTCCTCGGGCAGCCCGGCCGCCCGCAGCTTCTGCAGCGCGCCGCTGGCCGCGCCGGCGAGCCTGGCCTGCTGCCAGACCTTGGCGGCCAGTCCGAGGGCGGCGGCCTCCTCGGCGTCGAGGGTGATGGGCGGCAGCCGGTTGCTGTCGCGGCGCGCCAGATACCCGATCTCGCCGTCGAGGCCCTCGACGGTCTCGATGACCAGGCCGAGTTCCCGCAGGTCGTCCTTGTCCCGCTCGAACATGCGGTTGAAGGAGTCGTCGGATCCCGCCTCGAGGTAGGCCTCGATGGAGTCTCGCAGCTCGCGCTTGCTGAGTGGCCGCCGCGTCCCGAGCAGACACAGCGCCAGGTTCATCAGCCGCTCGGCCTTGGCAATGGCCATCGACGCCCTTCTCCCTATGGTGCTTACGACGGATGACCGTACCGCCCCGCGGTGGCGCGGCAAAAGCCGAGGGCCCATGCCCGGACAGGCATGGACCCCGAATGACCGGCTCTGATCACTGTCCGTTCGGACGGCGATCACGCGTCGATCAGACTCCGAGCAGATCGACCACGAAGATCAGCGTCTCGCCGGGCTGGATCGCCGGGGTCGGGCTCTGATTGCCGTAGGCGAGGTGCGCGGGGATGGTCAGCTGGCGACGGCCGCCGACCTTCATGCCCTGCACGCCCTGGTCCCAGCCCTTGATGACCCGGCCGCCACCGAGCGGGAAGCGGAACGGGGTGCCCCGGTTCCAGCTGGCGTCGAACTCCTCGCCCGTGCTGAAGGCCACGCCCACGTAGTGGACGGTCACGGTCTGGCCGGCCTCGGCGACCGGGCCGTCGCCCTCCCAGATGTCCTTGATCTCGAGGTCCGCCGGGGGCTCGCCGCCCGGGAAGTCGATCTCGGGCTTGTCGATGCTCACGTGTCTGGCTCCTGCTTGTCTGTCTCGTGTGTCGGAAGGCAACACCCAAGTCTTACATCCCGGAGCGTCACATCTTCGCGAGGATGTCGACCGAGAAGACCAGCGTCGAATCCTTCTCGATGCCGCTGCCCTGCGGCGGGTTGTCGCCGTATCCCAGGTCCGGCGGGACCACGATCAGGACGCGGCTGCCGACCTTCTTGCCGGTCAGTCCCTGCGACCATCCCTTGACGACCTGCTGGAGCGAGAAGGAGGCCAGCTGCTTCCTGCTGTACGTGGAGTCGAACTCCTTGCCGCCGTCCCACACCACGCCCTTGTACTGCACGAGCACGGTGTCCTGCGCGGCGACCTCCGGACCGTCGCCCTCGAGCACGTAGTTCGCCACGAGCTTCTTCGGCGCCGCCGTGTCGGGCACCTCGATGGAGGGCGCGGCACCGTCGGTGTTGGTGCCGACCTCGGGCAGCGCCGCGTCGTCCTGCGCGACCTCCTTGCCCTTGACGGAGCTCTTGCCGTTGAAGACGTCCTTCACGTCGACCACGAACACCAGGGTGTCGGTGCCCTTGATGCCACCCTGCGGGCTGCCCTCGTCGCCGTACCCGTAGGCCGGCGGGACGGCCATCTGCACGCGGCTGCCGGCCTTCTTGCCCGCGAGCGCGTACCGCCAGCCGTCGATGATCGTGCCCTGGGCCAGCTGGAGGACGATCGGCGCCTTGCGGTCGTAGGAGTTGTCGAAGACCTTCGCGGTGTCCCAGATCTGGCCCAGGTAGTCGGCCGCCAGGTAGTCGTTCTCCGCGATCGTCTGGCCATTGCCGGCGATCACCGTCTTCACCGCGAGGTCCTTGGACGGCTCGCCGCTGCCCTTGGCTACCGTCGGCTTCTCCCCGAACTTCGTGCCCGCCGTGATCGCCGGCAACGGGCCGTCGACGATCTTCGGGGACGGGGCCGCGGACGGGCTCGACGTCTGGGGCGACGCGCTGTCGCTGGCCTTGCTCGAACCGGAGTCCTCGTCACCGCATGCGGCGAGCGTGACCAGTCCGGCGGGAACGGCGATGAGGAGGGAGCGTCGGCGCACGGTGGGGGCCTCGTAATCGGTGTCGGTCGGTCATGTCTGCTGGCGTGCGCGCAACTCTACGACCTGAGAAGGGCACCGTACGGATAACGTACGGTGCCCGTGTGGCGTTCCGGTCCCCGCGGAACGGACGCCTTCTCACTGCGTACCGGTCACATCCCGGCGATCAGCTTCTCCACCCGGTCGTCCACCGACCGGAAGGGGTCCTTGCACAACACGGTGCGCTGCGCCTGGTCGTTGAGCTTGAGGTGGACCCAGTCGACGGTGAAGTCCCGGCGCTGCTCCTGGGCCCGCCGGATGAAGTCGCCGCGCAGCCGGGCCCTGGTGGTCTGCGGCGGGACGGACTTGCCCTCGAAGATCTTCAGGTCGTTGGCGACCCGGGCGGCCTGGCCCTTCTTCTCGAGCAGGTAGTACAGACCACGACGGCGGTGGATGTCGTGGTAGGCGAGGTCTATCTGGGCGACCCGCGGGTGGGACATGGTCATGTTGTGCTTGGCCCGGTACCGCTCGAGGAGCTTGTACTTCATGACCCAGTCGATCTCGGTGTCGATGCGGTCGAGGTCCTCGGCCTCGATCGCGTCCAGCGTCCGGCCCCACAGCTCCAGCACCCGCTCGACGGTGCCGGTGCGGATGCCGCGGCGCTCGCAGAAGTCCAGGGCCTTCTCGTAGTACTCCCGCTGCACCTCCAGCGCGGACGCCTCCCGGCCGCTGGCCAGGCGCACCTTGCGGCGCCCGGTGATGTCGTGGCTGACCTCGCGGATCGCCCGGATCGGGTTCTCCAGGGTGAGGTCGCGCATCACCGTGCCCGCCTCGATCATGCGCAGCACCAGGTCGGTGGCGCCGACCTTGAGCAGCATGGTCGTCTCGGACATGTTGGAGTCGCCCACGATGACGTGCAGGCGACGGTAGCGCTCGGCGTCGGCGTGCGGCTCGTCGCGGGTGTTGATGATCGGCCGCGACCTGGTGGTCGCCGAGGAGACACCCTCCCAGATGTGCTCGGCCCGCTGGCTGACGCAGTACACGGCGCCGCGCGGCGTCTGAAGCACCTTGCCGGCGCCGCAGAGCAGCTGCCGGGTCACCAGGAACGGGATGAGAATGTCCGCGAGCCGGGAGAACTCCCCGTGGCGCGCCACCAGATAGTTCTCGTGGCAGCCGTAGGAGTTTCCGGCGGAGTCGGTGTTGTTCTTGAAGAGGTAGACGTCGCCCGCGATTCCCTCCTCGTGCAGGCGTCGTTCGGCGTCCACCAGGAGTCCTTCGAGAATGCGCTCGCCCGCCTTGTCGTGGGTGACGAGTTCAATCACGTTGTCACATTCGGGTGTCGCGTATTCCGGATGTGATCCCACGTCGAGATAGAGGCGGGCCCCGTTGCGCAGAAAGACATTGCTGCTGCGGCCCCATGACACGACACGGCGGAAGAGGTACCGCGCCACCTCGTCAGGCGACAGGCGGCGCTGTCCCCTGAACGTGCACGTGACGCCGTACTCGTTCTCCAGCCCGAAAATGCGGCGGTCCATGACTGAACATTACGCCTGATGACCCGAACTGAAACGGGGTTCGACGGCACGGTTCGGATCATTTTCCGATGAAGCCGCAACGACCGCTTGCCGCGCGGGAGCTGCGAGGACCCGCCCCGTGCAGGCCAGCACGAGCAGCGACACGACCCCGGCCGCCCCGGGCACGGCGAAGCCCCACAGCGCCCCGCCGTGCTCCACCACGGGCCCGGCGAGGCCCGTGCCGACCGAGGCGCCCACGGTGAACGTCGTCACGAGCCAGGAGAACGCCTCCGTCACCGTGCCGCGCGGCGCGTGCTGATCGACGAGGACGAACGCGCAGGCGATGCAGGGCGCCAGGAACACCCCCGCCACCGCCGTGAGCAGCACCATGGCGACCGCGCCCGGCATCAGCATCAGCGGCAGGTAACACACCGCCAGCAGCGCCACGAGGAGCCTCAGTCGCCGCGCCGGGGCGCCGGCCCACTGCCGTGCCCCGTAGACGGTCCCGCCGACCAGCGCGCCGAGCCCCAGGGCGGCCATCAGCCAGCCGTAGACGGCGTCACCGCCGTGCTCGTCCGCGTAGGGCACGGAGGCCACGGTGATGGAGCCGAGCGCCATGCCGATGAACAGGAAGGCCCCCAGGAGCGCCAGCAGCCCGGACGAACGCAGGGCACCCAGCCAGTGGGCCTCGCGCGGAGCCGATCGCCACGCGCGCGAGGGGGGCGACACGACCACGGAGAGGGCGCCCAGCACACCCACCGCGTTCAGCACGAGCAGGGCGGCCGTCGGCGACCACAGCGACACGCACACCGTCACGAGCAGCGGCCCGACGGTGAACATGACCTCCTGCGCCACGGCGTCCATGGCGTACGCCGTGTGCACCTGGTCCTCCTCGCGGAGCACGCTCGGCCACAGGGCCCGCAGGCCGCCCTCCAGCGGGGGTGTGAAGAGGCCCGCGGCTCCCACGGCCACGTACGCGAGCGCAGC
>NZ_JBEZVJ010000045.1:0-35660 GCF_040636935.1 Streptomyces sp. NPDC032940 | reverse complement strand
CACGGCCGTGACTGACGGTTTCCCATACCCAGACATACGGCCGGAGAGGCCGACAGCCTCATGATCAGCAGCTTTTGTTAGAGCCAGTAAGTCCCCTGCCGCGCATCACCCGGGCGGCGAAGTCATCGGGAACTCGCGCAGCGCGGCGACGGCCGAGTCGGTCGGCCGACCACTGCGCGACCGTGGCTTGCTCGATGGTCTCACGCCCGAGCAGCAGAGCGACCAGCGCTTTCCGCACCGCCCTCCGTCCAACTTCAATGGCAAACTCTCCAGATTCCATGCCACCCCGCGCAGACCGCGGCCTCCCGGCAGAGGATGAAAGCGGTGCGGGGTCACGGCTTCCCCCGGGTAGACGCCGCGCCTGTGAGCCGGTGAGGTGCAGCTCGCGCGCCGGTTCCATGCCTGCAGCACGGTCGGCCTGCCGGCTCCGGCCGTCGCTCGCGCGGTGAAGCCGGGAGCCGGTCCACCGTCCGGGTCAGGGGGGCGCGGGTGTAGGCGATGTCGGTGTCCGGGCAGCGTGCGGCGAGGGTGTTCAGCGCGTCCAGTTCGGTGTCGTCGACGGCGAGGTGCCAGGACAGTTTGATGGGCACTCAGTAGGTCAGGTACCTGCATTGCACGGACTCGTCGGGCAGCCACTCGGCGACGTCCCGATGACCGTCGCGGTGTGTCATTCAGCGGCAGCGGCACGCCCTTGGGATCGGGGCAGGTGTGATGTCAGGCGTCGGCCCGACGACGACTTCGCCGTCAGCACGCCGCCGAATCGCCGGCCGGGCCGGGGACGTCGTAGGGCGGACCTTTCCCTCAATCGCGGCGCCACGGGTTGGCACAGGCACCCCAGCCCGTGTTACCGGAAGGGGAGTCAGGGGGTGCGGTCGGCGCTGCTGCGCTGTGGCTATGGCGACTCGGCCCGAATGCCGCTGGCGCCGTCCATCCGCCGCTGCCTGACGCGGCCCGGCGTACGGACGGCGACCCTGTTCGCGCCCGACTCCGTGCCCGCCTTGGCCGCTGGCGGCATCCTGATCGCGAGCGCGTGCGGCGGGGCCGCGTGCTGTGCAGTCCGGCAGTGACGTCCTCAGCCGACGTGGACCCGGGGGCGTCGGGAGCGGTCGGGCTCGGCCTCGCGGAGGACCTCGCGGGTCACCGGGGCTACTTCTCCCTGGCCGAAGAGGAAGAAGCGGAGGAAGTTGGTGAAGGGGTTGCCCTCGGTCCACTCGAAGTAGATGTGGGGGATCTGGCCGGTGAGGTCACGGGCGTGGAGGAGGAAGGCGGCCAGGGCGTTGGAGACCGAAGAGCTCTCCAGGGTCAGGACGCGGTAGTGGTCGTGCATCACCACGCCGCGGACGGTCAGGCCGGCCTCGAACTCGGAGGGGTCGGTGACGGTGACCTCGACGAAGATGAAGTCCTCGTGGGAGGAGATCTCGTTGTCGGCGTGGATCTGTTCGGTCTTGTCGCGGTACTCGGTGGCGTCCCGGTTGTCGGGCTCGTTGGCGATGAACCGGATCTTGCGGTGGGCGATGTCCCTGACGAAGCGTTCCGCCGTCTCGTCCAGCTCGACGCTGGTCACGCGAAGCTCGAAGGCGCGGGCGAGGCGGGAGAGGAAGGAGACGAGGACGATGGCCGCGATGAAGCAGGCACCGATCTTGACGCCGTCGGGGCGTTCGATGACGTTGAGGACGGTGGTGTAGAGGAAGACCGCGGAGATGACGGCGAAGGCGATGGTCCAGCCTCGCTGCCCGGCCTTGTGGGCGGCGATGGTCACGGCGATGGCGGCCGAGCTGATCAGTACCAGGACGCCGGTGGCGTAGGCGCCGCCCTGGGCGTCCACGTCGGCGTCGAAGATCCAGGTGACGAGGAACCCGACGAGTGTGAACACGATGACCATGGGGCGCACCGCCCGGGCCCAATGGGGCGCCATGCCGTAGCGGGGCAGGTAGCGCGGCATCAGGTTGAGCAGCCCGGCCATCGCCGAGGCGCCGGCGAACCAGAGGATGGCGATGGTCGAGACGTCGTAGACGGTGCCGAAGCCGTTCCCCAGGTACTCGTGCGCCAGGTATGCCAGAGCCCGCCCGTTGGCCGCGCCGCCGGATTCGAATTCCTTCTCCGAGATCAGCACGGTGGTGATGAAGCTGGTGGTGATCAGGAAGGCACTCATGATCAGGGCGGCCGTGGTGAGCAGCTTCTTCGTGTCCCGGATGCGGCCGGTGGGCTTCTCCTCCGTGTCGGACGCATCGCCCCGCACATGAGGCATCACGGCCACGCCGGTCTCGAAGCCCGACAGGCCCAGCGCAAGCTTCGGGAAGACGATCAGCGCCAAGCCGATCATGACGAAGACGTTGCCGTGCTCGGCGGTCAGGGCGCTGGTCCAGTCGGTGACGAGGTGCCCCTCGGTGGCGAGATGCCAGATGCCCGAGACGACGACCACCACGTTGAGCGTGAGGTAGGTCCCTACCAGGACCACGGCGACCCCGATCGCCTCCAGGAAGCCCTTGAGGAAGACCGCGCCGAGCAGCGCGATCAGAATCAGGGTGATGATCAGCTGCTTGTCATGCAGAGCGTCGGTCAGATGAGGGTTTTCCACGAGGTGGGTGGAGGCGTCCGCCGCCGACAGGGTGATCGTGATGAGGAAGTCCGTCGCCGCGAAGCCCAGCAGGGCGAGGACGAACAGCTTGCCCTTCCAGAACGTCAGCAGCCGTTCCAGCATCGCGATCGAGCCCTGCCCGTGCGGGCTCTCCTCGGCCACTCGCCGGTAGACGGGCAGGGCACCCGCCAGGGTGACGATCACCAGCACGATGGTGGCGACCGGGGAGAGCAGGCCCGCGGCGAGGGCCGCGATGCCCGGCTGGTAGCCGAGCGTGGAGAAGTAGTCGACGCCGGTCAGGCACATCACCCGGTACCAGGGCTGGCCTTTGTGCGGTGGTTCGGGCTGGGCGTGCGGCCCCTGGAGACCGCCGTCCTTGCCCATGTCGGACAGGCCCTCCAGCATCCATGCCCGCAGGCGACGGGGCGGCGGGTGCTCGGTGCTGGCCATCGGTGCGTTCTCTCCTGATTTCGCGGGCAGCTGATATGAGGCTGGGGCTGAGGCCCGGCCATCACACGGATGGCCTGATCAGCGTAAACAGGGAGTGACCCATGGGCCTGCGGATGAGTCGGCCGGCGGCGTCAGGTTTCCGTTAAAACCCGAGTGCCGGGTGTGCGGGGCTACAGCAAGAGCTGATCAGTACGGTGCTTCCGACGGGTTACGCCGTCCGGACGAGATGTAGCGCGAAGGGTGACCGTGGCTGCCCCGGCGGCACGGGGGGTGTGCGGGGCGCGGACGGTGCGGCGGACAAGCTCTCGCTGGTTCGGCCATCCGGCGCCGTCACCGGCGCTCGCACCGGACGGATCGTCAACGTCGTGCATGGCGGATCTTCAACCGTCCGTACCCCATGGTCCCGGAGATCCGGATCGTCGGCCCACCGGACACGGAGCGCCGTGGTGGCTTGTAGAGCGTGTCCTTCCACCCGGTGTGCAGATCCTCGAAGTCGACGATCGCGTCACGAGGGGCCGTGATCTTTGCTTTCCCGGTGCCGAGTTGCAGCTCAATGTCGATGACCGGATGCTCGATGACCGCGCGGGACAGGTCGAGATGCACCCTTGCATAAGCGGACTCGACCTTGAGGGTGCGAGGCACCCGCCACGCGCCTTGTCGCTTGATCCGTCCGCCGGCAGCGGCGATCGTGAACGCGGTTCCCGCATCCTCCTCCTCCGGGAACGAGGCCAGGGGTGACACGAGGTCGGCGCGCGTGCGGGCGGTGAGTATCTGGTGTAGGCGTTCGTCCAGATCTTCGTGTGGGATGTGGCCTTCGGCGTACGCCTGCTGGAGGCGCTGCACGGCAGTGTCGCGATCGGCCTCGTTGAGCATCGGCGACGGATCTTCCGGCAGAGAGGTCACCGTCTCACTCTAAAGGGTGTTGCAGAAGGCCCTGATCAGGCAGGCTGCAGTGGTGTTCGGGCCTGTGCGGTCATGCGGCGAGGGCGAGGTTGTGCATGCGGGCGACGGCGTGGTGGAGGCCGTCGCCGCGCTGCCGGCAGTCGCGGAGGATCTTGTAGTTCTTCATGCGGGAGAAGGTGTGCTCGACGCGTGCGCGGACCTTGCGATGCTGCGCGTTGTCCTCCTCCTCGCCCTTCAACAACGGGCGTCCGGGGCGTTTGCGGTGCGGGACGATCAGGCCGGTGTCGATGTAGGCGCCGTCACCGAGAACCGTCACGCCCTCGCAGTGCTCGGCCAAACCGGAGCTCAGCCAGGCCTTCGCGTCCGCCGTGTTGCCGGGCACCGGACGGGCCGCAGCCACCACCAGGAGGGTCTCCGCGTCCACGATGACCTGCACGTTCGCCGAGAACCGGTAATTACGGGAGGACGCACCGACCTTGCGGTCGCGGACCGGGACGAGGGTGCCGTCCACGATCCACAGCCGGTCGGTGGCATCAACGCCGGCCCGTGCCGGCTCGAGCGCGAGCAGCGGGCCGAGCCGCTGGATCACCCGGCACACGGTCGCCGGTGAAACGCCGAACAGCGGGGCGAGCTGCCGCATGGTGAGGTTCGTGCGGTAGTACACCGCCGTCAGCAGGACCCGGTCGGCCAGCGGCAGTCGCCACGGACGCCCCCAGCTGCAACCCTCGCCACCACGCTCCCGGACCGCTTTCAGTAACCGACCGAACTGGTCGACCCGCAACCCCGTGAACGTCTCCACCCAGACCCGCTCGGCCCTCAACAGCCCAGCCAGAAAACGAAAATGCCCAGTTCACGGTCTTCTGCAACAACACCCTTTCGGCTGGACGGCCCCGAAGCGACAGCGCCGATCTGTGGGCTTGGCTCGTTATCGCCTCCCACACCCAGCTCCGCCTCTCCCGGCCCCTCGCGGAGGACCTTGCGTCGTCCCTGGGAGCGACCCTCCGAGCCCCGCCGTCTCACTCCCGCACGGGTGCGGCGGGGGTTTCGCAACGTCCGCGTGACGGCAGCACGTCCGGCGGCAGCACCGAAACCCTCAGAACCGGGCCCGGGACGGCCTCCCGGCTCGAAGAACAGACACCGAGCCAGGCGCCTACGCGGGTGTCTGCGCGATAGCGGGTCCGTTCGTCGATCTCGGTGAGCTGGGGCATGCCAGGCCGACGGAGAACGGGGAGCCCCACTTGGCGGAGCTCCCCGTGCGAATCCGGGCGTCAAGTCACACGTAGTGCCAACTGCCCTCGCATTCCACGATCGCGCCGCTCGATGATGCGTGGCAGGCACGAGAGGCCATGCCGCGTACCATGTAGTTGCTATAGACGTACTCCTTCCATGCGAAGTTTCCGTCCGTCGTGCAGTCCACCAAGCCTGTGTTGCGGGTGTGCCAGTGCCCCGCCCAGCCACCGTCGTAGATCTCGTAGCGGATTTGCAGGGTGGCGCAGTATCCGTCGGTGACCTGATCCTCGACGCCGAAGGTCATAGCGGCGAAGCCCCCGTCGGTCCACAGATTCGCCCACTGGTGGACCCCACCCACAGTGCTGTAGGACTGGCCTACCCATCCGTAGGAGCTGTTCGGACTGTTGCGGGAGTTGTACCAGTCGTCGGTTGTATGCGCAGTCGCTGCTCCAGGAAGCGTGAGTACGAGCCCCACTGCCGCTAGCAGGGCGATGACTATGCGTCTCATGAGTCTCCCTCCCAGGAGGTAAAACACTCATCATCGTGGTGCTGGAAGGGCTCTGGCGTGATGGGAACACGCCAATTCGAGCCGTCGACAAGGGCGTCGCCACCCGGCTCGGGCATACCCGGCGAGTTTCTCCAGGCAGCGCGGCGACAAACGGCACCGGCCCGCCCCGGCTCGTACGTCGGGGCGGGCGCTGGGCACTCCGGCCAGGGGAGACCTGAGGATCGGGCCGGGGCGGTGATTGAGCGGCCCCCGCTCCACTCGGAGGAGGGTGGTGCAGGTGCCGCGGTAGCTGCTCAGTGGTCCGGGGCGTGGCAATTGCGAGGACCGGTGAGCAGCCGTCTGTGGGCCCGGCGCCGGGAAGAGTGGCTGCCGTGGGAGAGCAGTCGGGTCGGCTCCCGCCGGCGCCGGGGGGGGGGTGTGCGCTGCCGGGGCGACGGGACGTGTCAGCAACCGTGGCCCCGGCAGAAGTCAGGTGATGGCGCCCGGGGAGCATCGCGGTAGACGAGCAGGTCGCCCACTTCCATGGCATCGGGCAGGGGATGTTCCTGCGAGCGCACTCGGTAGCCGGCATCCCACAGAGCCAGAGCCACCTCGTGGAGGTCGCGGTAGACGGCGTCAGCACCGTCCTGAGCCGGCCACTAGCGCACGTGTCCGCAGAAGACCGCTTCCGGCGGCCACAGAGCACTCGCGAGGCCCCGCACCGTCACACGCGCACCCCCGCGACCTGCTGTCATCTGCCCGAGCAGCGAGCGCAGTTGGTCCAGCGGGTCTGTCTCGGGCCACCTGTAAGTCCGCGGGCTCGGTATGTGCGCCCACGCGTCGTCAGGGCGGCGAGGCGGAGTCCTGCCCGGATCCATGCGGTAGACGAGCAGGGTGGCGTACAGGTCCGTCGACGGGTCGATGGGCCGACCCGCGCGCTCCACGACGTAGTCCAGCGACCCCAGCCCGCTCGTCACGGTCTCCAGCCGGACAGCCCAGTCGGGTCCCACTCTGCGGTCCGGATGCCACTCGACCAGGACGCAGAGCTCTGCTCCCGGCGGCCACGCGCACTCGGGCGCGTACAGCGCGCGGCTCCAGCCGTCACCCGGGGCGATGCCCCGGTCGTGGAGGTCGAAGCCGTCCTTGCGGCCCACCACGATGCGGTTCTCGCCGACCCTGAGCCGGTCCAGGTCGTAATTGACCGCCAAGGGCCCCGTGCGACTCGGATCGGTCCGGTCGTAGACGGGGCGCTGCGTCCAGGAGCTGCGCACGCTGTCCTCTCCAAGTTCAGGGGGTTCGGGGGCTCGGGCTGCCGGCGGCTTCACACATCCACGGGCCCAGGCGCGAGGACGGCGCGGACGGTCTTGCCAACGCCTTCGTGCGGCAAGAACCGGGTGACCTGTGCGCCGAGATAGGCGACCTGCCACAGGCCCCGTCCCTTCTCCCCGCTCACCGCGGCATCGAAGTGCGGGAACTGAGGGTTCAGGTCGGCGACGTCGATGATCAGTGAGCCGGTCTCATCGGTGGCGATGCCGAGAGTGAGCCGCTGTTCGGCAGGAGGGACACTGTGGGGGATTCCGTGCTTCACCCCGTTGTCCACGAGCCGGGTGACGGCTTCCACGGCCCGGCGGACGTCGCCGTGCCAACACAGGAGGGTGACGATGCGTCGAATCCACACACGCGCCAGGTGGAGCGCCCGGGGATCACCGGGGAGCTGCGTCGTGAAACTGCGTGCAGCGGGCGCACCGGTCGGTGGTGCGGCCTTCGGCCTGGCGGACTTTGCCGCGTAGCAGGCCGGTGAGCTGGTCGAGGATGCCGTCGGCTTCCCAGCGGGGGAAGTAGCCGTAGACGGTTTGGTGGGGCGGGAAGTCGTGGGGCAGGTAGCGCCAGGGGATCCCGGTGCGGTCGACGTAGAGGATGGCGTTCATCAGGGCTCGCAGGTCGTGGGTGGGTTTGCGGATGCCGTTGCGGGCCCGGCGCCAGGCTTCGAGGGTGGGGCGGATGAGTTCCCAGCGGGCGTCGGCCAGGTCGCTGAGGTAGGGCCGAGAGGACTGCATGGTGTCTGCGTACATGGCGGCTGCCGGCCTGAGCAGGGCGTGTGCGGGGGCGCCGGGTGCATTGGTGTGTGTTCCCTACTCGGTGCGAACCGGTGGGTTTCTGAATGAGACAGGAGCTCTTACCAGGAAAC
Organism: Streptomyces sp. NPDC032940; assembly: GCF_040636935.1. NCBI lineage: Bacteria > Bacillati > Actinomycetota > Actinomycetes > Kitasatosporales > Streptomycetaceae > Streptomyces > Streptomyces sp. NPDC032940. The sequence goes on along the minus strand of NZ_JBEZVJ010000045.1, from coordinate 27,824 downwards.
CGGCGCATTACCTTTCTACTGATTGCCGCAGAAGTGATGTTTCAGGCGAATCGCTTCGTTGAGCGCTCGTGTCGGCTCTCGGAATTCAGCATGTACCGTCCGATACCAGAACGAACGGCTCACTGAGAAGTCGTTTCTCCTGGCGAGCGGACGCCGGGCAACATGGTCGTCGGCACGGGCCAATCACGAGAGGGGCAGTGCCGCAGGTGGCTGGAGGCGGGCAGACGGCTCTGACGAAGCTGTGGCAGCAGCGATGGCCCCACTGCCCTCCGGTGGGCTACAAGCTCCGAGACCCGTATCAACATGTCTGGGTGCGTTTCCACAGCCTGCCGGAGTCGAAGCGACACCCAGAGCGAGAGCGAGTACGCCGTCGTCCTGGAGCGTTACAACACCGTCCTCGACGAGTTGTTCGCCGACACAGACGTCTACGTCATCACTCCCCACTGGGCGACTGAACCCGAGACCCCGCAGCTTCAACCCGTTGGCTACTGGCAGACCCTGTTCGTGGAGGACGATCCGATCCAGAGCCGGAGTTCCGCACCTACTGGCACCTCTTCGCTGCCCGCCGGCCCTGGCGACGTGGCTGCATCGACGAGGTGCTCCGTGACATAGCCGACGACAAGGTGGCCGGAGTCCTCATCACCGACACTCAGATGCGACGATCCACCACCCCTACGACGGCGGCGCCGACGTCTTCCTCACCACACCACACGAAAGAGACCGCACTCGCGATCGGCATACCGACTGGCTCTCCAGCCATCCGTCAGGTCTCTGACAGCCCCAAACCGCCACGCCCGCCCCCACGCCGTCCCAGGGGCACGGCTCCAGGCCCAACACCGGCCCCTGTCCCGTGCCAGGACGCCGCGTTCCGGTCCGGCGCCGCCAGCGCTCTGTAGCCCTTCGTGTCTGCCCGGCCCGTACCTGCCGGGCTGGCGCTGCTCTACGTCCCCGCCTACCGCCTCGGGTGAGCAGGCTCCCGCTAGGGTGCGTGGGGGCCTGTCGCTGGGCTCCAGCGCCATGACCAGTGATCTCGGGTGCACCTGTTCGTGCTGCGGGGCCCACCATCGTGAGCTGCCGATGAACTACACAGCCGACGCCCCGGCGGTGTGGGATCCATCGTTCACCGGTGCAGACGACTGTCTGCTCTGCTCAGACCAGTGCGTGATCCGAGCAGAGCACTACTTCGTCAAGGGCCTGATCGAGATACCGGTCATCGGCAGCGACGAGGTGTTCTCCTGGGGCGTATGGGTCTCGCTCAGCCGCGACAACTTCTCCCGGGCCGCCGACCTGTGGGACACACCCGGCCGCGAGTCCGAGAAGCCGTACTTCGGCTGGCTCACCACTGACCTGCCGCTCTACTCGCCCACCACTCTCAACCTGAAGACACACGTCCACACCCGCCCGGTCGGTGAGCGCCCCTACGTCGAACTCGAGCCCACCGACCACCCCCTCGCCGTCGAACAGCGCACTGGCATCACCCTGGACCGCGTGCGGGAGATCGCCGCCGCCGTGCGCCACTTCGACGACAGCGAGCAACGGTGACGGCCAGCTGGTTCACGAGCAACAGCGCCTGCGAGGCCGGGAAGCCAGCGAGTCGACTCAAGCAGTGCTCGACGGGGCCGGGTCGGTGACAGATCCTCCCGGAGCTCCGGGCGAAGGGGAAGCATCGCCGGAGTCCAGGCATATCAGCGAGACGACCACGAATGCCTCAGCGCCCTCGGGCGGCTGGACAGGCAGGGCGGCGAGGGCCGTCCAATTGCCCTTCGTGAGCGACAGCACCTGGGCCCCCGCGTCGGGGCCCGGCTGCCAGCCGTGCTCGGAACGAGCCCGCGCGAAGGCCGACTTCAGCGAGGCCTTCACCGTCTCGGGCGCATGTTGCCGTCCCGAGAGCCGTTCATGGCACCTGCCCAGGGAGTTCGACGGTTCTCCCTCCACCTCCACCTCGATGCCCTCCGCCGCCAGTACCGACCTGATCTCCGACACCGCCGTCTCCGCAGACAGAGCCGGGCCAGAAAAGCGCGGGGGAAGCGGACCCAGATCAGCAGGGACACAGGCCGCCGCGGTCATCAGTGTCGCTATGACGAGGCACGCCAGGGTCGAGCGTCTCAGTCGCTGTCTACCGATGATGGTGCGTCCTCTCTCAGTCCTCGACAGGCTGACCATTCTGCCGCCCTGCTGAGCCTGACGGACCACCAGCCCCCGAGCGATGCCCCCGGCTACGACCGCACCAACCCCCCAGCGTTCCGCAGCCCTTCGACCGACCGCCATCCTGCCCCGGCCCATGCCAGCGCCCCAGCGCGCCCGCCACACCACCGCACTCCTCGCTGCAGCCCGTCACGAGTCACCTGCGGGATGGAGGCCCCCGCCCGCACCGCGGCCGCTGTGTCTGCCCGCGCCGCACCTGCCGGACCCGTGCCGCGCCCTGGCCGGGCTTCTACGGCAACTGCCGGGTTGCTCATGACACCGAGGGTTCCGCCTCAGATGCGCTGAAAGTGAGCCAGCCCTCCGTCGTCTCCCGCCGCGATGACATTGACGGCACCGTGCTTCCCCCCTCGAAGCGCAGCATGAACAGCGGATCGGCCGCCATCAGGAACTCGAAGCCCTCCCGGTCCTCCGCGCTCAGAGAAGGTTCGAGAACCGCGTCGCAGGACCAGCCGTCGCCCGTGACACGCACCGTGACCCGCACACCCAGCTCGGCCAACGTCGACGGGTTGGCCCACCACTCCAGCGTCGCAAGGCCCTCGTAGCTGTCCACCACCCAAGTATCCCGAGCAGACACGGCGGGGGACGGCGTGAGCGACGACCGTAGTTCAGACCCCGACCACGATCGGGAGTGCGTCCGGCCGGCCGTAGGCGAGGATGCGTGTGAGGGCCTCCCGCATCCGAGCTACGTCCGCGGCCGGTGCCTGCAGCACTGCCTCGACTACCGGGTCGTCCAGGAACAGTGCTTCCAGACAATCCGGGTCGAACGTGATCCGCAGGATGTCTCCTTCGAGCTCGACCGTGCGCACGCATCCGTACGCGGTGCATTGGTCGGGGGTGACCACGCAGTACGAGTCGGTACCGTTGCGGATGTTCTGCGCATCGGGCTCGTCGAAGAAGGCCTGGAACTCAAGCGCGAAGCCTCCCCCGTCAGACTCGGCAACCCCGGCACCCAGGGAATAGACGTCGGGCCCCGGCTCGTGCCACCCGTAGGCGATATTCGCAGTGAATCTGTAGGTCACACGTGTGTTCTACCAGGGCCTTCATCGGCCTGTGGCCGCGAGGTCGGCAAAGCGGCATTGGGCTCGAGCTGCACTGGACGGGTCAACGGCAAGCACGCGCTACGGCACCTGTAGGCCTCGGTGCTGCCGGACGCCGGGGAGAGCATCAAGGCTCAGCCAGCTCGGTCGGCACGAACGACAGGTAGAGCACATCGAAGCCGCGTCTCGGTCCAGCCCCTTGCCGACCGCCACGCTCTCTCAGAGCTCCACCAGTTGCCGGGCTCGCCCCGCGCCCGGACAGCGTGCTGCCACCCCCGAGCCGCAGCCCGGCGGCCGGACACTCACGCTGAGAGGACCGACCCATCCCCGCCACCCGGTACTGAACGCGCCAGCCCCTCCGCCCGCCGGCTGCAGACGGAGCCCAGCGACAGCCACGGCCCCGCCCGCCGGACACGACGTTCCCGTGGGCGGGGCCGGGGGCCGTGTTCTGCCCGCCCCGTCCCCCTCCCGCTCCGCCGCTGACCTCGCACACCTGCTGCCCCGCGCCCGGGGGTGCCACGCCAGGCGGCTTTTGAAAGGATGACGCAATGCTCGATTTCGGTATCCCCGGCTACCGCCCGGTGTGGCTGAACAACCGCACGGACATCGTGCGGGAACACGCGCACCGCTTGCGGGCTCTTACCGGCCGGACGCTGACGAGGGCCTGGATGCTCTGGGACCGCCAAGACGACCAGTGGTTCCGTGACTGCCCCGTCCTGTTCGACTTCGACGGCGAGCAAGCCGAGATCAACCACCACAAGTTCGACGAGGTGTCCCTCACCTGGAACACGATCGATCCCCAGCTCCCTGCCCGATGGCCCGGCTTCGACCTGCACTGGCGCGCCGAACCCCTCACCGAACTTGCAGCTCTGCAGGGCCTGCCCCTCCAAGGAGCCGAACTCCTCGAGTGGACAGGCGACGACCCGGCACAGGGAACCGTCGACATCAGCTTCGTGTTCCACACCAGCCGGGTGACCGTCTTCAACGCCTTCGACGAAAACGGCCTGAGCTTCGTCCCACCCGACCAACGCCAGCGCCCCCACACGCTCAACTGAACCCCCAGGGGGCTGGGACTGCGCCGTTGCCGCGCCCCGGCTGCGGCCCTCAGCTCCAGTCCAGTCCCCCTGACCCAGACTTCGCTGCGGCGTGCTGATCCTGCTCTGAAGTGGGATGGTCGGCTTGCGGCGTGTCAGGCGGTGCGCGGTGTCCAGGTGCCTGGTGCCGGATTGTCGGCCGCCGCCTTGGGGATCTTCGTGCAAGGGGTGTAGCCCGACAGGAACAAAGAAGTAGTAACGCCATTCCACGACAGGTCGAACGCGTCGCCCGTCGCCGGATCCTTGACACGGAAACCGAGCATCACGAAGTCCTTACCCCGGCGGTTGCCGTCATGGACGAGGGCCCAGCCCTGTGCGATGAACTTCCGGCGCAGGCGAGCTTCCACGCTCTGGGCGACATCAACCGGGATGCCCTCGACCGTCCAGCTCAGGTCGAAGACCACGACGTCCGGCACCGTCTTGTCGATGTTGAACCCGCCCGCATAGCAGCTGGGGCTGGGGATCACCTGGACGGGCTTCACCGCCTTGTGAGGCGGCAGGGCCATCGCCTCGTACGCCCACTGCGCGCGGTCCGTCAGGCGTCTGGAGAGCATCACGGGATCGGCAGAGGGATACTCCTCTTCCAGCACGGAGCAGCCCGTGGTCATCAGGGCGGCGAGCAGCAGGGCCAGGAGCACGGCGGTCTTCCTCATGGAAGGGACCGTACGAACGAGGCGACGCCGGCGGCATGAGCACGGGTACTCAAACCCGCACGAAGGATCCGCCTAGACCGCTGAGACCACAGCCCACGCCCTACCCCGGCCCGCGCCGCGTGCCTGCGCCGCCCCTGCACCTGCGCCGCGCGCTGCCGCCCGCCATCCGCCGCCCGCCGCGCCGCCGTCGTGTCACCGCGCCGTTCGGCCCCGCTGTCTGCTGTCGGGGGCCGGTCCCGTGTGTCTTGCGGGGCTAACCGTAGGTGACCGCAGTGTTCTTCCCGTCAACCCGCCGCCCCTTCTGTTGGGAGTTCGACTGTGACGACTGCCGTGTCCCGTCCCGGGCCGTGACCGCTCGCATCACCACCCAGCCCGACACCCCCGACACGACCGCCGCCTTCGGCACCGCGACCGCCGCCCCCCCAACACCCCCGCCGTCCCCGCCGGGGTCGACGTTGCTGCGGCGGCTGAGCAGGTCCTGGCAGCGGTCGCCGAGCGGCGTACGACGTTCCGCCGCCGCCACGTCCTGGCCGAGGCACGCCGCTACCTGATGCGCACCCTGACCGGAGCCACCGCAGCCCCCCCCGGGCGGCCGAGGAGATCACCGACCAAGTCCTCACCCACACCGGCTGCGTGGACATCACCCCGCCCGCCATCAACCCGATCCATCCCGACCTGCAGCGCGCGGACGGCACGTCCGTCTACCGGCCGATCGGCTCCCACACCTACACCACGCACTGGCTGCTCGCCGCCGAGAACCGGCTGCTGGCCGCCGCCCGCCGCAGCGTCATCCCACCGGTGGGCCGGGCCACGTTCGCCCGCGTCGCCGGCCTGCACCAGGGCCCGATGGACACCGGGCAACGCGCGCTCGCCTCCTCCTTCGCACTTTCCGAGAAGCTGCTGCTGGCCGGGCTGGGCCCGGCCGGTGCCGGGAAGACCACGGCGATGCGCCTGGTGGCCAGCGCCGTCGACGCGGCCGGGGGACGGCTGATCCCGCTCGCACCGTCCGCCCGCGCGGCCGAGGTGTTGGGAACAGATCTGCAGCGCCGCGCTCACACGATGCCCTCCTGGCTCCACCAGCGCGCCCGCGCCAGCACCGGCAGCGAGCCGGCCAGCCCCGGCTTCCAGCTCGGTCCCGGCGATGTCGTCCTCGTCGACGAGGCGGGCATGGCCGGCACCCTCCTGCTGGACGAGATCCTCGCGGATGCGGCGGCCGCGGGTGCGGTGGTGCGTCTGCTCGGCGACCCGCACCAGCTCGCCGCCGTCGAAGCCGGCGGAGCCCTCCGCCTCATCGCCCGGGCGGGCGGAACCGTCGAACTCGACCAGCTGCACCGCTTCCGCGTCGACGGAGAGGCGGAAGCGTCTCTCGTCCTGCGCGACGGAGAGGACCGCCGGTCGGCGTTCGCCTGGTACCGGGACAAGGGCCGGATCGTCGCCGGAACCTACGACGCGATGTGCGACGCGGTGTTCACCGCCTGGTCCAAAGACCAGGACAGGGCCTCACCTCGCTGATGACGGCCGCCGACACCGCGACCGTGACCGTACTGAACCAGCGCGCGCAGGCATGGCACCTCGAGGCCGGCACCCTCGACCCCACCAGCGTCGTGGCGCTGCGCGCCGGGCAGCAGGCGCATGTCGGCGACACGATCGTCACGCGCCTCAACCGGCGCCGCATGACCGTGCGCGGCGGCAGGGACTTCGTGAAGAACGGCGACACCTGGACCCTCACCAGGATCTGGCCGGGCGGCGACGTCATCGCCCGCCACACCCAGCACCGCGGCCGCATCCGCCTGCCCGCCGCCTACCTCGCCACGGACTGCGAGCTCGGCTACGCCTCCACCATCCACCGCGCCCAGGGCATGACCGTCGACACCTCGCACGCGCTGTCCTCCGCCCGCTCGAACCGCGAGGGCGTCTACGTGCAGCTGACCCGCGGGGCGCGCACCAACCGTCTCTACGTCGCCATCGACGACGGCGACCATCTCGACACCGTCCTCGCCGCGGTCGCCGCCCGGCGCCGCGCCCAGCTCTCCGCGACCGAATCGATCGCCGCCCTGCAGCGCGAGGCGGCGGCGCCGGGGCAGCTGTCGGCCGAGTTCGCCGACGTCACCGAACGCGCCACCACCGCCCGCCTGACCGGCCTCCTCGAGGCCACGCTCGGCGCGGACCGGGCCGCGTGGTTCCTGGCCGCCGACGCCTACCCGGCCCTCGTCCGCGCCCTGCACAACGCCGAGAAGGCAGGCTTCGACCTACGGCGCCTTCTCTCAGCCACCGTGCCCCGCCGCGGGTTCGCCGACGCCGATAACCCCGCCGCGGTGCTCACCTGGCGGCTGCGCCAGCGTCTGACGGACGCCGCCGAAGCCCAGCAGGACGACCGCCCCCGCCCCCTGGCGCACCTAACGCTTGCCCAGCTGCACACCCTGAACCGGCTCGCCGCCTCCCACCGCGCCGTAGCCCGCGAAGCGCTCACAGCGGCCGACGCCGCCCTCACCCATCAGCCCGCCCCTGTCACCACCCGCGCCGGCCACACCCATCCAGCCTGGGACCAGCGGCCGATGGGCGACCTCTCCCGCGACGCGCTCGCCTCCCAACTCGCTTCTGTCCGCGCCCAGGTCCGCCGCGCGCAGGCCGCCCGGGCACCGCTGTCGGATACCGCGCGGCGCGTCATCGCCGACCTCACCCACGAGTCCCAGCTCCGCCGCACCCTCACCTGGCGCGAACGCGCACGCGAGGACTACCAGCGCGAGCGCGCCACGAGCACCGCGCTTCCCGGCGCCACATCGGCCGCTACGATCCGCCGTACCGTCCAGACGCGGCGCGCGGCCGCAGCCCGCCGGCAGCAGATGTACCCGGGCGGCACTGGCCCGCGCCGACGCCGTCACCGACAAAATCGCCGCCGAACTCCGCCTACGCGAGCGCCTGCCCGACCATCCCCCTTACCGGCCCACCCACCGGGGCGACATACCCGACTGGGTCGCCGACCGGCACGCCATGGCCCACCCCGGAACCCCGGACCACTGGGTCGCGCACCTCGCCGAACGCCACCGCATCCTGGCCCGCTCACTCGCCGACCGCGGCCATGTCCTCGCCGCCGCCCCGCCCGCCTGGGCCCGCCCGCTCGGCCTGCCACCACCCGCCAGCAGCCCCCGACGCCGCCACGCCTGGGCCACCGCCGCCGCACTGGTGGAACTGTGGCGCACCCGCCACGCCATCACCACCCCCACCGGAATCGGACCGCGCCCCGCCGATCCGCCGCAGGACGCAGCCGCCTGGGACGACCTCGACGCCCGCATCCGCGCCCTGACCCGACGCCGCCGCCCCCTGCAGCACCCCGTGCCGTCCGACGCTCCCGCCACGGTGCTGATCGACGCGGCCCTCACCCACCTCGACACCCCGCCACCTTCCGGTCCCTTGCCCGACCACCCGTCTCTCCGCGACCCGTTCGGCATCGCACCCCTCTCTTACGGAGCGCTCGACGCACGCCTCGCACGGCGCGCCCTGGCCGCCGTCCTCGCCGGCGAAGAACTGCCCGAAGCGTGGATGGAAGAGATCACCGCCCCCGGTGAGGACGACGAGGACGAGCAGCGCACCTACACCCGGCTCCTCACCGCCATCGGCGACTACCGGCGCCGCCACCACCGCGCCGGCCCCGACATCCTCGGACCGCGCCCCGCAGGCCTCGACGCGGAGGAATGGGACCACCTCACCGACGCCATCGACCTCTACACCCACGCCCGCGTCGCCCGACGCCTCGAACAGATACGGGCCCGCACCGACGCCGAACGCGCCGCGCTGCTGCCGTCCACCTCGCCGCTGCGCCGGCAGCCGCCGTCCCAGGTGTCCCGGTCCGGGCGGCCTCCGGTCCGCTGATCAGCCTTGGGACTCGCGTGCACGATGCCGGTGAAGGGACGCATCCCTGCCCTGGCAGTCTGTCCCCGTGGACGATCTCATCGGCACCCAGAACCCCCAGGCGCGACTGACCGATCCGGCTTCAGCCGTCGCGGCCCTGGAACGTGCCGCACCGGGGCTGACACGATTGCGGCGCACGGCTCCCGCCGGCATCGACTGGGCGCAGGCGGAGGAGAGTCTGGGCACGGCGCTGCCCTCCGACTACAAGCTGCTCGCCGAGACCTATCCGTCGCTTCTCTTCGATGACTTCCTGTGTGTCGGCTTCCCACCCCCCGGACGGGAAAAGGCATGGGCCGAAGACTCCGATGATCTCGAGGTCCTCGCCGAGTGGTGTGAGGACGCCGAGACGGCCGCCCCGCTGTATCCGTTTCCCGCTCCCGGAGGGCTGCTGCCCTGGGCCACGTCGTTTCAGGGCGACTACTTCCTGTGGACCACCAGCGCGGCCAGCCCCGACGAGTGGTCTGTCACGGTGGCCTCCCGAAACGGCGGCTGGTGGCACTACACGGCAGGTGCCGTCCAGTTCGTGGCGGACCTGATCAGCGGATTGCTCAAGCCGTGGGGACTGCCGCCGGTAGGGCCCACCGTCCAAGCCGTTGCAGCGAACTGAGACGGACTACCGCCGCCCAGGCGGCGACGAACCACGGTCAGGCTGGCTCGAAGCCGGGCTGGACGGGGCCGATCTCTCCGGAGGCGGCCAACTCTTCGAGGTCCTCCGGTTCCAGGTACTCCAGAGCATCGGGGTCGATGCCGTGGTACCGGTCCACGTCGAGCAGCTGCCGCACGAACGCGAGGACGAACGCCGAGAAGGGCCCGTCGAAGGTCACACAGCCCTCCTCATGAGCCATCGTGACGACCTTCCACCGGTCTGGGTCCGGGTCGCAGGGCCAGAAGAAGTACTCGTCCCCGCTCTGGTCGTACCCCCACGAGATCAGCCCGCCGGGCTCGGGGTGGAAGGGATGGGGGACGTGCTCGGCGTCCCCATTGGCCAGGGCACTGGCGCGACGTCGGGTGAACGTCTCGTGCGTCGCGCGCATACGCTCCAGCAGCGGGCTCGACCCCCGCGGATGGAAGACGGCAAGCTTGCCGCAGATCAGCCCGCTGCCGTACGCACCGACGAACGCCTTGAAGTCGCCGGGCAGGGCCGCACCGACGTACTCCTCGACCTCATCCCAGCCACCTGGGTCCGCACGCTTGGCGACGGGCTCGCCCAGCAGGGCCCGCAACTCATCCAACGAGGACATACACCTCTCCCAGACCGGTCAGCGAGGAACTGCGCGGCAACCTAGCCGCAGGCATAACGACGCCGCGCGGCGCGGTTGTCGTCACAACGGGCACTGCCCGCGGCAACCGGCTCACCGCGCGGACTCCGCGTTCGGTCGAGCCGGCTGCGTCCTTCTCCGCAGTCCGGCACCGTGCTCAGGACGCATCGTCAACAAGTCCGAAGCCTTCCGGGAACTGTTCCAGGAAGGCGCGGCGAGCCGGGTTGTTCTCGGCGGCCGCCATCTCCCCGACCAGCTCCACCAGCTCCTGCCGCTGAGCATCGGACAGCGAGGTGACCCGGTGGGCGACGCCCTCCAGCACCCTGACCGCGTCGTCCGGGTCCATCTGCTCGTCCTCGCTGCCCTCGATGAACCACAGGACATCCACCAGCGCCTCGCCCAAGGCGCGAGTCAGGGACGGGTAAGACGTCACGTTGGCCTCTCAGCAGGTCTACGGCAAGATCTGTCATCCCACCACACACCACGGACATCACTCCCAGGACCCTCCACACGTCCGTGGACAGCGCAGAGCCGACCCGCGATACCAGCCGCCTGCCTGGACACCAAGAACAGGGAGTCGAATCGAGCGAGCTGCCAGCTTTCCCCGCCCGGCACGCCGCGCACCGGGCTCAAGTGTGAACTAGTGAGGCGTGGATGCGGTCGATGGCCCGCAGTACCTCGTCGCGGTTCTTGGCGTGCTGCATCCATGCGGGCAGGCGGGCCACCACGGTCATCTTCCGGCCGTGGTCGTGCCAGGCAATCCCCTCACGCAGCGACGCCTGCACGAAGCGCCTGATCAGGTCGAGGTGTTCCAGATTGTAGGCCCACACCCATCCGTGCCGGGTCTCGGTCTGCAGCCACAAGGGGAGGCCGAAGTACGGGTCGGTGGCCGGCGCGTGCCGGTCCCGGTGAAGGGCCACACCTCGACCGCTCCATTGCTTCGCCGTCCCGCAGCTGCGGCAGACCAGACGCCTCGCAGCGAAGAGACCACGGTCGTGCCCTCCTTCCGGGGCCGGGTCCGGGGCAGTCACGACGTGCGCAACCCTCGCGCAGCCGGGACAGCGCACGAGGACCGAGACGAGGAAGTCGAACTTCGTGCTGCGCGGATCACGGAACCGATGGCGGGTGGAGAGCGGACGCATCGGACCAGTATGGGAGCCAGGCACCGAAGGCTCCCACGGGACAAAACGTCGGCTGGCACCCGGCCCTCGATGCCGCAATGGAGAGAACGCAGCCCATGGCTGATGGGGTTGCGGCGACCGCACTGTGGACGCTCGTGGAAGAAGCAGAGATCGAGGCACTCGCGGGAGGCCCGGACGACGCGCAGCGCTTCACCGTCGGCGGGGCGACCGTGGTGCTGGGCACGTTGGGGAGCGTGATCATCACGGCGGCGGGTGACGCGCTGGGGGACAGCGGCGTATGGAGCGCGGAGGAAGTCCGTCTGATCGGTGAGGCGCCCGCGCCGGTGACCAAGCGGCTGCTGGGCGACCTGGAGGCGTGGGGCGCCGATGAGTCCTCGCTGCCGATCCACCTGGCCGTCCGCGTCGCCGAGGGACTGCTGTACCTGGGCACGGGCCGGCGCAGGCGCGCGCACATCATGCAACCGCCGGACGGCGGTGAGCCCGCACTCACGAGCTGTGGGCTGCGGCTCGACATACGACTGAGCAGACCTGTCCTGGACCGGGTTCGCCCCACCGCGCCCGCACCGGACCTGCCGGGCCTGGGGTGGCTGGAGCACGTCGACGGGGACCGGGCCGCAGCTCTCGAGCAGTTCGTCACCGGCTGGTACCCGGCAACAGACCAGCCCCAGCCCCGGCACCCGTCATCCGCGCCGGCCGGGTCGCGGTCGCTGCCCGGCCGCTTGCAGCAGCTGTACCTGCTGGCCGAACAACGGCCCGTTGTGCTCGGACGCCACAACCACATCCTGCCCTGGCACGAGGTCTCCACCGACCACCTGGGAGAGCTGCTGGTCTTCGGCGCAGAGAACCAGGGATCCTTCTACTGGGGCCTACCCTGGACCCTGGACGAGTCGGAAGACGATCCGGCCGTCTGGTTCTGCGTGTTCGACGAGAAGCCGATCGCCGAACAGGAGCCGCTCAGCGGCTTCCTCCTCCAGTTCTCCCTCTTCGAAGCCGCCATGAGCGCCGACTACGTAGGCCACGCCCACAGCCTCAGCGACCGGCAAGTAGACCAGCTCACCGCACCCCTGCGGCACGTCCCCCTGCGGCCCTTCTGGCCCCGGACACGCACCCGCTTCTACGTCGCACCAGGACTCGCCCTGTACGTCGCCGATTCCCTGGACGACGGCAAGTTCGACCTGTTGGCAGGCGCCACACACCGCAGCGCTCTGCAGGCACTCCCGGAATCCGACGTCAAGTGGAACCACTTCGACGGCTGACAGCTGTCAGGCGTCTATCCATCCGGCGGCGTGGGAGTACGACTCGTAGCTGTACTGGGTGCTGCGGTTCCATTCCTCGCCGGTGAGCTGCCGGTAGGCGTTGTCGGGGACGTAGAGCAGAGCCTCGGCCCACGCGAGGCCGGTCACGAACGGCGCGAAGCGCTGCGGGTCACGCAGCACCCTCTCGTACACGTCGCGGCCTGCTGCGACGACCGCGGCCCGGGTGTACAGGAACGCATCGCCCGACAGCCCGTTGCCGTACTCCTTGCGGTCCAACCGGTACAGAGCCCGGGAAAGCTGCTCGGCGAAGCCGACCACCTCAGGAACAGCGCCGCTCGTCAGACGCGTTGTCAGGGCAGCGGCGAGCTGATCACCGTCGGGATCAGGAGCTGCGGGGCTGCACTCTTCGATGAGCTGCCAGAAGGCGTCTTCGTTCACGCCAAGGAGCATGCCGGAAGGGTGTGACAAGCCGAGCCACGGGGACCCCTGCCGGGATCACCGACTACCGATCACGTGTCCCGTGACGCCGGCCATCTGTCGGGACACCGCACCAGGCAGCCGACTCAGCACCTGGAATCCGCCCCGCCCCGACCCGAAATCTGCTGCCCAACGCCATCGCGGGTAGCACATAGTGGAGCCACACACCGATCAATTGAGCAACCTGGAGCCTGCGGCCGTGACGACCGTGCACACCGAACCTTCCACCGAACGGGTCCCCGGGCGGTCCTGGACCGTCCGCATCGTCGGCCACGGCCGAACCTCCGCCTCCGTCACCTGCAGCACCGCGGCCTGCCGGATGCCGGCCCGCTCCGAGAACCTCGCCGCGCTGCGGGCGTTCGCTGCCCGGCACGCCGCCGCCCACGCGAAGGCGGCCACCGTCCGCCCCAACGCCTGGTGCCACTGCGGCTCCCAGAGGTGCGGCGCCCACCCCGACACCAAGACCCACTGCGCCGGCGCCGTCCTCATGATCCTGCGCCACGACCCCGTCATGCGCCGCGTCTGGAGCGTCGAAGAGGTCTGCGAAACCTGCGCCCCGCTCATCCCGAACGCCACCGTCCTGGCCCGCGCCGAACGCCCGCGCCGCACCCCCGACCGCCCCACCACCCAGGCGCCTGCTCCCGTACGGCCGGTCGTCGCGGGCAGCTTCTCCTCACCCGCCGCCCCGGGCGCCGGCGATGCGACTCCCGTGCGGCGCTCCCGACGCAGCAGCCAGCGTTCCCGACCCCGGCGGTCCGGACAGGGACGCTGAACTAGTCACCCATGAACCACAAGTAGCTGCCTGGCGTGATCGCACACGCTTCGAGGAGTTCGGCGAGGTCCAGCAGAGCCGCCTTCTGCCGCTCGTCAGCGCACCGCCGGGTCAGGGCGGCGACTTCCTGACGGGCGACCTCGGCTTCCTGCTCGTTGAACAGCGTGTCCCCGTACGGGTCCACCCAGCCGAGTTTGCCCGAGCCGTGCCGGTCCAGTCCGCTCAGCGCACTGGCCAGCCCTTCACCATGCTCGTAAGACCCCCGCAGCAACGTCTCCTGCGACGATCCCTTGCGCCTGGGCCGCCTCGAGTGCAGCTCCAGTTCGATCCCCATAACCCCTCCACGGCCTCGGACACCAAAGCTTCGCAGCATCACATGCCAGACAGAACTCGCCAAGACCCGAGCACTGCTCCTCAAGGCCTGCCTACAGCTGCCCGGTCGGCGCCGGCACTGCCGCTGCCCGTCCCGCCTCGCGGGACGGGACTGCGGACCGGCGCCCCCGCGCTCCCGCCGGGCGGAACGCCGCTGCTCGCCGGCTCGGTGGCTGTCACCGGTGCGGGCAGGCTGCTGCCCAGCCGCCGTCCCTGCCGTGCGGCGCCCCCGCCGTTCGAGCAGAAGGCCCTCGTGGATGAGTGAGCAGAGCGCGCCCCCGCCCGGTGAAATCGACACGTGGCTGTCCGGGCAGGGCGCGGACGCCTACGCCTTGGTGTGGGTGGACCCGCCCGGCCAACAGGCCGACTGGCCCCTCGGACCGGAGTCGGAGCCGCTGAGGCTGGGGGAGACGGGCATCGCCCGTCCCGGCATCGACCCCGCCCGTATCACGGTGCAGGAGGCCGCCTACGGCCGCCAGGAGGCGCTGCGCCGCTGGCTGGACCTGGACACCGGCGCCCGCCCCCTTGCCATCGTCACCACCGGCCCCGACGGCCTGCGCGAACACACCCCCGGAGAACTCGCCGTCGCCCGGCTCCTGCACGAGGCGGACGACACCCAACTCACCCGGCAGTTGGCCGACTGGCTCCACCGGCGCAGCAGCACCGCACCGCAGAGCGTGGACGCGGGGTGGAGTGCCGCGACGGCCGCCTGGGCGTGCCACATGCGCGCTCTGGCGACTTCCCGCCGCCCTCCGTCGTCTCCCTCGCGCTGGAGGCCGCCGGGCAGGACGCGAGCACCGCGGAGGTGATCGCTGCCACCGGCCAGAACGTCACCGCTCTCCTCGACCGTCTCCAGCGCCCCTACCGGCCCCATCACGAGCTGGTCGACGACTGGCACGCTCTCCAGGCCCTGGCCGTCGACGTCCCGGCCTTCACCGGGACGGCCGACTGGCTCCTGGACCAGATCGCTTTGCGCGACGCCTTCGCCCAGCGGCTGCGCGCCGTCCTCGAACCCGACATCACCGACCACCTCCATCAGGCGGCCAGCCCCCAAGCCCCCGCCCCGGCACTCGATGAGCAGCGCGCCGCCCACCTCGCGCAGGCCCGCGCCACCGTCCGCGCCTACACCGCCGCCTCTTACTCAGGCCGCCCGCAGGAAGCCCGACGCATCCGGGACGCTTTCCCCGCCCCGGCCCGGGCCCTTGCCGCCTCCGGCCCGGCCACCGCCTGGCGCCGCGCCTCCACCACCGCCCAGCGGGCCGTCGAGGACCTGGCCGAACAGCGCGCCGCCACCCTCGACGACGACGCCGACTACCTCGCCGACCCGCGCCTGTTGCACGCCCGCATCGCCTACCTGTCCGCCCGCCACGGACAGGTGCACGCCCTGCATGACGCACTCGGCCGCCTCGCCTTCCCCACCGAACCGCTGGCCACCCTGCCCGCAGCCGTAGTGCCGGTCGCGGCCGCGCAGACCGAACGCCGCCTCATCGAGGCCTTCGGCACCCTCGACCGCGCCGCCCAGGCCCTCGACGGACAGATCACCTACCAACGCCAACACGGACCAGACGCGTCAGGCACCGAAGCCGACCTCCTGACAACCGCCCGCACCGCACTCGACCGCCTCACCACGACGGTGGTCTCGCTCGACGAGAACGAGATCCGCGCCCGCCTCAAGCAGGCCATGGCACGCCCCACCCCTCAGCCCGACCCCGCACCGGCCGGACCCGCCCCCGCTGACCGCGCCGCCCACGAGTCCCACGCCCAGGCCCGGGCTGCCGGCCCCGGCACTCCAGGGATCCACCGGTGACCTGCGGGGGCACGGCGCACCGCGCCGATGAGCTCCCGTTTCACCTCGTGCCACGGGCTGCCTCAACCGGCCGCCCAAGGTGCGTCCCAGCAGTTAGGCTCCAGACGGACGGAATCGGGGGAGACACGATGCAGCCGTGGCCGGAGGGACCTGTCGCTGACCCGGAGGCGGCTCGGGAACGCTACACCTCTGACCTGGGGGCCTCGCACAAGGCCCTGCGTGAGGCGATCAGGGCCGATCTGCCGGTCGCGCACGTCGGACTGGGCATCGTCGTCGTGGTGAGCGTGCTTGTGGGCCTGTTCGCGCAACCTGCCGCGGGCGCGCTCGTGGCCAGCTCCTTCGCCGCTCTGTTCCTCGCCGCCCTGGCAGTCATGCTCCTGCCGGGCAACTGAGGGCTCGAGGCAGTGCAGCGGGTCTACCTCTTCTCCTTCGGCTGGGCGAACTGGATCTAGGCCGTGTATCGAAAGTGGATCTTGGACTGTGAATGATCACGTTCCATGGGTCGGGGAGATCTCACGGACGAGCAGTGGGCAGTGCTGGAGCCGCTATTGCCGCAGGGTGTCAAGGCGGGGCGGCCACCCATCTGGCCTCGGCGGCGGCTGATCGACGGCATACGGTTCCGGGTCCGCACGGGTGTTCCGTGGCGGGACGTTCCCGTCGAGTACGGACCGTGGAGCCGGGTCTACGATCTGTTTCGCCGATGGCAGCGGAACGGCATCTGGCCCCAGGTCCTCACCCGGCTTCAGTCCCTGGCTGATGCGAAGGGCGCGGTCACGTGGGACCTGAACGTCGACTCCACGGTGTGCCGCGCCCATCAGCATGCGGCCGGAGCTCGTCGGCAGGGTGAACTACAGAAAGAACCGCCGGGCGGCATGTTCACCGAGCCTGGTGATCACGGGCTGGGACGCTCGCGGGGCGGGTTCACCACCAAGCTGCACCTGGCGGTCGAGCAGGGCCAAAAGCCCGTGTCCATCGTGATCACCGCCGGGCAGCGCGGCGACTCGCCGCAGTTCGAGCCCGTGCTGAAGAAGGTCCGCGTGCCCCGCCTCAGGGCCGGGTCGGCCGCGTGTCCGCCCCAACCGGGTCCGTGCGGACAAGGCGTACGCCTCCCGCAAGAACCGCGGCTACCTGCGCCGTCGCGGCATCCGCTGCGCCATTCCGGACAAGGCCGACCAGGCACGCAACCGCAAGAAGCTCGGTTACCTCGGTGGCCGGTCGCCCGGGTTCAACGCCGAGGACTACAAGGCTCGGCATGCCGTCGAGTGCGGCATCAACCGCCTCAGAAGGAAGCGGGCTGTGGCCACGAGATACGACAAGCTCGCGGGCCGCTACGAGGCCACTGTCCTCGTAGCGGCCATCAATGAATGGCTGTGACCAGCTCCATCAGGGCGACGGACGGATGTCTGTGGAGTCGTGGAGGTTCAGGTGTTGATGGCGTGTTCGACGAACTGGCCGCAGGCGCGGAACCCCAGGCGGTGGTACACGGGTTCGCCGTCGGCAGACGCCTGCAGGACCGCGATGTGGTGGTCTCGCTGGTGGGCAGCGTGAAGGGCCGCGAGCGTGGTGGCTCCGCCGTAGCCGCGTCGGCGGTGGGCGGCCAGGGTGGAGATGTTGTAGATGCCGGCGACGCCCGCGTGGTGGAACACCTCGGCGGAGCAGACCGGACGGTTCTCCACGTAGCCCACCAGGTACCGGGCCGGGCAGGTCGCGGCCAGCGCCTGGGAAGCAGCCCGGGCGAAGAAGTCACGGACGGTTTCGGCGGGTGGATTCCAGTTCGCGGCGAGGACCGTGGCGTAGTCGGCGAGCTGTTCGGGGGTGGTCACCGTTCGGATGTCCAGACCCGGGACAGAGGGAATCGGCAGGGTGTCGTCCAGCTCGGCCCACATCGCCGTCTCACGCTCGGACACCGGCAGACCGGCCGCGGTCAGGCGGGTGGTGAGGTCTGTCGGTGTCGAGGCAGGTCCCACCCACCAGGAGAAGCCGCGGCCGGTGCCGGCCAGCGACCCGACAGTCTCGGAGATACGGTCCGCGGCGTCGCCGGCGGTGAAGCGGGCCGCGGCGACGATGTTGAACGTGTCGTCGTCCAGGCCGCTGTCGGCGACCAGGAGGTCATCGGCCTCCGTGACGGTCGCACCGGACATGCTCCGGTGCAGATGGCAGGCGTGTTCCGCCAGATTCCGCTCCATCCTGTCCGTCAAGTCGGCTTCATCGAGAAAGTAATCATTCATAGGGATTGATCCCGGCATGACCGGACGAAGAGCGCATGCCATTTTAGGCGCTGCCACGCCGGTGACCAGCACTTTCAATACACGCCCTAGCTTGATCTTTAACGTGCGACGTCGAACGGTGCGTCGTACTTGATCACTCGGTTCGGTAACTGCCGTACGTGGAAGCGGCCTTCGTCTGAACATGTGCTCCGACCAAGGAACACACACGTCAGCACGAAGGCCGTGGGGATGAGTCTGCTGCATCGCGATGTCCGGCAGGAGCCGGTGACCGAACTGTCACGCTTCCGGGGCGAGTTCTACTCCTGTCTCACCGCTCGTTCGGATGCGTTGTTCGAGCTGGCCGACGCGGTTCTGTGCGGGGACGGGCCGGTGAGATCACTAGCCGAGCTGTCACTGGTGGGCGAATACCGCCGCGGGCACGGAGGACTCTACGCCGCCGTCGCAAAGGGCCGGGTCGACGCGGACCGGATGCGGCGGGCCCTGGCCTCGGTGCCGCTGCCACGGTCGGTGAACGGCCGGCTGGTCCTGGCCGTCGACGTCACCTGCTGGCTGCGGCCGGACGCCCACACCTCACCACAGCGAATCCTGTGTCACACCTACGGCCGCGGCAAGGACCAGCACATCCCCGTTCCCGGCTGGCCGTACTCGGTCGTCTGCGCGCTGGAGCCCGGCCGCAGCTCGTGGACCGCACCTCTGGACGCCCTGCGTCTGGCGCCCGGGGACGACACCGCCACCGTCAACGCCCGGCAGCTGCGCGACCTGGTCGAGCGGCTGATCACCGCAGGTCAGTGGCAGGCCGGAGACCCGGACGTCCTCGTCATTGCGGATGCCGGATACGACGCGCCCCGCCTGGCCCACCTCCTGCGGGACCTGCCGGTGCAGGTGCTGGCCCGGATGCGGTCGGATCGTGTCCTGCGCCGGCCGGCACCGCCGCGGGAGCCTCACACCATGGGCCGGCCGCCCCGGCACGGCGGCGAGTTCGTCTTCGGACAGCCCGACACCTGGGGCAGCCCGGACACGAAACCGTCACCGACACCCGCCTTTACGGCGCCGCCCTCGCCCGGTCCTGGGACCGGCTCCATCCCAAGCTCACCCACCGCTCGTCCTGGGCCGCGGCCGACAGCACCCTCCCGATCGTCGAGGGGACGGTGATCCGCCTGGACATCGAGCATCTGCCCAGCGGAGCCACCCCGAAGCCGGTCTGGCTGTGGTGGTCGGGCACCGATGCCACAGCAGCGGATCGCGGCAGGCAATCCCCTCGCCGAGGACCAGGTACCGCCCCTTCTCTTGGCCCTCCGGCAGCGCTTTGCGGCCCGGGTCGGGGATGCCGCCCTCTCCGAGGGGCCGGAGCGGGCCGACGACTTCATCGACTGGTACGACTACTTCCACAGTGCGTGGCTCACCTACGCGCACGAGTACGGCATCTTCCCGGACGCCGAGGCCTTGGCGGCTTTCGTCTATCAGCGGGACGCGATCACCGGTGACGGCGGCCGTCCCGTCACCGGTGAGGACCTGGCTGACTTCGTGAGCAGTTTCCGGAAGCAGGAGCGTGCCCGGGGACGGCATGCTGAAGCACCGTCCGGCGATTGCGGCGGTCACACCGCGGATGACGCCCCCACACTGCAGGGATCGGAGAGGGTCTCGGCGGGGGCGCAGGCAGCCAAGGAGAAGCGCCGGCGCCGGGTGGATGCCCTCATCGACGACCCGCTGCCCCAGACGGAAGCCGCGACAGCGGAGAACGCCGCCCTCACCACGGCCGACCGCTACTACCTCGGATGGATGCAGTACCAGAGCCAGCACGGTGCCGAGCCCACCGCCGAGGAACTGTCCGCCCATCTGGCACGGCACGGAACCTACGGTCGCGGAGGGAGACCGGTCAGTCCGGCGAACCTCCGCCGCTACTTCCTGCCCTCCCGGGTGTACAAGGTCTGGGCCGAGTACCGGGCGGCCAGCGAGCCCCCTCAGGCGGACGCCGTGGCGGAGCGGTGCGCGGCCCGAGGAATCACCGGACAGTACAACAAACCGATCACCGCCGCCTACATCAACGAGCACGCCGGTGAGTTCGAGCGACGCTGGCAGGCGCTGAGCCACCATCACACCGACGCCCGGCAGTGATCACGCGCAGGCGGTGAAACAGGCAGCGACGGCGAGCCGTGTCTGGACGGCGAGGGGTGCGGGTGCCGAGTCGCGGGCGATCGTGGCGGGGTCGTCCCCGCGCGGCGGAGGTGGCTCGAGGCGCTCTCCCTTGCGATCATGCCGGTGTGGGTTGGCTTCGTCCGCTTTCAGCAGCAGTGGGTTGGGGCAGCAGTTGGCGGTCTTCGGGCTCGTGGGGGTGCGCGGAGAAGGAGCGGCAGGGTCTGCTGCCGGCTCGGCATATCCACTGTGGTGCCTGTGAGGCCCCGGTTCGGGTGCCTCGAGGGATGGCCGCGCTGTGAACGATGACTTTGCGCTACGGGGGGAGTCTCTTGTTCGAACAGCCTGCCGGACGACCGAGTGTTCCGGTCCAGGTGCCATGCAGAGCACGATTCGTGACAGGAGACTCGCCCGTATGACTGGTTCGGAGCTGTCAGCAGATCGCAGTCCGGTGACGGGGGTCTGGTCACTGATCTGTACGGAGCGAGCGGCACTGGTAGCCGATCTTGCAGATGTGTCTGACGATCAGTGGATGACTCCGTCGCTGTGCACGGGGTTGACGGTGCGTGAGGTCCTGGCGCATCTCACCGCGGGGGCGAGTCTCAATGCTGTGCGCTGGCTGGCGGGTGTGATCCGTTGCCGGTTCGACTTCGACAAACAGGTAGCGATGCGGCTGGCTGAACAGCTCGGTGTGACCCCGGCCGAGACCCTTGAGCGGTTTGGGCGTGTTGTCCCCAGCAGAACCAAGCCCCCGCTGCCTGTGGTGGCCATGCTGGGCGAGACGATCGTGCATGCGCAGGACATCCGGCGTCCGTTGGGCATGCATCGCGACTACCCGACTGACGCAGTGACACGGGTGGCTGAGTACTACAAGGGTTCGGATCAGGTGGTCCTTGCCAAGGGACGCATCGGCGGCCTACGCCTCGTGGCAGACGACGGCCCGTTCACGACCGGATCCGGGGCACTCGTGTTGGGCAGTACCTTGGCCCTGACGATGGCCATGACGGGACGCATGGCGTATCTCGATGACCTGGAAGGCGACGGTGTTGAGCTTCTCCGCGAGCGCTGCGCATGGTCGTGATGCTGAACGCGGCCCATCGGTGAAGGGTCTCACCTGACGGTCCTGGATCAGTCACCGGTGGTTGACCAGAAGAAGAGTTCCTCTGGGCGGCCGTCGTTGCTGAGACATCGGTGGCGCTTCTCCGATGAGTTGGCCGACGACTATCACCTGGTCTCTGCGGACTGGGATGCCGGCGTTCGCCGACGAGGGGGCCGGTCTCGATGCTCTGATCGGTCGGGATCGTGTTGAGGTGCTTGACTGTTCCTGTGGTATCGGTATGCAGGCCCTCGGTGTGGGGCTGCGCGGGCACCGTGTCACCGGCACGGATCTCAGTCCTGGCGCTGTCGCCTGTGCTGACCGTGAGGCCGCCCGCCGGGGCTTCAGTCTGCGCACGGCGGCTGCTGATATGCGGGGCCTCCCGTTTCGCGATGGCCGGTTCGATGTCGTCGTCTGCGCTGATGACTCGTTGTCCCGCCTGCTGACAGAGCGGGATGTTTCGGCTGCCCTGGCCTCGATGCGCCGGGTGCTGCGTCAGACGGTCTGCTGCTGGTCAGCCGGAGGCGGCAGCAGCGGGACGCGCAGCTGGTCGCCTTCGCCGTGGTGGCGGCGGCCGTCATCGGCTTGGGGGCGATGGTGGTCGTCTGGCTGCTGGCGCGCTGGTGGGTCCTCGTCGTGGCCCTGCTCCTCGCTGTGCTTGCGGGGGTCGGCTGGCTCTGCAACCGCAGCAGCAGGCCCGATGGGAGGCGGTGCGGGCCCATGGCCTGCGCTACGGCTTGCTGCCTCAGCTGGACGCGCTGTCCCGCACGCGACCGCCCATCGGGGTTCGTCTCCCACCGGCCGCTTATGCGGGTGGAGAGCGGCCTGTCAGGAAGCTGAGTGGGTCGTGGGGACGTGGGTGCGTAGGCCGGTCCAGCGGGGGGAGTGCAGGAGTGCGGCAGCCTGTTCCATCGTGGTGTGGTCGATGGTGGTGACTGTCTTGTTGCCGGTGCCCAGGTCCTGGGCTGTGATGTGGAGGATGTTGTTGGGGTCGCAGTCGGCTGTCACCTCGATCTGCGGCACGCCGCGGGGAGCGGTTGGCAGGGTGAGTTCGAGGACCGCAAGGGTCCGGTTGCGCGCCGGGTCTTCCCGTTCGCCCTCCACGACGTGGAGCACCACTGTGGTCTGGTCGTCCGTGTGTGTGGTGAAGATTTCGGAGCGCTTGGTGGGGATCGTCGTGTTCCGCTCGATCAGCTTGGTCGTGGTCCCCTCGGCGGTTTCGATGCCGATCGAGTGGGGGGTGAGATCGAGGAGCAGAACGTCTTTGATGTCGCCGGTCATGATGCCCGCCTGAAGAGCGGCGCCGCTGGCGACGGCTTCGGGGAGCAGGCCCCGGTAGGGCTCACGGCCGTCCGTGAGCCGGCGGATCAGGTCTTCCACTGCGGGCATCCGGGCGGCGCCGCCCGCCAGGACGACCCGGTCGATGTCGGCCGGTGTGCGGTCGGCGTCGGCGAGGACGCGTTCGACGGGCGTGCGGCAGCGTTCCAGCAGATTTGCGGTGAGCGTCTCGAAGTCCTCGCGGGTCAGTTCCTCTTCGAGGTGGAGGGGGCCGTCGGGTCCGGTGGCGAGGTAGGGCAGCCGGAGGGTTGTGGTGTGCACCGCCGAGAGTTCGATCTTCGCGGTCTCGGCGGCCTCGCGCAGCCGCTGGGCTGCGGTGACGTCGGTGGTGAGATCCACGCCGTGCCGCAGCCGTACGCGGTCGGTCAGGTGCTCGACGATCCGCTGGTCCCAGTCGTCGCCGCCGAGCCGGCTGTCGCCGGCGGTGGCCCGGGTCAGCGCGGTGCCGTCGTCGAGGTCGATGAGGGAGACATCGAGGGTGCCCGCGCCGAGATCGAAGATCAGGACGGTGCAGTCGTCCCGGTGCAGGCCGTAGGCCATCGCCACCGCCGAGGGCTCGTTGATCAGCCGCATGATCGGGAGTCCGGCCCGTTCGCCGGCCCGGAGCAGGGCGGCCCGCTGGTTGCGACGGAAGCTGGCGGGCACCGCCAGCACGGCGGCGGTGAGCGGCCGGCCGAGGTGGGCCTCGGCGTCCTCGCGCAGGCGGGCGAGGATCAGCCCGGCGACGTCCTCGGCGGCCAGCCGGACGTCGCCCCGGGTGACATGCCAGCCGGTACCCAGTTCCAGCTTGGCGGCGCGCGGGGTGTAGCCGGGGTTGGTGAGGGTCTGCCGCTCGGCGGCCGTGCCGACGAGGACGTCCCCCTCGGCGGTGAGGGTCACCAGACTGGGAGTGGTATGCGCGCCTTGGGCGTTGGGGATCAGCCGTACCCTGCCGGCTTCCAGGACGGCCACGGCCGAGTTTCTCGTGCCGAAGTCGATGCCGACGACGGCCGCACGCACCGCGTCCGGTTCGCCGTCCGGGGGCGCCATGGCCTCGGCGGCTTCGGTGTAGGGGGCGGTCGGGGACGTGGCGTGCCGCTGGATGGGGGTGGTGAGGGCATCCGGCCAGGAGGAGACGCCGGGGAAGTCGTCCGCCGGCTCCCAGTGCGCGCCGATCCGCTCCTGCAACGCTGTGGGCGTGGGCCGTTCACGGGGGTCCTTCGCCAGGCACGCGTCGACCAGTTCGCGCAGCGGTCCTGTGAGCCCGTCCAGCCGTGGCCGCCCGTTGACCACCCGGTGGAGCACCGCCAGCGGCGGACCCTGACCGAAGGGCCCGGTCCCCGTGGCGGCGAAGGTGATCACCGCCCCGAGCGCGAACACATCGCTGGCCGGGCCGACTTCGCCACCCTCGGCCTGCTCGGGCGCCATGAAGCCCGCCGTCCCCACCACCAGACCGGTCGCCGTCAGTGCGGTGTCCTCCAGCGTCCGCGCGATCCCGAAATCGATCACCCGCGGCCCGTCGGCGGCCACCAGCACGTTCGACGGCTTCAGATCCCGGTGCAGCACCCCCACCGCGTGAATGGCCTGCACAGCCTCCACGAGCCCCGCCGCCAGCCGCCACACCGCGCCCTCGGGCAACGGCCCCGCCACACCGACCGCTTCCGCCAGATCGGGCCCCGGAATGTAGGCAGTCGCGATCCACGGCAGGTCGTCCTCCGGCCCGGCGGCCAGCACCGGAGCGGTGAACGCCCCGCCCACCGCCCGCGCCGCCGCCACCTCCCGTGCGAACCGCCGCCGGAACTCCCCCTGCCGCGCCAGATGCGGATGCACCACCTTCACCGCCACCGCCCGCCCGCCCGGTGACCTGCCCAGGAACACCTCGCCCATCCCGCCGGCACCCAGCCGGCCCCGCAACCCGATCCCACCCACCTTCTCCGGGTCCCCGGCCCTCAGCGGCTCCACCCCGGCCCCCTTCCCCCACCCCGGCGCCGACGTCCGGCGTCCCCACGCAGGTTACGTGCCCCCGGCCCCACACCATCACCGCACCGAGAACGGCGCACGTCGCACGAGGTGGCGCATCTTCACTTGGTACGCCGACAACACCAGCAGCGGCCCCGGAGCCGACCGCTGCGCCCCGGCCCGTGACCGGCACCGTCGCCCCGTGACGTGCCGGCCGGCCACCGGGACCGGCTCGTCTTGCAGTGTGTCGGTTTCGTGGCGGTGAGGTCGTAGCGGTGACAGCTGTCAGGAGCGGTCTGTTCTTGCAGGCCTCTGGCCTGTGGCGATGGCCGGCCGCTGGCACGACGTGGTGCTTTGTGTTCTGGCCACTGACAGGGGCGCGCTACAACCCCAGGCGGTCCGCTGTCTGGTGGGCGACTCGCAGGTGTAGCGTGGCCGGGCCGAAGCGAGCGTGGCGGTGATGTGCCGCGAGGTCAACGGCCGGGCCCTGGAGCCCTGGTTCCGTGCCTGGTTCACGATCAGGAGCGTCCCCGAGGACCTTGGGGCCGGCTTGGGGGTGCGGCGGGGCGGGCCGGGGAGGCCCAAGCGGTCTACGTCAACGTCCACAGGCAGGTCAGCGGGTCACCGGCCTGCCTTGCGGAGGTTCGGGAACGTCTCGTCGCCGACGGTCCATCCGGGGCTGCGTACTGCATCGGCAGGGACATAGCCGCTCTCACGGAGCTGATCGCGCCTTCGGCAGGAGGCCCGCGTAGCGACGGCCGCGAGGGGATGGACGCTTTCCTGCGGAGGCGGTGGCGCGTCCGCAAGGCGCGCGGGTGGTACGACCCGCTGGTCCTCACGTACGCTCTGCCGCCGCAGGGCTTGCCGTCGGCAATCTTCGACAGCGAGCAGCCACGTTCCGACGTCTGCGTCCAGCGGACTTCACGAGCACGCCGGTTGGCCGGCGCAGCAGTGTCAGAAGGCAGGCTTCAGTTGTGTGACGTGCGCCGGGCCACCGGGTGCCTTTGCGGACGTTGCCGCCACATGCCGGAGGTGGTGCGCTGAGCCCCTCCCTCAGTCCCGTCTTCCAGCCGCCCCGCCTGGCACGGGGGGCCTTCAGAGAGCCGGTGCGGCCGCGTGCAGGTGGGCAGCTCGCCGAACGTCGGGCGCTGAAGCGGCTGGAAGAGGCTGGAGGTGCCGGCCTCCTCTTCGAGGACGACCTGGTTCTCGATCCCGGCCTCCTTGAGGACGAGGTTCTGGCGGTCGGTCGACGCCCGCTCGGGGACGAGATGGGTCACACTCGTGCCCGCTTCTGTCGGCGTGTCGGACCCCGGTGTCATCTGACCCTGTCGTCAACCGGCATCGGGTCCTAGGGGGCCGGAGCCGTCGCCAGACCCCGCTATCACTGGGTTCGTGGGACGCGCGCCGGGCCTGTCGTCGTTCGGCCGTTTGACGGCAGGCCGCGTCTGTCCGGCGTGC
Organism: Streptomyces sp. NPDC032940; assembly: GCF_040636935.1. Taxonomy (NCBI): domain Bacteria; kingdom Bacillati; phylum Actinomycetota; class Actinomycetes; order Kitasatosporales; family Streptomycetaceae; genus Streptomyces; species Streptomyces sp. NPDC032940. Next base: position 1,650 of record NZ_JBEZVJ010000045.1, on the reverse strand, counting down.
GCCCCTTGGAGGCGCGGCTGTTTGGGTGGCTGCCGCAGACCGGGCGCCGTCGGGGCGCCGACGAGCGGCGCCGGTTCACGCTGCGGCGTAGTCGGCGAGCGACGGTGCCAACAGGGCGAAGGCACGGTCCGCCTCTGCGGTGACGGTGGCGGAGATCCGGGCGTTGTCCTGGCCGATGAGGGTGAGTTCCTGGATGCGCTGGAACAGGGTGCGGTGGACGGCGCCGAGCAGGGCGGCGGCGGTGCGGGGGGTGATGTCGCCGCAGGGTGCGCCGGTGGCATCGGCCAAGGCGTCTGCCAGGGCGGCCTCTCGCAGGTCGTGCAGGTCGCGCAGTCGGGCGGAGAGGGTGGGGCTGTCGGCGATCATGCGGGCGAAGCCGGGGCCGGAGAACCCGGCGACCGGGTCGGCGTTAGCAGCCGCTTCGGTGAAGGCGTGATGCAGGGCCGACAGGGCTGACTCGCCGGTACGACGGCTGGCCACGGTGCCGGCCAGGGTGGCGATGAAGGCGTCCTGGTGGTCCAGGGCCAGATCCTCCTTGCGCGGGAAGTAGTTGGTGACCGTCTTCTTCGCCACCCGCGCGGCGGCGGCGATCTCGGCGATGGTGGTCCGCTCGAAACCCTGGGCGAGGAACAGGCCGGTGGCGACGTCGGAGATGAGCTGACGGGTCTCCTGCTTCTTGGATTCCCGCAGGCCGGTAGGGGGTGCGGACGAGGTGGCATCGGTAGTCATGGAGCAATCTTACCCCCGTAGTATTTTTATCTTGACACCCTCAGGTGTATCGGTCTAAGTTTACGTCCATCGTAAAGTTTCGTCGAACGAAGAACGGATGCTCCCCGTGCTCGAATCCCGCCCTCTCGCCCTTCGGAGCACGCCCGCCACGTTCGGTCCGGTTCTGACCGAACGCGACAACCCCGCCCAGGCACTACCCGGCGGGAATCGGCGCCCCTCCCACGCGCTCCCCGCACCCGACCGGCGAGTCCCCCCGAAGACCCGCAACCTGCCACGCCGCTGCGGCTACTGACCTGAACCCACCCCGCACCCCCGCCCCACCCCCCGGAAAACACCGAGGAGAAGCACCATGCAGATCACCGCGTCCACCGTCTCGCTCACCGTCGACGATGTCGCCGCGTCCCAGCAGTTCTTCACCACCCACCTCGGCTACGTCGAGCAGGCCGCCGCCGACGGGTTCGCCTCCCTGTCACGCGACGACGCCGCGATGGACATCGTCCTGCTCGCCCGCGGCACCGAGGTGCTGTCGGCCGACCAGCGCGACCAGCACGCCGCCGGCCTGATCCTCGCCTTCACCACCACCGCACTCGCGCAGGAAGAAGAGCGGCTACGCACCCAGGGCGTCGAGATCACCATGCCGCTGCGCGAAGAGCCCTGGGGCGAACGCCTCTTCCAGATCACCGACCCCAACGGAGTGATCGTCCAGTTCGTCGAATGGGTCACCCCGCCCGGCCCCCAGAACGCCTGACCGCCCACCACATCAGGCCGAATCCGGGCCACGCCCCGCCAACGCCCGGCCCGACCGTGCGCGACATCCCGCAACCCGGCAAAGGACCCCGCTCTTGTCCCCTGATCCGACCACCGTTCACCCGCTGCCCGCCCACGAGCGCGTGGTGTTCCTCAAACCGCTGGTCACCTCGC
>NZ_JBEZVJ010000044.1:0-38716 GCF_040636935.1 Streptomyces sp. NPDC032940 | reverse complement strand
TCCCCCTCCGCCCGGCCGGGCGGAGGGGGACGTTTCGCGTCGGCACGGGGTCGAGGCCCGAGGCAGGGGCCGGGGGCGCCCCCGGCCCGGAGGCCGGATGCCGGGGCCCGGAGGCCGGGGCGTCGAGGCGGGGCCCGGAGGCAGGGGCGTCGAGGTCGGGGCCTGGAGCCCGGGGCCGGAGACCGGAGACCGGAGGCCGGGGCGTCGAGGCCGGGGGCCGGAGGCCGGAGGGCGGAGACCGAGGCTCGGAGAGCGTGGCTCAGGGCTCGGGGCTCATGGCTCGTGGCCAGGGCGTCGGAGGCAGGGACCGGGGGCGTCCAGGGCAGGGCTCGGGGCCAGGGCGTCAGAGGCAGGGGACCGAGGCGTCCAGGTCGGGGCTCGGGGCCAGGGCGTCAGAGGCAGGGACCGGGGGGCGTCCAGGGCGGGTGCAGGGGCGTCGGGGTCGGAGGCCGGGGCCGGAGGCCAGCGCCGGGCCACAGGGTCCGACGCGCCGCATCGCACGCCGCCCCGGGGGGGGGGCGCAGTCCGGTCCCCGTCTGCTTGCGGTACCGGCTCCCGGGCGCCCCGCGCAGGGACCGGAAGCCGCCCGTCGGCCTTCACGCCGGTCCGAGCGGCGGCCCCTCCCCCGCCGCCCCGGCCCGCGCCACAGCCCGGGCGCGGCGGGCCGCCGTAGGTGCCCCGCCCACCGGGCGGTCCCGCAGGCAGGACACCGCCGCCCCCGTCCGGAGATCCGGACGGGGGCGGCGGCACGGTACGGGGAGAGGGGCAGCGGGGATTGGGCCCTTCCCCCCGGGTTCGGGGCGGGCGGTCAGCCCATCTCCTCCAGGGCCTTGCCCTTCGTCTCCTTCACGTACTTCAGGACGAACGGGATGGAGAGCGCGGCGAAGACCGTGTAGATCACGTAGGTGCCGGAGAGGTTCCAGTCGGCCAGCGACGGGAAGCTCGCGGTGATGGCCCAGTTGGCGATCCACTGCGCGGACGCGGCCACGCCCAGCGCGGCGGCGCGGAGCCGGTTCGGGAACATCTCGCCGAGGAAGACCCAGACGACCACACCCCACGACAGGGCGAAGAAGAGGACGAACACGTGGGCGGCGATCAGGGCGACCCAGCCCTGGGTGGCCGGGAGCTTGCCGTCGACCAGGTCGAAGGAGAACGCCCAGGCCTCCAGCGCCAGGCCGATCACCATGCCGACCGAGCCGATGAGGGCCAGCGGCTTGCGGCCGACACGGTCCACGAAGATCATCGCGATCACGGTGCCGACGATGTTGATGATCGACGTCGTGAACGAGTAGAAGAAGGAGTCCGTCGGGTCGACGCCGACCGACTGCCACAGCGTCGAGGAGTAGTAGAACGCGACGTTGATGCCGACGAACTGCTGGAAGACCGACAGGCCGATGCCGATCCAGACGATCGGCTTGAAGAAGAAGCTGCCGCCGAGGAGGTCCTTGAAGGAGGACTTCTCCTCGCGGTGCATGGCGTGCTCGATCTCGGCGACGCGGGCGTCGAAGTCCACGTCCTTGCCCTCGACCTCCGCGAGGATCTGCTTGGCGCGCTCGTGCTTGCCGACGGAGACCAGGAAGCGCGGGGACTCCGGGATGGCGAAGGACAGCAGGCCGTAGAGGACGGCCGGGATCACCATGACGCCGAGCATGACCTGCCAGGCCTCCAGGCCCATCAGCTCACCGCGCTGGTCGCCGCCCGCGGCGTTCAGCAGACCCCAGTTGACCAGCTGCGACACGGCGATGCCGATGACGATCGCGGCCTGCTGGAAGGAGCCGAGCCGGCCGCGGTAGGCGGGCGGGGAGACCTCGGCGATGTACGCCGGGCCGATCACCGAGGCCATGCCGATGGCGAAGCCGCCGATGATGCGCCACAGGGCGAGGTCCCACAGCGCGAACGGCAGTGCGGAGCCGATGGCGCTGATGGTGAAGAGGACCGCCGCGATCTGCATGCAGCGGATGCGGCCGATGCGGTCGGCGATGCGGCCGGCGGTCGCGGCGCCGATGGCGCAGCCGATCAGCGCGACGGCGATGACCTGGGCCAGCACCGCGGAGCCGACGTCGTAGCGGTCCCGGATGGCCTCGACGGCGCCGTTGATGACGGAGCTGTCGTAGCCGAAGAGGAAACCGCCCATCGCGGCCGCCGCCGCGATGAAGATGACGTGCCCGAGATGATCGGGATGAGCCGTTCGGGCTCCTGGATTGGGTGCCTGCGCTGTGCTGGCCACGTGTACTCCTCGGGCTTCCGGCAACGCTGCCGGGGTGGTTCGCCCTTCGAGGTGCCACTGGTAGGTACCTGAAGGTAAAAGCAACGTTGCAGAGACTATGCCTTCAAGTTTCGAAGTCAATAGGGCGAGAGCTGTGAGTTGTCCGACGCTCGCGAGCGCATTGTGTTCAAGAGTTGAAGGTCAGGTGTCCGACCTGCAACGCGACTTTCAGCCGTTCACACAGGCCGGCGCAGGCGCTGGCTGATGACCTTCGACACGCCGTCGCCCTGCATGGAGACGCCGTACAGCGCGTCGGCGACCTCCATCGTCCGCTTCTGGTGCGTGATGACGATCAGCTGCGAGGCTTCCTGGAGCTCCTGCATGATCCGGATCAGCCGCTGCAGGTTGGTGTCGTCGAGCGCCGCCTCGACCTCGTCCATGACGTAGAACGGACTGGGCCGCGCCTTGAAGATCGACACGAGCAGCGCCACGGCGGTCAGCGAGCGCTCCCCGCCCGAGAGCAGCGAGAGCCGCTTGACCTTCTTGCCCGGCGGCCGTGCCTCGACGTCCACGCCCGTGGTGAGCATGTTGTCGGGGTCGGTGAGCACCAGGCGTCCCTCACCGCCGGGGAAGAGCCTGCTGAACACGCCCTCGAACTCCCTGGCCGTGTCCCGGTAGGCCTCCGTGAAGACCTGCTCGACGCGCTCGTCGACCTCCTTGACGACCTGGAGCAGGTCGGCGCGGGTCTTCTTCAGGTCCTCCAGCTGCTCGGAGAGGAACTGGTGCCGCTCCTCCAGCGCCGCGAACTCCTCCAGGGCCAGCGGATTGACCTTGCCGAGCTGCTGGTACGCCCGCTCGGCGGCCTTCAGCCGCTTCTCCTGCTCGGTCCGTACGAAGGGCCGGGGGCGGTTGCGCGGGTGCTCCGGGTCCTCCGGGAGCTCCTCGCCCTCGGCGGGGGGCGAGGGCGGCACCAGTTGATGCGGCCCGTACTCGGCCTCGAGCCCCGCCGGTTCCACACCGAGTTCCTCCAGCGCCTTGGTCTCCAGCTGCTCGATGCGCAGCCGCTTCTCGGCGCCGAGTACCTCGCCCCGGTGGACTGAATCCGTCAACTTGTCCAGCTCGGCCTTGAGATCGCGCCCCGTGGTGCGCGCGGCGGCCAGTTCCTGCTCGCTCCGGGCCTTCGCGGCCTCGGCGGCGGTGCGCTCCTCGTCGGCGCGGGCCAGGGAGACCTCGACGTGCGCCAGCAGCTGCCGGGCGCCCGCGGCGACGGCCTCGGCGACGGCCGCCTCGTGCCGCAGCCGGGCCCGGCGCTGTTCGGCACGCGCGCGTGCCTCGCGTTCCGCGCGGGCGGCCCGGTCGAGGGAGTCGGCGCGTCCGGCGAGCGCCTTGACCCGCTCCTCGTGCGTACGGGCCTGCAGGCGCGCCTCCATCTCGGTCTGGCGTGCGTTGGCGCCGTCGGCGGCGAGCCGGTCGCGGACCGAGGTGTCGGGTTCCTCCTCGACGGGCATCTCCTCGGCGACCGCGAGCCGCTCGGCCAGCTCCTCGACCTCCAGGAGCGCCTTGTCCAGCGCCTCCTGCGCCCGCTGTGCCGCGGCGGCGGACCGCTCGGCCTCCCCGGCCGCGCCCCGCGCCTGTCCGGCCAGCCTCCCGAGCTGCTGGGCGACGGAGGACTTCTCGCGGTCGGCGGCACGGCGCCGCTCCCCCAGCTCCTCGACGAGCGCGGCACACTCCCGGCGCCGTTCGACGGCCGCCTCCTGCGCCTCGGCCAGTTCGGCGCAGCGCACGCCCAGCTCCTTCAGCTCCGCGGCGGCCTCGTCCACGGACGCCTGCACCTCCAGCAGGCTGGGCGCCCCGGCGGACCCGCCCTGCGCGAAGTGGGCGCCCAGCAGGTCGCCCTCGGCGGTGACGGCGGTCAGCCCGGGACGGGCGTAGACGAGGTCCTCGGCGTCCTCCAGGGTGCCGACGACGACGATCCCGCGCAGCAGCCGCCGCACGGCCGGCATCAGCTCGGCGGGCCCGTGGACGAGGTCGGCGGCATACGGCGGCCCGTCCCCCCGCGGCTCGTGCGGTACGTCGTCGGGGGCGCCGGCGAGCAGCAGGGCGGCGCGGCCGGCGTCCTGCTTGCGCAGGTGCCGGATGGCATCGGCGGCGGCGGCCGGGGACGCCACCGCCACGGCGTCGGCGGCGGCCGCGAAGGCGGCGGCCACGGCGACCTCGTGGCCCTGTGCCACGGTGAGCAGCCTCGCGGCGGGGCCGAGCAGACCGGTGAGGCCGTCGCGGGCGGCGAGCAGCGCGCCGGTGCCGTCCTTGCGACGCAGGCCCAGGGCGAGGGCGTCGTGGCGGGCCTGGGTCGCCGCGCGCTCGCGCTCCGCCGCGGTGGCCGCCTCACGGGCGGCGCTCTGGGCGGCCTCCGCTTCGGCCAGCCGGCGCCCCGCGGCCTCGTGCCGCTCGGCGAGTTCCCGGTCACCGGCGTCGAGTCCGTCGACTTCGGCCTGGAGCAACTCGTACTCCTCCTGAGCGGCGGCGGCGCGTTCCCGGGACTCGTCCCGGGCGGCGGCCAGCCGCTCGATCTCGGCCTGGGCGGAGGCGGCGCGGGAACGGGCGGCGCCGACCTGTCCGCTGAGCCGGGCGAGCCCTTCGCGGCGGTCGGCGATGGCGCGGGCGGCGTCCTTGAGGCGGCGCTCCTCCAGGGCCAGTTCGCGTTCGAGGTCGGCCCGGTGGGCGACCGTGTCCTCCAGGGCGCGTTCGGCCGCCTCCAGGGCCGCTTCCAGTTCGGCCTCCTGCTCGCGCACCCGGGCGGCCTCGCGCTCCAGGTCCTCCGGGTCCCGGCCCCGTCGCTCCTCGGGAGGCGTGGAGGTGGCGCTCTTGACCCGGGCGTCGGCCAGGGAGATCGTGCCGCGCACCCGTTCCGCGAGCTGGGACAGCTCGTACCAGGTCTGCTGGGCGCGTTGCAGGCGCGGGGTGAGCCGGCGCACCTCGTCCTCCAGGTCCGCCTCGCGCCGCAGGGCCTTGCCCAGCTCCCGCTCGGCACTCTCCTTGCGCTCCTTGAGGGCGGCCTCGTCGGCGATCTCGGCCTGGAGTGCCGCCCGCAGCCGTACGAGGTCGTCGGCGAGGAGCCTGAGGCGGGCGTCCCGCAGGTCGGCCTGGATGACGGCGGCCCTTCGCGCCACCGCCGCCTGCCGGCCCAGCGGCTTGAGCTGGCGCCGCAGTTCGTCGGTGAGGTCCTGGACGCGTGCGAGGTTGGCCTGCATCGCGTCCAGTTTCCTGAGCGCCTTCTCCTTGCGCTTGCGGTGTTTGAGGACGCCGGCGGCCTCCTCGATGAAGGCGCGGCGGCCCGTGGGGTCGGCGTGCAGGACGGAGTCGAGCTGGCCCTGGCCGACGATGACGTGCATCTCGCGGCCGATGCCGGAGTCGGAGAGCAGTTCCTGGATGTCGAGCAGGCGGCAGGTGTCGCCGTTGATCTGGTACTCGCTGCCGCCGTTGCGGAACATGATCCGCGTGATGGTGACCTCGGCGTACTCGATGGGCAGGGCCCCGTCGGAGTTGTCGATCGTGAGGGACACCTCGGCACGGCCCAGCGGCGGGCGGCCGGTGGTGCCGGCGAAGATGACGTCCTCCATCTTTCCGCCGCGCAGCGACTTGGCGCCCTGTTCGCCCATGACCCAGCTGAGCGCGTCCACGACATTGGACTTGCCCGAGCCGTTCGGGCCGACGACGCAGGTGATGCCGGGTTCGAAGCGGAGCGTGGTCGCCGAGGCGAACGACTTGAATCCGCGGAGGGTCAGGGCCTTCAGGTGCACGCCGCCGGACTCTACCTTTCGGGGGTGTCTCACTCCATGAACCGGTGAACCGGCGCGGTTTCACAGGTGAACATGCAGGGCACATCAGACGTTGAAGAGGGTGAAAGGATGCACGGGGGAAGACCGGGCGGGGCACGGGTCGGGGACGGGACGGATCTGGCGGACACCGATCAGACGGACGGGGCGGGAAAGAAAGAAGGGACGCCGAAGCGTCCCTTGCAACTCTGACGAGCGAGTAGTTGTGCGGGCGGCCCAACCACTGCTGTGCCGTCGTGGAGCGATGCAGTGATCAGGTGAGCGCAGGCTCCGCCTGGTGTGCGTCAACGCTCTCCATGCTCTCCATGATCCTGTCGTGAGACGCGGCAGCCGCCAGCGCGTCGTTCTCCGCCTGGATCCGTCCGAGCTCGGATTCCAGGTCCTGGACGCGCTGCTGGAGCCGTCGCATCTCGGCGAGGAGTCGCGGGTCGGAGCCGCCGACGTAACCGAGAAGCGCCTTTGCCATGATGGATGGTCCTCCACAATGAGTGACCGACCGAAGCGGTGTGGGTCGATGGGTCGTGAGGGATTCGCACCCGCGGTGCTTGGCACTCTTGAGTTTTTACTGCCGTTCAACCATGCCAAACAGCTAAGGTGCGCGGGGCTTTCAGCGTCTCACCAAAAAGTTTGACGGTCAACACGATCACGCCCCGTATTGACCGGTGCCCGGGGCGCGCGGCCGGGAAACGGCGGCGCGACGACTCCTGCGGGCCCCTGGGGGCGTGGCGATCATCCTGGGTGCGGAGCCTGCCACGGGGACGGCGTTCTTGGCAACCACCTGCTCGTTTTCGTTCCAGCACCCCTTCCGCATCCCCTGGCTCGGGTGTCCGGCGGGCGCCGCGCGGTACCTCGTCAGCGGATGGCGAAGCCGTCGTAGCCCCCGCGGGGTGTGTCCCAGATCTCGGTGACGCCGTCCACGCGTCCGGGCGTGTCGTCGCCCCGCAGCCAGTCGAGGAGACCCTCGCACCGCTCCCTCGGGCCTTCCGCGACCACCTGGACGCGCCCGTCGGCCAGATTGAGAGCAAAACCACTCATGCCGCCGAGCTCCAGCGCCCTGGCCCGCGTGAACCAGCGGAAACCCACTCCCTGGACCTGCCCGCGCACCCACGCGACCAGCCGTACATCCTCGCTCATGACTGCAACCTAACCAGTCAATGTCACTCCGGACACTTCACCCCCTCGCACCATGCGGTACCGTCCCCACCCAATGAATCGCATCTGAAACTCACCCGATGGTGTGAGTTCTGTGGTGAACGCGAGGACCGACGACCGCGAGGACGAGGAAGGCCAGGACATGGGACGCCACCGACGCTCCGCCGCCGGCCGCGCCGCCACCGGCCGCGCCGCGCAGAGCCACCGCACGGACGGCTCGACGGGACCGGACCGGCACCCGGCGGCCCCGGCGCCGGGCGACCGCCCGACGATGGGCATCGCGCCCTATCTGAACCCCGAGGCGTACGCCGAGGTCCGTGCGAAGAGCGACGCCTACCTGTTCGGGCAGGACGACCAGGCCGGCGACGGCCACCCGACGGCGAGCCGTACGGTCCCCTTCCCCAGCGAGGGCTTCACGCCGGACGACGGTCCGGGGCGCGCCGGGTCGCGGCGCCGCCGCAGGAAGAAGGCCGTCACCCCGGTCCGTACGGGGCTGCTCGGCGTCTCCGCCGCCGTCGCGCTCGGCACGGTCGCCGTGGCCACTGGCGCGGTGCCCGGCCTCGACAACTACCGCATCGGCGGCGCCGGCGACCGGGTGGAGTCCGCGGACGTCCCGACCAACAGCCCGGCCGAGCAGGGCGGCACCTCCGGCAGCGCGGAATCCGGCCTCGACGGCGGCACGTCCGCGAGCCGCGGCTCCAGCCGCTCCGTCTCGCCGTCGGCCCCCGCGTCCTCCGCCTCGCCCTCGGCCTCCCCCACTCCGTCGGCATCGGCCTCGACGTCGGCCGCGCCGACCGGGACGCCGTCGAAGACGGAGGAGCCCGAGACCTCCACGCCCAGCCGCAAGCCCCGGCCCACGCCGTCGCGCACAGCCACGCAGGAGCCGGAGCGCAGGACCGCCGCTCCCGCCGGCACCGTGTCCGAGCAGGCCGCCGCCGAGGCGCGGGTGCTCCAGCTCGTCAACGCCGAGCGGGCCAAGGCGGGCTGCAGCCCGGTCGCCGCGAACAGCGCGCTGCGCGAACTTGCCGAGGACTTCAGCGAGGCCATGGCGGACCAGGGCTTCTTCGACCACACCGACCCCGCCGGCGCCACTCCGTGGGACCGGGCCGAGGCGGCCGGGATAAGCAACCTCGGCGGCGAGAACATAGCCCGCGGACAGGCCGACGCCCAGGCCGTGATGGACGCCTGGATGGACAGCCCGGGGCACAAGGCCAACATCCTGAACTGCGACTTCCAGACCCTGGGCGTCGGCGTCCACTTCGGCCCGGGCGGGCCCTGGTGGACCCAGGACTTCGGCTACTGAGCCGCTCGCCGAGGCGCTGTCGTGCGGTCGGCGCACCCTGCGGGGCAGCGCTGTGCTCACGTACGCTGGAGACATGTCGACCACGCAGGAGCGCACGGCGGAGCAGGAGCTCCCGTACGACGTGTTCTCCCGGGCCTGCCCCTCGCGCGGCACCCTGGAGCACGCCACGGGCCGCTGGGGCGCGCTGACGCTCGGGGCGCTGTACGAGGGTTCCTACCGTTTCAACGAGCTGCGCCGCCGCGTCGACGGCGTGAGCGAGAAGATGCTGTCCCAGACCCTGCACGCGCTGGAGCGCGACGGTCTGGTCCACCGCGAGGCCCAGCCCACCAACCCGCCCCGCGTCGACTACGAACTCACGGCCCTGGGACGCGAGGTGGCGGGGCGGCTGCTCGCGCTCATCGAGTGTGTCGAGGGACGGATGGACGAGGTGCTGGCGGCGCGCGAGCGGTACGACGCGCGGCGGACGCCTACGCCGTGACCCTCGGCGGGCGCTGGCACTTCGGGCAGTAGTAGCTGGAGCGGTTCATCCACGGCCGGCGGCGCATCGGCGTCGCGCAGCGGCGGCAGGGCAGACCCTCGCGGCCGTAGGCGTCGAGGGAGCGGTCGAAGTAGCCGGACTCGCCGTTGACGTTGACGTACAGGCTGTCGAAGCTGGTGCCGCCCACGGCGAGGGCCGCGTTCATCACGTCCCGGACATGCCCGAGGAGTTCGGCGGTGCGGGGCCTGGTGAAGCCTGCCGTGGGGCGTTCGTAGTGCAGGCGGGAGCGCCACAGGGCCTCGTCGGCGTAGATGTTGCCGACGCCGCTGACGAGGGACTGGTCGAGCAGGGCCCGTTTGATGGTGGTGCGCTTGCGGCGCAGCGCCAGGTGGAAGGCCTCGTCGTCGAAGAGCGGGTCCAGCGGGTCGCGGGCGATGTGCGCGATGACGTCGGGCAGCCCGTCGGGGGTGGTCTCGTGCAGGGAGAGGCCGCCGAAGGTGCGCTGGTCGACGAAGCGGAGTTCCGTGCCCAGGGCGTCGGCGAAGCGGACCCGGATGCGCAGGTGCTTCTCGGCCGGCGCCTCGTACGGCTGGACCAGCAGCTGGCCGCTCATGCCGAGGTGTGCGAGGACCGCCTGGCCGGTGTCCTCCAGGGGCAGCCACAGGTACTTGCCGCGGCGGCTGGGCGTGCCGATGCGGTGGCCCTTCAGACGCTGGGCGAAGTCGTCGCCGCCGGCGATGTGCCGGCGTACCGCGCGGGGGTGCAGGACCTCGGCGTCGGCGACGGTCCGGTGGGCGACCCAGCGCTCCAGTCCGCGCCGGACGACCTCCACCTCGGGCAACTCGGGCATGGCATCCCCTCGGACGGTCGGGTGGACGAGCCGAACGCCCGCCCCGGGTGTGGGACGGGCGTTCGGGCCGTGCGGTGGGTCAGGCGGAGGCGGACGCCTCGTCGGTGTTCGCGTCGACGGCGTTCGCCGTCTCCTTGGCGCGCTCGTCCGCCGCGGCCCGGATGGACCGCCACGCGGATTCCGCGGCCTGCTGCTCCGCCTCCTTCTTGCTGCGGCCGGTGCCGGTGCCGTACGAGACGCCTCCGACGCGGGCGGCAGCAGTGAAGGTCTTCTCGTGGTCCGGGCCGGTCTCCGTGACCAGGTACTCGGGGACGCCGAGCCCTTCGGTCGCGGTGAGTTCCTGGAGGCTGGTCTTCCAGTCCAGGCCGGCACCGAGGTTGGAGGACTTCTCGATCAGCGGGTCGAACAGGCGGTGCACCAGTTCGGAGGCCGCGTCGAGGCCCTGGTCGAGATAGACCGCGCCGATCACCGCTTCGAGGGTGTCGGCGAGGATGGACGCCTTGTCCCGGCCGCCCGTGCCCTCTTCACCGCGGCCGAGCCGGATGAAGGAGCCGAGGTCGAGCCCGCGGCCCACCTCCGCCAGCGCACGCGAGTTGACCACCGCGGCCCGCAACTTGGCCAGCTGGCCTTCGGGCAGGTCGGGGTGGGTGCGGTACAGCGTGTCCGTGACGACGAGGCCGAGGACGGAGTCACCGAGGAACTCCAGCCGCTCGTTCGTCGGCAGACCGCCGTTCTCGTACGCGTAGGAACGGTGGGTCAGCGCACGCACCAGAAGGGCGGACTCGAGCTGATAGCCGAGCCGCCCTTCCAGAAGCGTGTGGGACGAGGCCTGGGTGTCCGCCTTCTTCTTGGCGGGAGCGTCTTCCGCCTTCTTGGGGACTGACACAGTGCCTCTCACCAGCCGCTCAGACCTCGAGGACCTGGCGCTTGTTGTAAGTGCCGCAAGACGGGCACGCGATGTGCTGCTGCTTGGGCTCGTGGCAGCGCTCGCACGCAACCAGGGTGGGGACCGCAGCCTTCCACTGCGACCGGCGGTGGCGCGTGTTGCTGCGCGACATCTTCCGCTTCGGAACAGCCACGGCTACTTCTCCTGCTTCTCGTCGACGCCCGGTTCGGCGCCGCTCATCTCGTCCTTCTCGCCGTCTTCGAGTGAACCGGCGAGTCCCTGCAAAGCCGCCCAACGGATGTCGACGGCGTCATGGTGGTGGTCCGGGTCGTCCGACAGGCGTACCCCGCACTCGGAGCACAGACCCTGGCAGTCTTCCTGGCACACCGGCTGCATCGGCAGTGCGAGCACCACCGCATCACGCAGCACGGGTTCGAGGTCGATCAGACCGTCCTCGACGAAGAGCCTGTCCTCGTCTTCCTCGGCGTCGTCGGCCGGTTCCGCCTTCACGCGGCCCCGGTCGTCGGCGTCAGGGTACGAGAACATCTCCTGGAAGTCCGCTTCGAGCTGCTGCTCCAGCGGCTCCAGACACCTTACGCACTCCCCCTCGGCCTTGGCACGGGCGGTGCCTGTGACGAGCACCCCTTCCATGACCGACTCGAGCCGGAGCTCGAGCTCCAACGGGGCGCCTTCCGGCACTCCGATGACTCCCGCGACACCGAGGTCCCGGGGAGCGTCGATCGTGCGGTTCAGGCGCTGGAGCGCACCAGGACGCCGTCCCAGCTCGTGCGTGTCGAACACGAGGGGGTTTCGGTGGTCGAGGCGGGCGTTCAGAGCCATTCCTGCTTTCGATCTTCTGAGCTGGGGCTACGCCGCCCTGCGGTGTCCCCGGGCAGCGTGGATCGCGGACGTACGCGCGACCGAAGAGCCAGGATACTGGACCTTTCGCTCTCGGCCCAATCCGGCCCCGGGCCGGCGCCGGGCGGGGTCCTTACAGGCCGCGGCCCTGCTCGTAGGCCCGCAACTGCTCGGCGCTGATCATGCTGGTGTCGAAGAGGCTGGTCTCGTCGAGCGTCCCCGGCTGCTGGGCGGGCGGGAGCTGCGGAGGCTGCTCGGGCTGCTGGGGCTGGGCGTAGCCCTGGGCGTCGTAGCCCTGGTAGGCGTCCTGGTAGGCGTAGGGATCCGCCTGCTGGTAGCCGTACGCGTCCTGCTGTCCGCCGTAGGTCTGCTGGTAGGCGGCGTACGGGTCGGCCTGCTGCTGCGGCACGTAGCCGTACGCCGGGTCCTGCGCGGGCATCTCCGGCACGGCCTGGGCCGGTACGTGGGCCGCCGCCGGCTGCTGCCCGCCGTACTCCCGCTGCCGGGGCTGCTCGGCGGGGGCGTCCGCGAGGGCCGCGAGGTCGGCGAGGTAGTCGGCGTCGCTGGAGTGCTGGACGGTGGTGAGGTCGTCGGCGAGGGCGCCGAGGTCGTCGGTGGCGATCCGGCCGTGCAGCTTCTGGCGGCCGCGGCCGACGGCCTCCAGGGTCTTGGCCAGGACCGCCTCGAAGGCGCCGAGCTTGGTGTCGACGTAGGCGTCGGCGTCGCGGCGCAGGGTCTCGGGGTCGTGGCTGCGCTCGGGGGCGTCCTCGTCCTCGTAGCCGTTCTCGTCGAGGCCGGGCCCGGTGCCCAGGAGCTTCTCCCGGCCCCTGCCGACGGAACCGAGGGTCTTGGTGAGGACGACCTCGAAGTTGGCGAGCTTGGAGTCGACGTAGTCGTCGGCCTCGGCGCGGACCTCCTCGGCCTCCTGACGGGCCTCGGCGAGGATCCGGTCCGCCTCGGCCTGGGAGCGGCGGGCCACCTCGGTCTCGGCGATCAGGGAGCCGCGCTCGGCGTGCGCGCTCTCGATGATCCGTTCGGCCTCCTGGCGGGCTTCGGCGACCATCTGCTCGCGGTCGCCGATCAGCTCCTCGGCCTGGGCGAGCGAACCGGGGAGCTCGGCGCGCAGCTCCTCCAGCATCGAGAGGAGCTCGGCGCGGTTGACCACGCACGAGGCCGACATGGGCATGGCGCGGGCGCCGGAGACCATCGCGGTGATCTCGTCGAGCTTCTTCTGCACGTCCACCGTGTGCTCGCCACTCTCTACAGCTGTGTTGGAGACGGACGGGACGACTGTACGACCCTGGGGTGTCGCGGGGACACCGGGTGACGGAATGTCAGTCTCCGGGGGCTGCCCGGAACGCGTGCGGGGGCGTGCTCAGTCCCTCTTCAGGCGCTCGGAGAGGGCTTCGAGGACCAGCGGCGGCACCAGGTGGGAGACGTCCCCGCCCCAGGTCGCGACCTCCTTGACCAGGGAGGACGACAGGAAGCTGTAGGTGGGGTTGGTGGGGATGAAGAGGGTCTCCACACCGGAGAGGCCGTTGTTCATCTGGGCCATCTGCAGTTCGTAGTCGAAGTCGCTGACCGCGCGCAGGCCCTTGACGATGGCCGGGATGTCACGCTGCTTGCAGAAGTCGACGAGGAGGCCGTGGAAGGACTCCACGCGGACGTTCCCGTACTCGGCGGTGACCTGGCCGATGAGGTCGATCCGCTCCTCGATCTCGAACAGGCCCTTCTTGGCCTGGTTGATCATCACCGCGACGTAGACCTCGTCATAGAGACTCGAGGCCCGGGCGATGATGTCGAGATGTCCGTTGGTGATCGGGTCGAAAGACCCGGGACAGACGGCGCGGCGCACTTGAGTTCCCTCGCTCTCCGGTCCGGTCATCGTGCGTCTTCGCACGGTGAGGCGGCGCGACCGTACCAAAACGTTCCCTCGCCGTAGCGACGGGACCGGATCGCCTCGAAGCCGTCGGGCCAGGCGAATTCGCCGCCTCTGGTGCTGCGCTCCACGGTGACGAGCGCTTCCCCGGTGAGCCACCCCTGAGTGCGGAGTGTGAGCAGGATCTCGCGAAGATCGTCGTCGGAGACGGCGTACGGCGGGTCCAGGAAGACGATGTCGTACGGCTCGGCCGGGGCCGGGGTGTGGACGATCTGTTCCGCTCTGCCCGCCCTGACCTCGGCGCCGGGCAGGGCGAGGGACCTGGCGTTCTCCCGGACGGTGCGGGCGGCGCGGGCGTCGGCCTCGACGAGCAGGACGTGACCCGCGCCACGGGAGAGCGCCTCCAGGCCGACGGCGCCCGATCCGGCGTACAGGTCGAGGACCCGCTCGCCGTCCAGGGGGCCGCCGAGCAGGGACTGCCAGGTGGAGAAGAGGCCCTCGCGCGCGCGGTCGGAGGTGGGGCGAGTGCCGGTTCCCGGCGGGACGGCTAGGCGACGTCCGCCGGCCTTGCCGGCGATCACGCGGGTCATCTCGGTGTCCTTGTCGGTGTGCTCGAGCGGGCGGACGTCCCCAGTTTGTCAGCCCTTCTCCAGGTACTGCTCCCTCTCCTCGTCCACGAGGGCGTCCAGGGCCGTGCGCAGGCCGGGCAGGCCGGCCAGCTCCGGGTCGGCGGCGACCACCGCCGCCGCCTCCTGCCGTGCCTCGGCGATGATCTCCTCGTCCTCGATGACCGCGAGGACGCGCAGGGAGGTGCGGGCGCCGGACTGGGCCTGGCCGAGGACGTCGCCCTCGCGGCGCTGTTCGAGGTCGATGCGGGAGAGCTCGAAGCCGTCGAGGGTGCCGGCGACGGCGTCAAGCCGCTGCCGGGCCGCGCTGGCCTCGGGCATCTCGGTGACCAGCAGGCACAGCCCGGGGGCGGAGCCACGGCCGACGCGGCCGCGGAGCTGATGGAGCTGGGAGACGCCGAAGCGGTCGGCGTCCATGATCACCATCGCGGTGGCGTTGGGGACGTTGACCCCGACCTCGATGACGGTGGTGGCGACCAGGACGTCGGTCTCACCGGCGGCGAAGCGGCGCATGACGGCGTCCTTGTCGTCCGGCTGCATGCGGCCGTGCAGGACCTCCACCCTGAGTCCCTGCAGCGGGCCCTGCGCGAGCTGCTCGGCGACGTCGAGGACGGCGAGCGGGGGACGCTTGTCGGCGTCGCCCTCGGGGGCCTGCTTGCCGTTCTTCTTCGGGCCGTCCTCCTCGTCGCCGATGCGGGGGCAGACGACGTACGCCTGGTGGCCGTTGGAGACCTCCTCGCGGACCCGTTCCCAGGCGCGGGCCAGGAAGTGCGGCTTGTCGGCGGCCGGGACGACGTGGCTGGCGATCGGGGAGCGGCCGGCCGGGAGCTGGTCCAGGACTGAGGTCTCGAGGTCGCCGAAGACGGTCATGGCGACGGTGCGCGGGATGGGCGTGGCGGTCATGACGAGCAGGTGCGGGGGCTGTTTGCCCTTGCCGCGCAGGGCGTCGCGCTGTTCGACGCCGAAGCGGTGCTGTTCGTCGACGACGACCAGGCCGAGGTCGTGGAACTGGACCTTGTCCTCGATCAGCGCGTGCGTGCCGATGACGATGCCGGCCTCGCCGGTGGCCAGGTCGAGCAGGGCCTGGCGGCGGGCGGCGGCGCCCATCGAACCGGTGAGAAGCACCACCTTGGTGGCGTGCTCGGCGCCGCCCAGCATGCCGCCCTCCCGTCGCCCGCCACCGCCCTTCTGCGGAGGCGCTTCGCGCCACAGTCCCCAACTGGCCAGCTCGCCCATCATCTCGACGACCGACCGGTGGTGCTGCTGGGCGAGCACCTCGGTGGGCGCCAGCATCACGGCCTGTCCGCCCGCGTCGACGACGGCGAGCATGGCGCGCAGGGCGACCATCGTCTTGCCCGAGCCGACCTCGCCCTGGAGCAGCCGGTGCATCGGGTGGTCGGTGGCGAGGTCGTCGAAGATCTCGCGGGAGACCTTCTGCTGGCCGTCGGTGAGGGTGAAGGGGAGGCGGTCGTCGAAGGCGGTGAGGAGGCCGTCCGCCTTCGGTGTGCGCGGGACGGCGGGGAGTTGGGTCTCGGCGTGGCGCCTGCGGGCCAGGGCGACCTGGAGGACGAAGGCCTCGTCCCACTTCAGGCGGGCGCGGGCGTCCTCGATGTCCGCCTTGGTGTGCGGGCGGTGGATCTTCAGGAGGGCCTCGGGCAGGGAGACCAGGCCCCGGCCCTCGCGCAGGGAGTCCGGGAGGGGGTCGACGGCCTCCTGGGCGCTGGGCAGCACTGTCTGGACCGCCTTGGCGAGCTTCCAGGACTCCAGTTTGGCGGTGGCCGGATAGAGGGGGATGAGGGCACCGGCCCAGGACTCGACGGTCTCCTCGCCCTCGGCGTCACCGCGCAGCAACTCGTACGCCGGGTGGGCCAGTTGCAGTCGGCGGTTGAAGACGGAGACCTTGCCCGCGAACATCGCCCGGGTGCCCGGCAGGAGCTCCTTGTGGGGCTTGTGGACGCCGTTGCCGAAGAAGACCAGCTGGAGGCGGCCGCTGCCGTCCGTGATGGTCACTTCGAGGCGCTGGCCCTTGCCGCGCGGCGCCTTGGCGGAGGCGAAGGTGTGCAGGCGGGCGTCCGCGACCTGGGCGACCACCGTGACGTGCTCGTCCATGGGGAGGTCGGCGAGGTGGGTGAGCTGACCGCGCTCCTCGTATCTGCGGGGGTAGTGATGGAGGAGGTCGCCGACGGTGTGCAGGCCGAGGTGCTCGGCCATCACCTTCGCGGTGGCGGGGCCGAGCACCTTCTTGAGGGGTTCTTGCAGTGCGGGCACGAGATCCATTGCACACCACGCCACTGACAATGCCGCCCGCCCCGCCGCGATCGCCGGGTGGAGGGGCGTTACTCGACGCCGATCAGGAGCAGCGCGCCCTGCCGGCCGCCCCGGCACACGACCGTGTCGACGGCGAGGTAGGCCCCGCGGACACGTGCCTCCAGGGTCTCGGCGAGGTCGTCGGGGGCGTCGTCGCCGAGGACCAGCGTGACCAGTTCGCCGCCGGCCGCCAGCATCCGGTCGAGCACGGTCCCGGCGACGGCCGTGACGTCCGTGCCGATCACGGCCACGTCCCCGTCGATGAGGCCGAGGACGTCACCGGCCTGGCAGATGCCGGCGGTGGTCCAGGACCGGTGCTCGGCGACGGTGACCTCGGCGTAGCGGGTGGCGCCGGCCGCCGAGGTCATCGCGACGACGTCCTCGTCGAAGCGCCGCTCGGGCTCGTGCACGGCGAGCGCGGCGATGCCCTGGACCGCGGAGCGGGTCGGGATCAGCGCCACGCGGACGCCTTCGGTGCGGGCCTGCTCGGCCGCCGCGGCCGCGGTGTCGCGCAGCTCGGCGTCGTTGGGCAGCAGTACGACCTCGCGCGCGTGGGCCCGCCGTACGGCCTGGACGAGCTCCCCGCTGACGGGCGGCTCCCCGGGACGCGCGAGCACCGTGGTGGCGCCGGCCTCGCCGTACAGCCCGGCCAGGCCCTCGCCGGGCACGACGGCGACCACGGCGCGCTGGGCCCGTTCCCGCGGCGGGCGCCCGGCGCCGGTGGTGTGCACGTCGCCGTGCCCGAAGTGGGTGATCCGGATCCGGTACGGCCGTCCGGCCTCGACGCCCGCCTCCACGGCGGCGCCGGCGTCGTCGACGTGCACGTGGACGTTCCACAGTCCGTCGCCGCCGACCACGACGAGCGAGTCCCCGAGGGCGTCGAGGCGCTGCCGCAGCCGGGCCACGGCGGCGTCCTCGGCCTCCAGCAGGTAGATCACCTCGAAGGCGGGGCCGCCCGTGGGGTCGTCGGCCGTGGCGCACTCCCCGGCGGTCTCCTGCGCGGCGAGGTCCACGCGCGCGTGCGACACGACCACTGCTCCCGCCGCCGGAGGCGCCTGCCCGGTGAACGTCTCGACCAGGGCGGCGAGCACGGTCACCAGGCCGTGCCCGCCGGCGTCGACCACTCCGGCGCGCTCCAGGACCGGCAGCTGTCCGGGGGTCGCGGCGAGGGCCGCGCGGGCGCCCTCGTGGGCGGCGCGGGCCACGGCCGCGCAGTCGTCCCCGGCGTTCTGTGCCGCGTCGGCGGCGGCCGAGGCGACGGTGAGGACGGTGCCCTCGACCGGGTGGGCCACGGCCTGCCGGGCGGAGTCGGCCGCGTGCCGCAGGGCCAGCCGCAGGCCCGGTCCGTCGGCAGGGGCGGACGCGCCGCGTTCGGTGAGCACCTGGGCCAGGCCGCGCAGCAGCTGGGCCAGGATGGTGCCGGAGTTGCCGCGGGCGCCGATCAGCGCCCCGTGCGCCATGGCGGCGACGGCGTCGGCCAGCGTGGGTCCGGCGGCCGGCCCGGCCGGGTCCGTGTCCCCTCCGGCGGGCGCCCGGCCGACCTCGTGCGCGGCGAACACCGCCTCCACGGCGGCCGCGGCGGACTCGAGGGTCAGATAGAGGTTCGTGCCGGTGTCCCCGTCCGCGACCGGGTAGACGTTGATCGCGTCGATCTCCTCGCGCGCCCGTCCGAGCGCGCGCAGCGACAGACCGCACCAGGTACGCACCGCCAGAGCGTCGAAGAACCTCTGCGGCACCTGCGCCACCTGCGCCTCCCTGAGCTGCTGGACGTGGCAGGCAGCGTAGACCCCGCGGGGGTGCCCGCCGGAAGTGGGCCGGGGGCGGACCGCTGAACCGCCATGGTAGTTTCGTTGTACGGGAGCAGCCGTTGTATGCTGCTCCGGTTGCCCGATCCGATCGGGCTCTCCCCCTGGCACCGCCACTCAGATCACGGACCGTTAGCGCTCGAGATCCTGTCCCGGCATGCCGGGATCAACCGTAAGTGCATCTGAAGTCTTTGGAGTGACCCGTGGCTGCCAACTGCGACGTCTGTGGCAAGGGGCCGGGCTTCGGCAACAACATCTCGCACTCGCACCGCCGTACGTCCCGTCGCTGGAACCCGAACATCCAGCGTGTGCGTACCGTGGTCGGCGGGACGCCGAAGCGCGTGAACGCTTGCACCTCGTGCATCAAGGCCGGCAAGGTCTCGCGCTGACGCGTCCAGCTGAGCGCGCGGCCACTGCCCGGTCCGCTGCACTGAGCCGGTCCACTTCGGTGGGCCGGCTTTTTGCCGTTCCCGGACCCTTCGGGGCACGCGTCCTGCCCGCCGTGCCGGCCGCCTGATTCCGGCGGCCGGCACGGCGGGGAACGACCCGGGCGTCACGCCGAGGGTGTCTCCCGCCGGAGCCGCCAGCCGTGGTGGACGGGGCCGATGCCGCCGCCGAGCGCGAAGCCGGCCGCGATCGCGCCGGTGACGTACTCCTTGGCTGCCGTCACCGCCTCCGGCACCGACCGCCCCTCGGCCAGGCCGCAGGCGACGGCCGACGCGAGGGTGCAGCCGGTGCCGTGCGTGTGCCGGTTGTCGAGGCGCGGGGCGCGCAGCCAGTGCTCCTCGGAGCCGTCCGTCAGCAGGTCCACGGCGTCTCCGGACAGATGCCCGCCCTTGATCAGCACCCAGCGCGGGCCGTACTCGAGGACGGCGCCGGCGGCCCGGCGCAGATCGGCGTCGGACTCGACGCGCACCCCGGTGAGTTGCGCCACCTCGTCGAGGTTGGGCGTGGCGACGGTGGCCACCGGCAGCAGCTTGGTGCGCACGGAGTCCAGCGCGGACGCGGCGAGCAGGGAGTCGCCGTGCTTGGAGACGCCGACCGGGTCGACGACGGCCGGGGCGTCGGTGCCGGCGATCAACTCGGCGACGGTCTCGACCAGTTCGGCGGAGGAGAGCATCCCGGTCTTGACCGCCTGCACGCCGATGTCGTCCACGACGCTGCGGTACTGGGCCCGGACCGCCTCCACGGGCAGTTCCCAGGCGCCCTGCACGCCGAGGGAGTTCTGGGCGGTGACGGCGGTGAGCACGCTCATGCCGTGCGCGCCGAGGGCGAGCATGGTCTTCAGGTCGGCCTGGATGCCGGCGCCGCCGCCGGAGTCGGAGCCGGCCACGGTGAGGACCAGGGGCGGCCTCATGCCTCGACCTCCCCGCCGAAGTGGTCCCAGCCGCCCTTGCTGGTCCAGGGCGCCCCGTCGACGGTGACCTGGGGCAGCGCCGAGGGGTTGAGGACCTCGCCGATCACCTTCCAGCGGGCGGGCAGCTTCACGTCCGGCGGGAAGGTCGCCACGATCGCGTGGTCCTCGCCGCCGGTGAGCACCCACTGCATCGGGTCGACGCCGACGGCCTGGCCGATGTCGTTCATCTGGGACGGGATGTCGATCTGCCCGGAGCGGATGTCGATCCTGACCTTGCTGGCCTCCGCGATGTGGCCGAGGTCGGCGATCAGTCCGTCGCTGACGTCGCACATCGCGGTGGCGCCGAGCCCCGCGGCTGCAGGGCCCGCGTGGTACGGCGGCTCGGGGCGCCGGTGGGCCTCGACGAAGGCGCGCGGCGAGCGGAATCCGCGGGAGAGCACGGCGAACCCGGCCGCGGACCAGCCGAGCCAGCCGGTCACCGCGACGAGGTCGCCGGGCTGGGCGCCGCCCCGGGTGACGGGCTCCTGGTTGCGCAGGTCGCCGAGGGCGGTGATGGAGACGGTGATGGTGTCGCCGCGCACCACGTCGCCGCCGACCACGGCGGCGCCCGCGACCTGGCACTCGTCGCGCAGTCCGTCCATCAGCTCGGTCGGCCAGGTCACCGGGAGTTCGGCGGGCACGACCAGGCCGAGCAGCAGTGCGGTGGGCACGGCGCCCATCGCGGCGATGTCGGCGAGGTTCTGCGCCGCGGCCTTGCGGCCCACGTCGTACGCGGTGGACCAGTCGCGGCGGAAGTGCCGCCCCTCGACGAGGACGTCGGTGCTGGCCACCACCCTCCGGTCGGGTGCGGCGACCACCGCGGCGTCGTCGCCGGGGCCGACCCGGACCGCCGGGGTGGCGGTGAGACGGGAGGTGAGCTCCCTGATGAGCCCGAACTCACCGAGCTCACCAACAGTGCCCTTCATGGCCTTACTCCCCTTCTGTCCCTGTCCGTGTCCGTGCCCGGTCGCGCGCCATCTCTGTCCTGGTTACGGTCGAAATGGCCGTTTCCCTGGCCGGTGTGGCCGTCAACTCGTCTCATCACAACACTCCGGCGCGCGGGCTCCGCGTCCCGCAGGTCTCCCCGCGGAGAGCGACGACGCGATACCGTGGCGTTCCTTTTCCCCACATGATCCTCGTGGCCGCTCTGGAGGTTCCGTGGTACAGGCGTACATCCTGATCCAGACGGAGGTCGGCAAGGCGTCGACCGTCGCCGAGACGATCAGCAAGATCCCTGGAGTGATCCAGGCCGAGGACGTGACGGGACCGTACGACGTCATTGTCCGCGCCCAGTCCGACACCGTCGACGAGCTGGGCCGCATGGTGGTCGCCAAGGTCCAGCAGGTGGACGGCATCACCCGCACCCTGACCTGCCCGGTCGTCCATCTCTAGCCCCCGTCTACGCTGGGCCGGTGAACTCCTTCCGTCACCGGCGCCTCCGCCTGCCCGCTCTCGCGTTGTTGATCGCCGCCGCAGGCTGCTCCTCAGCAGACGACAGCGTGTCGGCGGCGGTTCCCAGTCCGGACGCGAAGGTCACCGAGCTGTGCCAGAACCTGGACAAGGCGCTGCCGTCGACGGTGGACGGCCTGAACCGTGAGGATCCCGAGCCCTCCTCCGCGCTGACGGCGGGCTGGGGAAACCCGCTGATCATACTGCGCTGCGGGGTGGAGCGGCCCGCGGAGATGAACGATCCGGAGGCCGACGGCGTCGAGGTCGACGGGGTGGGCTGGCAGCTGCAGAAACAGGAGAACGGATCGTTCCGGTTCACCACGACGCTGCGTGCGGCGTATGTCGAGGTGGTCATCCCCGAGGACCGCGCCGGGCGCGGGATGGCGCCGCTGGTCGACCTCGCCCCCGCAGTGAAGAAGGCGATCCCCGAGGGGATCGCCTCCTGAGACATCCGGGACAGCCGGGTCCCGTGTGAGTCAGCGAAGACCCGTGGACCGCCGCAGTGCCGCCTGGACCAGCATGTCCACCAGCTCCGCGTAGCCGACGCCGGTGGCCTCCCACATCTTCGGGTACATCGAGATCGGCGTGAATCCGGGCATCGTGTTGATCTCGTTGATCACGAACTCGCCGTCCTCGGTGAGGAAGAAGTCCGCGCGCACCAGCCCCTCGCAGGAGGCCGCGTCGAACGCGCCCACGGCCAGCCGCTGGACCTCGGCGGTCTCCTCGGGCGTCAGCGGGGCGGGCACGACACCGGGCGTGGAGTCGATGTACTTGGCCTCGAAGTCGTAGTACGCGTGCGCCGAGGGCGGCGGGATCTCGGCCGGGACGGAGGCCCGGGGGCCGTCCTCGAACTCGAGCACCCCGCACTCGATCTCCCGGCCGCGCAGCGTCGCCTCGACCAGGATCTTCGGGTCGTGGCGGCGGGCCTCCTCGATCGCCTCGTCGAGTCCCGAGAGGTCGTCGACCTTCGTGATGCCGATCGAGGAACCGGCGCGGGCCGGCTTCACGAACAGCGGCCAGCCGTGCTCACCGGCGAAGTCCACGATCTTCGCGCGGGCGCCGGAACGGTCCTGCTCCCACTCGCGGGGCCTGATCACCACGTACGGGCCGACCTTCAGCCCGTAGGAGGCGAACACCGCCTTCATGTACTCCTTGTCCTGGCCGACGGCCGAGGCGAGCACGCCCGAGCCGACGTACGGCACGCCGGACAGCTCCAGCAGGCCCTGGAGGGTGCCGTCCTCGCCGTAGGGGCCGTGCAGCACCGGGAAGACGACGTCGACCTCGCCCAGCGCCTTGGGTACGGAGCCGGGTTCGCTGTAGACGACTTCGCGGCTGGCGGGGTCGACGGGGAGCACGACGGCGCCCTCGGTCGACTCGGCGAGCTGGTCGACGCTCGGGGTGCGCCGCTCGGTGATCGCCATGCGCTCCGGCTCGTCGGCGGTGAGCGCCCAGCGGCCGTCCTGGGTGATGCCGATCGGCAGGACGTCGTACTTCGTCCGGTCGATGGCCGCGAGGACGGCGCCGGCGGTGACCACGGAGATCCCGTGTTCGGAGCTGCGCCCGCCGAACACGACGGCCACACGCGGCTTGCGCTGCGGCTGCTCGGGGCTCTGGGGGAGGTTCTCGGTGCTCATATCGCGTTGAGAGTACCCGCCCGTAGGGCCCCGAGACAGCGTCGGCGGGGCCGCGTGGCGCGGGCGGCGTCCCGGTTCCCCTCCGGCGTCGCTCAGCGTCGTTCGGGCTTCGCGCTGCGCGACATCAGCTCCTTGACGGCGGCCACCGGGGACTTGCCCTCGTGCACGATGGCGACGACCGTCTCGGTGATCGGCATGTCGACGCCGTGCCGGCGGGCCAGATCCAGCACCGACTCGCAGGACTTGACGCCCTCGGCGGTCTGCTTGGTGACCGCGACGGTCTCCTCCAGGGTCATGCCCCGGCCGAGGTTGGTGCCGAAGGTGTGGTTGCGGGACAGCGGCGAGGAACAGGTCGCCACCAGGTCGCCGAGGCCGGCGAGCCCGGAGAAGGTCAGCGGGTCCGCGCCGAGGGCGACCCCGAGCCGCGTGGTCTCCGCGAGGCCTCGGGTGATCAGCGACCCCTTGGCGTTGTCGCCGAGGCCCATGCCGTCCGCGATGCCGACGGCCAGCCCGATCACGTTCTTCACGGCGCCGCCGAGCTCGCAGCCGACGACGTCGGTGTTGGTGTACGGGCGGAAGTACGGGGTGTGGCAGGCGGTCTGGAGCCGCTGGGCGACGGCCTCGTCGGGGCAGGCGACCACGGCGGCGGCCGGCATGCGGGCGGCGATCTCCCGGGCCAGGTTGGGGCCCGTGACCACGGCGATGCGTTCGGCGCCCACCTTGGCGACGTCCTCGATGACCTCGCTCATCCGCATCGCGGAGCCGAGTTCGACGCCCTTCATCAGCGACACCAGGACGGTGCCGGGCGCCAGCAGGGGCGTCCAGTCGGCGAGGTTGGCGCGCAGGGTCTGCGAGGGCACCGCGAGGACGGTGAAGTCGGCGTCGTGCGCGGCCTCGGCGGCGTCGGTGGTGGCCCGCAGGTTCTCGGGGAGTTCGACGCCGGGCAGGTAGTCCGGGTTGGTGCGGGTGGAGTTGACGGCGTCGGCGAGTTCGGTGCGGCGCCCCCACAGGGTCACGTCGCATCCGGCGTCGGCGAGGACCGTGCCGAAGGCGGTGCCCCACGAGCCGGTGCCGAAGACGGCCGCCTTGACGGGCTTGCTCACGTGCCCTGTCCTTCCGCCTGCTTGTCCTGCGGCGTGCGCGCCGTCTGCGCCTGGGTGCGGCGCCGCTGCTCGATCCGCTCGCGGCGCGGGTCGTAGGGGGTGTCGGGCGCCTTCTCGCCGCGGATCTCCTCCAGCTGCCGGGTCACGGCGGCCATGATGACCTCCGTGGCCTCCTTCAGCAGATCGGCGGTCATCTCCTGGTCGTAGAAGCGCGACAGGTCGACCGGGGGTCCCGCCAGCACGTGGTGGGTCTTGCGGGGCAGCAGGCTGGGCTTCTTGGCGTACGGGGGCAGCAGTTCGTTGCAGCCCCACTGGGCGACCGGGATCACCGGGCACTTGGTCTGCAGGGCGACGCGCGCGGCACCGGTCTTTGCGGTCATCGGCCAGCCGTCGGGGTCGCGGGTGAGGGTGCCCTCGGGGTAGAAGGCGACGCACTCGCCGCGCTCCACGGCGTCGATCGCGGCCCGGAAGGCGCTGAGCGCGTCCGTGCTCTCGCGGTAGACGGGGATCTGCCCGGTGCCGCGCATCGCGGCGCCGACGAATCCCTTCTTGAAAAGGCCGCTCTTCGCGAGGAATCGCGGCACGCGCCCGGTGTTGTACTGGTAGTGCGCGTACGCGAAGGGGTCGACGTGCGAATTGTGGTTCACGGCGGTGATGAATCCACCGTCGGCCGGCATGTTCTCCATTCCCCGCCAGTCCCGCTTGATCAGAACCACCAGCGGCGGTTTGCAGATCACCGCGGCGAAGCGGTACCAGAAGCCGATTCTGCGGCGGGGCACGCGGACACCTTTCCTCCAGGGCCTGGGGCCGGACAAGTGTCGCCCCGGGCCGTGCGTCTGTCGAGAACACCGTACGCCCCGGCGAGTGAACCGCCAGATCCCCCAGGTGACAATGGCGGCGACGAGAGAAGGACGGAACGCCCGTGCAGTGGACCTTGGTCGTGCCCGTGAAGACCCTCGCCCGGGCCAAGAGCAGACTGGCCGACACCGCGGACGACGGGGTGCGGCCGGGCCTCGCGCTGGCGTTCGCGCAGGACACCGTGGCGGCCGCGCTGGCCTGCCCGGCGGTGGCGGATGTGGCAGTCGTCACGGACGACGCCCGCGCGGGCCGGGCGCTGGCGAACCTGGGCGCCCGGGTCGTACCGGACGAGCCGGGCGGCGGTCTGAACGCGGCACTGGCGCACGGGACGGCGGCCGTACGGGCGGCCCGCCCGGAAAGTCCGGTGGCCACGCTGAATGCCGATCTTCCCGCTTTGCGGCCGGCGGAATTGACGCGGGTACTGGGTGCGGCCACGCAATTCCGGCGGGCCTTTCTCCCGGATGCGGCGGGAATCGGAACCACGCTGCTGACCGCCGCGCCGGGCCGTGAATTGGCCCCCGCATTCGGCCCGGATTCCCGAGCCCGCCACCATGCGTCCGGCGCGGTGGAACTGCGCCTCGACGCGGTGGATTCCGTGCGGCAGGACGTGGACACCGGCGATGACCTGCGGGCCGCGCTGGCGCTGGGGGTGGGCCCTCATACGGCCGCGGTGGCGGCGCGGTTGCTGATCGCCGGGCAGTAGGCTGCGGGCATGCAGGCGACCGCATACACGTACGACCCCGACAGCCGCAGCGGGCAGGTGCTGCTCGACGACGGCACTCCGGTGCCCTTCGACGCCGCGGCGTTCGACGCCGGGGGCCTGAGGCTGCTGCGGCCCGGGCAGCGGGTGCGCGTGGAGACCGAGGGGACGGGCGCGGACCGCCGGATCACGCTGGTGACGCTCCACACGTTCTGACCGGCCGGGCGCCGGACGGCGCCCGGACACGCCGCGGGCCGGACTCCCGAGGGAGTCCGGCCCGGCGCGTGAGTGCCCCTGTGCCCCGTCGCTCTTACTTCTTGCGGGCGGTGGCCTTCTTGGCGGTGGTCTTGCGGGCGGTCGACTTCTTGGCGGGGGCCTTGGTGGCCGTCGCCTTCTTCGCGGGCGCCTTCTTGGCCGCGGTCTTCTTCGCCCCGGCGGTGGTGGTCTTGGCGGCGGACTTCTTGGCGGTGGTCTTCTTCGCCGTCGTCGTCTTGGCCGCGCCCGCGGTCTTCTTGGCGGTGGTCTTCTTCGCCGCCGCGGTGGTCTTCTTCGCCGCGCCCGTGGCCTTCTTCGCCGCGCCGGTCGCCTTCTTGGCGGCGGCCTTCTTGCCCGCGGCCTTGGAGATGGTGGGCGGCGGGCCGGACAGGCTGCCCTTGGGGGCCTTCTTGACCGCGATGTCGTTCTTCGGGAGCTTCTTCGAGCCGCTCACCAGGTCCTTGAAGCCCTGACCCGCGCGGAAGCGCGGCACGGAGGTCTTCTTGACCCGAACCCGCTCGCCCGTCTGGGGGTTGCGGGCGTAGCGGGCCGGACGGTCGACCTTCTCGAAGGAACCGAAGCCGGTGACCGAGACCCGGTCCCCCGCGACCACCGCACGGACGAGGGCGTCCAGGACCGCGTCGACGGCGTCGGCGGCCTGCTGCCTGCCGCCCAGCTTGTCGGCAATCGCTTCTACGAGCTGCGCCTTGTTCACGTCTTCCCCTTCGGAGACATCGCCAGAACGTATGTGTTCAAGCCTTTTCGCACGTTAGGCAGATATATACCGCAAATCAAACACGAAACGGGCTAATCACCCTTGTGCCGCAACGGACTCGATGATCTCGGCCTGTTCAGCGTTCCTCGTCGGGGAATCGACCCTCGTCGAGGTCCGCGGTGAACCGGTCCAGACGCCTTGCCGCACCGGCGAGATCGTGTTTGGCCGCGGCCGTAATGACCAGCAGCTTCCGGGTCAGCGCCATCCGTACGCCCTCCGGGACTTGCAGTGCGCGCACTCTTGTGTGCGCTTCCTTGAGCCGGACCGCGACCGCCGCATAGAGCTCGAGTTGGCCGTCGTGTTCCATGCACAGATTGTGCCATCTGGGGCGAGTTGTCGCCTGCGCAGGGGGCAACTGCCGCCCCGGACGGCCTTCCGAGCACCTGCGGAGTCCAGGGTTCCACAACTCGTGTACCCCGCCAATCACCGCCGTAACGTGGGACGTTGAGCGATCCACCGCCGGCGTCGACGCCGTCGCGGGCCCGGACACGGCCGTACCCCCGATCGGGCCGATCGGGGGTACGGAGGGGGTGTTGGGTGGCCGAAACTCGACCTTGTGCGCAGCCCTGCGGGCCGCGGGGTCAGACCTGGAGGGTCTGCGGCTTGAACGACGGGCGCTTCGCCTCGTATGCGGCGATGTCGGGCTCGTTCTGGAGGGTGATCGAGATGTCGTCCAGCCCGTTCAGCAGCCGCCAGCGGGAGTTCTCGTCCAGCTCGAAGGAGGCGGTGATGCCCTCGGCACGGACCTCGCGGGCCTCCAGGTCGACGGTGATCTCGGCCTGCGGGTCCTTCTCCGTGAGCTCCCACAGCGCGTCCACGATCTTCTGGTCGATGACCACCGTGAGCAGGCCGTTCTTCAGCGAGTTGCCGCGGAAGATGTCGGCGAAGCGGGACGAGATCACGGTCTTGAAGCCGTAGTTCTGCAGCGCCCACACGGCGTGCTCGCGGGAGGAGCCGGTGCCGAAGTCGGGGCCGGCGACCAGGACGGTCGCGCCCTGCCGCTCGGGCTGATTGAGGATGAAGGACGGATCCTTGCGCCAGGCCTCGAACAGCCCGTCCTCGAATCCGTCCCGCGTCACCTTCTTGAGCCAGTGGGCGGGGATGATCTGGTCGGTGTCGACGTTGCTGCGGCGCAGCGGGACGGCCCGGCCGGTGTGGGTGGTGAATGCTTCCATGACTCTCAGACTCCAGCGGGCGTGGGGGCGTCGGCGGACAGGTCGGCCGGGGAGGCCAGGTGGCCCAGCACGGCCGTCGCGGCGGCGACCTGCGGCGACACCAGGTGGGTGCGGCCGCCCTTGCCCTGCCGTCCCTCGAAGTTGCGGTTGGACGTGGACGCGGAGCGCTCGCCGGGGGCCAGCTGGTCCGGGTTCATGCCCAGGCACATCGAGCAGCCCGCGTGCCGCCACTCGGCGCCGGCTTCCTTGAAGACGACGTCCAGGCCCTCGGAGACGGCCTGCAGGCCCACCCGCGCGGAGCCGGGGACGACCAGCATCCGTACGCCGTCGGCGACTTTGCGGTCCTTGACGATCTCGGCGGCGGCGCGCAGGTCCTCGATACGGCCGTTGGTGCAGGAACCTACGAAGACGGTGTCCACCTTGATGGAGCGCAGCGGCTGTCCGGCCTCCAACCCCATGTACTCCAGGGCCTTTTCGGCGGCGAGGCGCTCCGAGGCGTCTTCGTACGAAGCCGGGTCGGGGACGTCGGCGGACAGCGGAGCGCCCTGACCCGGGTTGGTGCCCCAGGTGACGAACGGCGACAGCTCGGCGGCCTCGATGACGACCTCGGCGTCGAACTCGGCGTCGTCGTCGGTGCGCAGCGTCTTCCAGTACGCGACCGCCGCGTCCCAGTCCGCGCCCTCGGGGGCGTGCGGGCGGCCCTTGAGGTAGTCGAAGGTGGTCTCGTCGGGGGCGATCATGCCCGCGCGGGCACCGGCCTCGATCGACATGTTGCAGATGGTCATGCGGGCCTCCATCGAGAGCTTCTCGATGGCCTCGCCGCGGTATTCGAGGACGTAGCCCTGGCCGCCGCCGGTGCCGATCTTCGCGATGATCGCGAGGATCAGGTCCTTGGCCGTGACGCCGTCGGGCAGCTCGCCGTTGACGGTGATCGCCATGGTCTTCGGGCGGGCCATCGGCAGCGTCTGGGTGGCCAGCACGTGCTCGACCTGGGAGGTGCCGATGCCGAACGCCAGCGCGCCGAAGGCACCGTGCGTGGAGGTGTGCGAGTCGCCGCAGACCACGGTGGTGCCGGGCTGGGTCAGACCCAGCTGCGGGCCGACGACGTGCACGACGCCCTGCTCGACGTCGCCCAGCGGGTGCAGCCGGACGCCGAACTCGGCGCAGTTCTTGCGCAGCGTCTCCAGCTGGGCCCGGGAGACCGGGTCCGCGATGGGCTTGTCGATGTCGAGCGTCGGGGTGTTGTGGTCCTCGGTGGCGATGGTCAGGTCGAGCCGGCGCACCTGGCGGCCGCTCTTGCGGAGGCCGTCGAAGGCCTGCGGGCTGGTCACCTCGTGCAGCAGGTGCAGATCGATGAAGAGGAGGTCGGGCTCGCCCTCGGCGCGCCGGACGACGTGGTCGTCCCAGACCTTCTCCGCGAGTGTCCTACCCATCGCTTTCCCTCCGGCCGGCGACAACGCGCCGACCCAACTAGAGATCTTGAGGTGGCAGCGCCCTCACCCCTGTGTTTCCGGGCAACCGCCGCCAGGCCCATTCGTCACGGGCCGTTTGTGACTTCGTGCCATCCAGAGTGGCGCGTTCCACGGAAAATTGAACTTGCGTTTCACAGAGTGAGACGGGAGTATCGTTGCATGGACAACAGTAGCGGCGTCGGCGTTCTGGACAAGGCGGCCCTCGTCCTGAGCGCTCTGGAGTCCGGTCCGGCCACCCTCGCGGGGTTGGTCGCGGCCACCGGACTGGCACGACCCACGGCCCACCGCCTGGCCGTGGCGCTGGAACACCACCGCATGGTGGCGCGCGACATGCAGGGCCGTTTCATTCTCGGGCCGCGTCTGGCCGAGCTGGCGGCGGCGGCCGGCGAGGACCGCCTGCTCGCCACGGCGGGCCCGGTGCTCACCCACCTCCGCGACGTGACGGGCGAGAGCGCGCAGCTCTATCGCCGCCAGGGTGACATGCGTATCTGTGTGGCCGCGGCCGAGCGTCTGTCCGGCCTTCGGGACACGGTCCCGGTCGGATCCACGCTCACCATGAAGGCCGGCTCCTCGGCGCAGATCCTGATGGCCTGGGAGGAGCCCGAGCGCCTCCACCGCGGCCTGCAGGGCGCCCGCTTCACCGCCACCGCCCTGTCCGGCGTCCGCCGCCGGGGCTGGGCCCAGTCCATCGGCGAGCGGGAGCCCGGTGTCGCCTCCGTCTCCGCTCCCGTGCGCGGCCCCTCCAACCGCGTGGTGGCCGCCGTCTCGGTCTCCGGCCCCATCGAGCGCCTGACCCGCCACCCGGGCCGGATGCACGCCCAGGCGGTCATCGACGCCGCCGGACGCCTCTCCGAGGCCCTGCGCCGCACCGGCTGACCCCACCCCCACCCGGCACCCGCCCGGGGAAGGGCCCGCCTCAACGCCGCGGCAGGCCCTCCCCCGGCCCCCTGCCTCCCCCCGGTCTCACGCCTCCTGCGAGGCGGCCTTCTCGGGTTCCGTCTCCTTCTGCCGCGACCGGTACGCGAACCGGTCCCGCGCCCGCTTGCCCCGCTTCTCGATCGGCACCTGCCCGTGGGCCGCCGCCAGTCCGAAGGCCGGCATGTCGGCGTAGATCGACTCGTACGACCCCTCGGGCACGACGTACGCCTCGTGCCACAGCCCGACGTGCTGACGCACCTTGCCCGCCCGCTCCTTGCGGTTGATGATCGACCAGGCACGGTGGTGGAACATGTCTGGCGAGTGGGCGTAGCGGTAGAGCTTCTCCCTGGACTCCCAGTATTGGACGACGTAGTACGTGCGCGGCGAGGCCGTGAGCAGGACGTGCCCCAGCAGTCCCCGGTCGGGGTTCTTGCCGAGTTCCCTGAGCATGCGGGGCATGGCGAGGAGGACCGGCAGCCAGTGGTGGACCGCCCAGAAGTGGTTGATCCTCATGCCGATCAGCAGGACCGTGACGTCCCCCTCGGCGGCTGCGGTGGTACGGCCCGCGATGACGGACTGGCCGGGCATGGCGCCTCCCCGTGTCGGTGAGCGGCACTCTCCAGTGCCCCGTGTTTGGATAGTGCCGGTATCCGATGAAAGGCGCAAGGGATGCGACTCGCCGATCTGAGCAGGAGCAGCGGTGTCTCCACCGCGACGATCAAGTACTACCTGCGGGAGGGCCTGTTGCCGCCGGGCCGGCAGGTCAACGCGACGACGGCCGAGTACGGCGAGGAGCATCTGCGCAGGCTGCGTCTGGTGCGGGCGCTGATCCAGGTGGGCAAGGTGCCGGTGGCGACCGCGCGCGAGGTGCTCCGGCACGTCGACGACGACTCCCTGGGCCGCACGGTCCGGCTGGGGGCGGCCCTGTGGGCGCTGCCGCAGGACCCCGAGCCGGACGAGGAGGACCCGGCGGTGGTGGCGGCGCGGGCGGAGGTGGACCGTCTGCTGGAGATGCTGGGCTGGGAGACGGCCCGGGAACTGGCCCCGCTCTCCCCCGTGCATCGTTCGCTGGTGGTGGCGGTGGCCGCGCTGCGGCGGCTGGACTATCCGTGGGGTGCGGAAATGGCGGTGCCGTACGGGGAGTTGATGTACGAGGTGGCCCGGCGGGACCTGGACCTCATGGAGAGCTGGGGCTCGGAGCGGGAGCAGGTCGAGATGGCGGTCGCGGCGGCGGTGCTCTTTCAGCCCGTGTTGCGGGCGCTGCACCGGCTGGCACAGGAGGAGGAGTCGGCGCGGCGGTACGGCATCGACTGAACGCCGAAGGGGGCTCCCGCCTGAGCGGGAGTCCCCTTCGGACTCGTACCCCCGACCGGATTCGAACCGGCGCTACCGCCTTGAGAGGGCGGCGTGCTAGGCCGCTACACAACGGGGGCATGGACCCTGCGAGCGTTGAATACTACATCGCCGCAGGTCCGAGCTGGTCTACCTGGACTCGAACCAAGACTAACTGAACCAGAATCAGTCGTGCTGCCAATTACACCATAGACCAATGATGGTTTAGACCAGTCAGTACCCCCGACCGGATTCGAACCGGCGCTACCGCCTTGAGAGGGCGGCGTGCTAGGCCGCTACACAACGGGGGCCCTAGCGATCCTGCATCGAAGACGGCGGGTGCTACCCGGACCGCCCTCGCGGGAAGGATCTGTACCCCCGACCGGATTCGAACCGGCGCTACTGCCTTGAGAGGGCAGCGTGCTAGGCCGCTACACAACGGGGGCTTTGCGGATGTAATCCGCGACGCAGATAAGCTCTGCGAGCTGGCCTACCTGGACTCGAACCAAGACTAACTGAACCAGAATCAGTCGTGCTGCCAATTACACCATAGGCCACTGGAACGCAAGCCCCTGAGGGGATCTTGTTCTAGCGTTGCGCTTCCGGTTCCGGCCTTTCGGCCCGCTCCCCGGCGGCGCAGGAAGAACATTACCCGAAGGTGGACGGGGCTCCAAAACGGGTATCGGCGCCGAGGAGGTCGGGGAGTTCGGAGAGGGACGCGATCCGGCGCGGGCCGGCGGGCGGCTCGAGGGCCGCGTACACCCCGCCGCGGTCGATCCAGACCGACAGCAGCCCGGCCTCGTGGGCGCCGCGCCCGTCGATCTCCGGGTGGTCGCCGACGTACGCGACCTCGTGCGGGGCCAGGGAGAGTGCCTCGCAGGCCGCCAGGAAGGCCCCGGG
The DNA here is from genome assembly GCF_040636935.1 of Streptomyces sp. NPDC032940. Lineage (NCBI taxonomy): Bacteria > Bacillati > Actinomycetota > Actinomycetes > Kitasatosporales > Streptomycetaceae > Streptomyces > Streptomyces sp. NPDC032940. The sequence goes on along the minus strand of NZ_JBEZVJ010000044.1, from coordinate 6,563 downwards.
CTCGGGCTTGGAGACGCCCAGCTCGGCGGCGCACAGGATGGCCTCGAAGCGGTCGTGCACGCCGAGGACGCGCAGCTTGCGGTCCTGGACGGTCAGGCTGGAGTTGGACAGCACGGCGTGCCGGTGGCTGGCGGAGAGGGCGTCGAGGACGGGCACGACGTCCGGGAAGAGCGACCAGGCGGCCTCGTAGTGGGCGACGTAGCGCTGGAACCAGTCGTCGGCCTCGGCGTCCGTCAGCTCCGGGCGGTCCAGGAAGACCCGGACGCGGTCGCGTCGCTGTGTGACGAAGTCCACCTCGCCGGCGGAGAAGCGGGCCCACTGCCGGTCGGTGATCTGCCGCCAGCACACGAGGGCCTCCTCGGCCGACCCGTACCCGGCGAGCAGGCCCTCGGCGACCAGGTGGGCGCGCATGCCCTCGCGGTCGGCGGTGGTGTAGTCGAAGAGTGTGTCGTCGACGTCCCAGACCACGGCTTTGATCGGCATGGGGCCCAGCCTAGGCGGCCGGGGCCGCTCTGTGACTCCCGCCTCTCGGACGGCAGCCCCGGCGCACGCGGTCTTGTGCGTACGACCGCGCCGATCCCGTGGCCGTCCTTTCGGGGTAGGCCGCAGAAGTGGCCTACTGCACGGCCAGGCCCTCGATCTCGACCAGCATCCGCCGGTCGGACAGGGCCCTGACCTCGGCCAGCAGGCCGGCGGGGCGGCAGTCCGCGGCGGCCAGCCCGGTCAGTACGACGTCGTAGTGGGCCGTCACCGCCCCGATGCCGACGGTGAAGATCCTGATCCGGACGAGGTCGCGCAAGGCGAACCCGGCCTTCTCCAGGGTCTCCCCAAGGCGCCGGAAGGTCAGCCGGATCTGGCCGCGGATGTCTCCCACGGCGGCGATGCCGCCCTCGTCGTCGCGGGCCTCGTGACCGGCGACCACGAGCCGGCGCCGAGGCTGTTCGACGAGTACGGCCCGGTTGCAGGCCGGGCGGTCCCCGAAGAAGCGTGGGTCGGTGTCCTCGCGGCGCATGCCGTCAGTCTGCGGTGGCCGGGCCGACGGCGGCGGTCGGAGGGTCCGGGCGGGGTACGGAAAGGGCGGCGCCCGGGGTTCCGGGCGCCGCCCTTCGCGCGGGTACGGGTGTTACGCCGCGAGCCGCGCCAGGGCCGCGTCGATCCGCGCCAGCGCCTTCTCCTTGCCCAGGACCTCCAGGGACTCGAAGAGGGGCAGGCCGACCGTGCGGCCGGTGACGGCGACGCGGACGGGGGCCTGGGCCTTGCCGAGCTTGAGCCCGTGGGCCTCGCCGGCGGCCAGGACGGCCTCCTTCAGGGACTCCGGGGAGCTCCAGTCGGCGGCGTCCAGCTTCTCGCGGGCCGTGGCCAGGAGCGCGTCCGAGCCCTCCTTCATGGCCTTGGTCCAGCTGGCCTCGTCGAAGACCGGCTCCGGCAGGAACAGGAAGTCGACGTTGTCGGTGATCTCGGAGAGGACCTTGAGGCGGGTCTGCGCGTGCGGCGCGATGGACTGCCACTTGGCCTCGTCGAAGTCCTCCGGCGCCCAGGGGGCCGCGGGGGCCTTCAGCCAGGGGCGGCAGCGCTCGGTGAAGTCCTTCACCTCGAGCATGCGGATGTGGTCGGCGTTGATCGCCTCGCACTTCTTGAGGTCGAAGCGTGCCGGGTTGGGCTGCACGTCGGAGATGTCGAAGGCGGCGACCATCTCGTCGATCGTGAAGATGTCCTGGTCGGCGGAGAGCGACCAGCCGAGCAGCGAGAGGTAGTTCAGCAGGCCCTCGGGGAGGAAGCCGCGCTCGCGGTAGAGGTTGAGGCTCGACTGCGGGTCGCGCTTGGAGAGCTTCTTGTTGCCCTCGCCCATCACGTACGGCAGGTGGCCGAAGGCCGGGATCTCCTTGGCGACGCCGAGCTCGATCAGCGCCTTGTAGAGGGCGATCTGGCGGGGGGTGGAGGAGAGCAGGTCCTCGCCGCGCAGGACGTGGGTGATCTCCATGAGGGCGTCGTCGACCGGGTTGACCAGCGTGTAGAGCGGGGCGCCGTTGGCGCGGACGATGCCGTAGTCCGGGACGTTCTCCGGGAGGTAGGTGATCTCGCCGCGGACCAGGTCCGTGAAGGTGATCGCCTCGTCGGGCATCCGGAAGCGGACGATGGGCTCACGGCCCTGGGACGTGTACTCCTCGACCTGCGCGTCGGTCAGCTCGCGGCAGTGGCCGTCGTAGCCGGAGGGCTTGCCGGCGGCGCGGGCGGCCTCGCGGCGGGTGTCCAGCTCCTCCTGGGAGCAGTAGCAGTGGTAGGCGTGGCCGGCGTCGAGGAGCTTGCGGGCGACGTCCGCGTAGATGTCCATCCGCTGCGACTGGCGGTACGGCGCGTGCGGGCCGCCGACCTCGGGGCCCTCGTCCCAGTCGAAGCCCAGCCAGCGCAGCGAGTCGAGCAGCTGGTTGTACGACTCCTCGGAGTCGCGGGCGGCGTCGGTGTCCTCGATGCGGAAGACCAGCGTGCCCTGGTGGTGCTTGGCGAACGCCCAGTTGAACAGGGCGGTGCGGACCAGGCCCACGTGGGGGTTGCCGGTGGGGGACGGACAGAATCGGACGCGTACGGGGGAGGCGGGTGCGCTAGCCACGCTTGACAACCTTGTTGGTGAGAGTGCCGATGCCTTCGATGGTGACGGCGACTTCGTCGCCGACGTTGAGGGGGCCGACTCCGGCCGGGGTGCCCGTGAGGATCACGTCGCCGGGGAGCAGCGTCATCGCCTCGGAGATGTTGACGATCAGGTCGGCGACCGGGTGGATCATCTCGCTGGTGCGGCCGAGCTGGCGCTGGGCGCCGTTGACCGTGAGCTGGATCGTCAGGTCGTCCGGGTCGAGGTCCGTCTCCACCCAGGGTCCGAGCGGGCAGGACGAGTCGAAGCCCTTGGCGCGGGCCCACTGCTTCTCGCGGCGCTGCACGTCGCGGGCGGTGATGTCGTTGGCGCAGGTGTAGCCGAGGACGACGTCCTTGACGCGGTCGCGCGGGACCTCGCGGCACATGCGGCCGATGACGACGGCGAGCTCGGCCTCGTGGTGCAGTTCCTCCGAGAAGGAGGGGTACTGGATGGCGTCGCCCGGGCCGATGACCGAGGTGGACGGCTTGAAGAAGGCGAACGGGGCGTCGGGCACCTCGTTGCCGAGTTCGCGGGCGTGCTCCGAGTAGTTGCGGCCGAAGGCCACGACCTTGTTGGGGAGCACGGGCGGCAGCAGCCGTACCTTGCTCAGCGGCACCTTGGTGCCGGAGAGCTCGAAGTCCGCGAAGGGGATGCCCTTGATGATGTCGAGGACGAGCTCGTCCGGCTGGTCGCCCTCGACCGCGCCGAAGGCGACGTTTCCGTCGATGGAGAACCTGGCGATGCGCACGGGTGGTGTGGCCCCTTGACTGAGCTGGCTGGAGTCTGACGCTCCAGGCTAACGCGGCAGGGGGCGGGCGCCTCGCGCATTACCGACGTGGCTCCCTGGGGAGCCGCGTGCGCGGGCGCCCTGGGCCCGTGGCCGGCCGGGCGGCTGAACGGTGCGCCGCCGGGGGGCGTACTACTCTGCGGCGGAGGCCGCGGCGGGGGCGTCCATGAGGATGGTGCGCCGGGGGTTGGCGGTCTGCGCGGGGAGTTCGACGGCGTGCTCGCGCTGTTCCGGCGTCTGCAGTTCGTCGGCACCGCCGAGGTGCGCCAGCGTCGTGCGTCGCGGGTTGGCGATCTTGTGGAACATCATCGTCGTCTTCACGGTTGTACAGACCCTGTCGTGTGGGGGCGCCGGGAGGGGGCAAGTGACCCCTGCGGGGGCGCGGGTTGTCGTTTTTGCCTTCTCTGTAAAGCGTCAGGCTAAACATGCAATTCCCCGCCGACCCGGCGGAGAGCCGCGGAGGGCATGTGAGTTTGCTCACTTATCAAGGGTCAAACCGGTCAATTCCGACGGGTGTCGCACCCCGACGAAACCGACATTGACCCCCTGAAGCCATCATTCCGCTCCTGATCATGTCGACTGGGACACCGCTTACCCCTTGGCGATTCGCGGGCATACGTCCGCTTTACCAGTGATCGTTTTCTACCGGACGTGAAACGGTCCTCACGTACTGTCACGCATCCGGCCGGTCCACCCGCGGGCCTTGTTGGAGATCCGGCACTGTGCTGGAATTCCACGGACCGCCGCAGGGTCGAGCCGGCGCACAGGGGGCGCACACCGCGCCGAGCGGCGGCACGAAGGGGGAACCAGCGCCGGTCACTCACGACCACCACGGGGGCGTATTCAGGGCGCCCCTATGACGCCGACACCGTGCCCTGCCGTTCACGCGGCCGGGTGCCTGGTCCAGAGGTTGCGACGCTAGTGCAGGGACGTTTCAAGAGGGATGGCAGCGCTTCGGCGGAGCCGGAGCCGCACGGCGGGAATGGCCCCAGGGCCGTCGGCTCCTCGCCCCAGCACGCCCAGAACCAGGGTCAGGCCCAGTCCGTCGACGGCGGCGACCGCCCCGGGCGCCCCGGCCGGCCGGAGAGCGCGTCGGCCCCCGGTCAGAAGCCGGCCGCCGGGCCGACCGGTCCGGGTCCGCGCATAGCCCTGCGCAACTGGCGGATCTCCACCCGTCTCGTGTCGCTGCTCGCCCTTCCGGTGGTCGCGGCCACCTCGCTGGGCGCGCTGCGCATCAACGAGTCGATGGACAACATCCAGCAGCTCGACAACATGAAGCTGCTGACGGAGATGACCAAGCAGGCCACCGAGCTGGCCGCCGCGCTCCAGGAGGAGCGCGACCAGTCCGCCGGTCCCCTGGCGCACGGTTCGACGTCCAGCGCGATCGCCGTCAAGGGCGACCGGGAGAAGACCGACCGGGCGCTGAAGAACTTCCTCGACCAGTCCGAGGAGATCGACGCCGCCAGCAAGGACGGCAACCTCGTCGGTGTCCGCGACAGCCTCGTCGGCCTCGCGAGCGACCTGAACGACCTCAACAAGATCCGCGGCACCGCGTACGCGGCGAAGAAGAACTCGACCCAGACCGTCGAGGCGTACCACCGCCTGATCACCAACCTGCTCGACCTCTCGCAGGACATGGCGGAGGCCACCAGCAACCCGGAGATGATCCAGCGCACGCGTGCCCTGGCGGCCTTCTCCTCCGCCAAGGAGTACGCGTCCATCCAGCGTGCGGTCCTCGCGGCGGCGCTCCCGGCGAACAACACCAGCAAGGGCGAACTCTCCGAGAACGACCGGCTCTACGCGCAGTCCGCGCTGCAGAGCCAGACCTCCGAGATCCGCAGCTTCAGCAGCATCTACGGCGACGGTGCCGAGGACCTCCTCAAGCCGATCTCCCAGGGCAACCCGGTCATCGAGTCCTCCGACCAGTACGCCGGGCGCGCGTTCAGCCGCGTCAACGGCCTGTCGCAGCTGGACGAGCGGTCGTACCAGGACTGGCTGGACGACAGCTCCACCAAGATCCAGCAGATGAAGAACATCGAGCTCCGTCTGCTGGAGGACATGGAGCAGAAGGCCCGCGAGCTGCGCAGCGAGTCCGAGCAGGAAGCCATCATCTCCGGTGTCCTGATCCTGCTCGTCCTCGGCGTCTCGCTGGTCGGCGCGTTCGTCGTGGCCCGGTCCATGATCCGCTCGCTGCGCCGCCTGGAGGAGACCGCGACCAAGGTCGCCCAGGACCGTCTGCCCGAGCTGGTCAAGCAGCTGTCGGAGACCGACCCGCAGGACGTGGACACCTCCGTGGAGTCGGTCGGTGTGCACTCCCGGGACGAGATCGGCCGGGTGGCCGCGGCCTTCGACGACGTGCACCGCGAGGCGGTCCGCCTCGCCGCCGAGCAGGCCCTGCTCCGGGGCAACGTCAACGCGATGTTCACCAACCTCTCGCGCCGCTCCCAGGGCCTCATCCAGCGGCAGCTCTCGCTCATCTCCGAACTGGAGTCCCGCGAGGCCGACCCGGACCAGCTCTCCTCGCTGTTCAAGCTCGACCACCTCGCGACGCGTATGCGCCGTAACGGTGAGAACCTCCTCGTCCTCGCCGGTGAGGAGCCCGGCCGCCGGTGGACCCGTCCGGTCCCGCTGGTCGACGTGCTCCGTGCCGCCGCGTCCGAGGTGGAGCAGTACGAGCGCATCGAGCTGGCCGCCGTGCCGAGCACCGAGGTCGCCGGCCGCGTGGTCAACGACCTCGTGCACCTCCTCGCCGAGCTGCTCGAGAACGCGACCTCCTTCTCCTCGCCGCAGACCAAGGTCAAGGTCACCGGTCACGCGCTGCCCGACGGCCGCGTGCTGATCGAGATCCACGACACCGGCATCGGTCTCTCCCCCGAGGACCTCGCCGCGATCAACGAGCGGCTCGCCTCGCCGCCGACCGTGGACGTCTCGGTCTCCCGGCGCATGGGTCTGTTCGTGGTCGGCCGTCTGTCGCAGCGCCACGGCATCCGCATCCAGCTGCGTCCGTCCGACTCCGGCGGTACGACCGCGCTGGTCATGCTGCCCGTCGACGTCGCCCAGGGCGGCCGCAAGCCGCAGCCCAAGCCGGGTCAGCCGGGCGGCGGCAACGGCGGTCCGGCGGCCGCGCAGGCGGCGGCGGGTGCCGCC
>NZ_JBEZVJ010000043.1:0-39255 GCF_040636935.1 Streptomyces sp. NPDC032940 | reverse complement strand
GCACCCAGCGCCGTACCGCCCTTCGCATCCCGCTTGAACCAGATGTTCGGGAACGCCAGGAACCGGTGCCACGCCACACCCATGTCGGTCTTCAGGGCGACGACGATCATCCAGATGAAGGAGGTCGCGATCTTCAGGCCGGCGAAGAAGTAGGTGAGGTTCTGGAGCGTGGAGACGTCCAGACCCTCCAGCCACGACACCACCGGGTACGAGATGAAGAACGATGCCTCGTAGCCGTCGACGTGGTGCTGGGCGCCCTCGAGCGCGTGCAGCATGAAGATGCAGACGCCGACGATGAGGATGACGGTCTCGACGAAGTACGCCTGGCCGGTGTTGGAGCCCGTGAAGCGGGACTTGCGGCCCGGGGCGCGCGGGCTGCTGAGCTGCCGGACGACGATCAGGGCCAGGATGCCCAGCACCGTCATCGTGCCGATGAACTCGACGAAGACGTTGTACGGCGCCCAGTCACCGATGATCGGCAGGAGCCAGTCGGCCTGGAACAGCTGCCCGATGGCGTTGACGATCGTCAGCAGCAGTGTGTAGAAGCCGATCGCCACGAACCAGTGCGCGAACCCGATGACGCCCCAGCGGTTCATCCGGGTGTGGCCGAGGAACTCCCGGACCACGGTGACGGTGCGCTGTCCGGGTGCGTCGGTGCGGGTGCCCGCGGGCACGCTCTGGCCGAGCCGCATGTAGTTGACGATCTGCAGGACGGCGCGGCCGAACAGGGCCGAACCGACCACGATCAGAACCAGCGACACGACGATCGCGGCGAGTTGCATTTGGGGGCTCCTCGGGCCTGCGAGGGGTGGGGCGGTGCTTCACCTGCCCCGACATTACTAAGCGGTAACTTATGCAGTCCGTCTGAGACTACCCGTATCTCCAGTCGCACTGTAGTCAGAGCCGCGGTGATCTGCGTCGCTGAGGCAACCCTGACCGCTCGGGCGGCGTCGCCCTCGCCCGCCACGCCGGACTGGACAGGACATTCGTCGCACATCGTGATATTCGGCTTAGTTTATGTCCGTGCTCTACGGGATCACTGCCGCCACCGCCGCCTTTCTCCTCGCCGCCCTGCTCACCGCGCTGCTGAGGGTGTCCGCCCTGCGTCTGGCCCTGGTCGACCGGCGTCGCGCGCGGCCGGTGCCGCTGCTCGGCGGAGTGGCCGTCGTCCTCGTCACGGCGCTCGTCGCCGGGGTCTGCCGGTGGTCCGGCGCCGTCCCTCTCGGTGCGGGCATGGTGCGGCTGCTCGTCGCCGGCTGTGCCGTCGGGGCGCTGGGCCTCGCCGCCGACCTCTGGCGGCTGCGTCGGCGGTGGCTGCTGGCCGGGACGGTCGTCGCGGCGGCGTGCGTGGTGCCGTACGACGGGACCGGGCCGCTGGCCGGGGCGCTGGCGGTGGTGTGGATCGCGCTGGTCGCCACCGCCTTCCGGGGGCTCGACCACGCCGACGGACTGGCCGGCGCGGTGGGGGTCGTGACCGCCTTCGGCGTCGGTGTCTGTGCGGCGGTGGAGCTGATGGACGGGCTCGCGGTACTGCTGAGCGCGCTGGGTGCCGCGCTGGCCGGGTTCCTGCTGCACAACTGGCATCCCGCCCGCATCGCGCTCGGCGCCTCCGGGTCGCTCTTCGCCGGTTTCCTGCTCGCCGGGGCGGCGGTGTTCACCCGGGCGGGGCAGGCACCCGGTACAGGTGCGGCGGTTCTGTTCGCGCTCACGGCGGTGGCGAGTGCCGACGCGGTGCTGGTCCTGCTCTCGCGCCGGATGGCCGGGCGGCCCCCGCTGCGCGGCGGCCCGGACCATCTCGCCCACCGGCTGCGGCGGCTGGGGGTGACGTCCCAGGGGGTGGTCGTGCTCCTCGGTGCGGGTGCCCTCGGCGGGGTACTCGTGGGAGTGCTCGTGCAGGTGGGCCGGACGGGGGAGACGGCCGTGCTGTGGGTGGCGGGTGCCTGGGTCGCCGCGGTGCTGGGGCTGCTGCGGGTGCGGGTGTACGAGCCGCGGCGGACGAGGTCGGAGAGTGGGGTGCGCGGGGCGCGTCGGGTGCCGTCCTCGCGGCCCGGGAACGGGATGCGCGCAGTGGCCGGTCAGGCCTCCGGGCCGTCCCTCCGGCGGGCTGATTTTCCGGTTCGCCAGGCGTCCGGTCGAGAAGAATCGCAGGTCAGGGCGCCATTGCGTGTAAGGAACGGATAAGAGTTGAGTCTGCCTGACTCATGTCTGTTGACCCAGCGGTGGGCGTCGTGCACACTTGAGCCTGTTCCACTCAAGTCAGCTGGAGGAAATCACCATGGCACGTGCGGTCGGCATCGACCTGGGCACGACTAACTCCGTCGTCAGCGTTCTGGAGGGCGGCGAGCCCACCGTCATCACCAACGCCGAGGGCGCCAGGACCACGCCGTCCGTCGTCGCCTTCGCCAAGAACGGTGAGGTGCTCGTCGGCGAGGTCGCCAAGCGCCAGGCGGTCACGAACGTCGACAGGACCATCCGGTCGGTCAAGCGCCACATGGGCACCGACTGGAAGATCAACCTGGACGGCAAGGACTTCAACCCGCAGCAGATCAGCGCCTTCGTGCTGCAGAAGCTCAAGCGGGACGCGGAGGCCTACCTGGGCGAGAAGGTGACCGACGCGGTCATCACCGTCCCGGCGTACTTCAACGACGCCGAGCGCCAGGCCACCAAGGAGGCCGGCGAGATCGCGGGCCTGAACGTGCTGCGCATCGTCAACGAGCCGACGGCCGCGGCCCTCGCGTACGGCCTCGACAAGGACGAGCAGATCATCCTCGTCTTCGACCTCGGTGGCGGCACCTTCGACGTCTCGCTGCTGGAGATCGGCGACGGCGTCGTCGAGGTGAAGGCCACCAACGGTGACAACCACCTCGGTGGTGACGACTGGGACCAGCGCGTCGTCGACTACCTGGTGAAGCAGTTCCAGTCCGGCCACGGCGTGGACCTGTCCAAGGACAAGATGGCCCTCCAGCGTCTGCGTGAGGCCGCCGAGAAGGCCAAGATCGAGCTGTCCTCGTCCACCGAGACCTCGATCAACCTGCCCTACATCACGGCCTCCGCCGAGGGCCCGCTGCACCTGGACGAGAAGCTCACGCGCGCCCAGTTCCAGCAGCTGACCGCCGACCTGCTGGAGCGCTGCAAGACGCCGTTCCACAACGTCATCAAGGACGCCGGTATCCAGCTGTCCGAGATCGACCACGTCGTCCTCGTCGGCGGTTCCACCCGTATGCCCGCCGTCGCCGAGCTCGTCAAGGAGCTGACCGGCGGCAAGGACGCCAACAAGGGCGTCAACCCGGACGAGGTCGTCGCCATCGGCGCCGCCCTGCAGGCCGGTGTCCTCAAGGGCGAGGTCAAGGACGTCCTGCTCCTCGACGTCACCCCGCTGTCCCTCGGCATCGAGACCAAGGGCGGCATCATGACCAAGCTCATCGAGCGGAACACGACGATCCCGACCAAGCGCTCGGAGATCTTCACCACCGCCGAGGACAACCAGCCCTCCGTGCAGATCCAGGTCTACCAGGGCGAGCGCGAGATCGCGGCGTACAACAAGAAGCTCGGGATGTTCGAGCTGACCGGTCTGCCGCCGGCGCCCCGCGGTGTCCCGCAGATCGAGGTCGCCTTCGACATCGACGCCAACGGCATCATGCACGTGACCGCGAAGGACCTCGGCACGGGCAAGGAGCAGAAGATGACCGTCACCGGCGGCTCCTCGCTGCCGAAGGACGAGGTCGACCGGATGCGCCAGGAGGCCGAGAAGTACGCGGAGGAGGACCACGCCCGCCGCGAGGCCGCCGAGTCCCGCAACCAGGGCGAGCAGCTCGTCTACCAGACGGAGAAGTTCCTCAAGGACAACGAGGACAAGGTCCCCGGCGAGATCAAGACCGAGGTCGAGGGTGCCGTCGCCGAGCTGAAGGAGAAGCTCAAGGGCGAGGACACCGCCGAGATCCGCACCGCCACCGAGAAGGTCGCCGCCGTCTCGCAGAAGCTGGGCCAGGCCATGTACGCCGACGCGCAGGCCGCGCAGGCCGCCGGCGGCGAGGCCCCCGGCGCGGGTGCCCAGGCCGGTGACAAGGGCGGCGACGACGACGTCGTCGACGCCGAGATCGTGGACGACGAGCGCAAGGACGGTGCGGCGTGACCGAGGAGACCCCGGGCTTCGACGAGAAGCCCGACGTCCCCTCTGGCGCCACGCCTGACGCCGCCGAACCGAAGGCCGCCTCCGAGGAGGAGGCGGCCCCGGCCGGGGACGCGAGTGAGAACGCTGGCCTGGTGGCCCAGCTGGACCAGGCCCGCACGGCGCTCAGCGAGCGCACGGCGGACCTCCAGCGCCTGCAGGCCGAGTACCAGAACTACCGCCGTCGGGTGGAGCGGGACCGCGTCGCGGTCAAGGAGGTCGCCATCGCGAACCTCCTGTCCGAGCTGCTTCCCGTGCTCGACGACGTCGGCCGCGCCCGGGAACACGGCGAACTCGTCGGCGGATTCAAGTCCGTCGCGGAGTCGCTGGAGACCGTCGTGGCCAAGATGGGCCTCCAGCAGTTCGGCAAGGAGGGCGAGCCCTTCGACCCGACGATCCACGAGGCACTGATGCACTCGTACGCACCGGACGTCACCGAGACGACCTGCGTGGCGATCCTGCAGCCCGGGTACCGGATCGGCGAGCGCACCATCCGCCCCGCGCGGGTGGCGGTGGCCGAGCCGCAGCCGGGTGCGCAGACCGTCAAGGCCGAGGAGCCGGCCGAGTCGGCCGACGACAAGGAGAACGGTGGCCCGGAGGAGGGCTGACGTCACGACGTACGCGTACGCAGGAGAGGAGGGACGTCGGGGATGAGCACCAAGGACTTCATCGAGAAGGACTACTACAAGGTCCTCGGCGTCCCCAAGGACGCCACCGAGGCCGAGATCAAGAAGGCGTACCGGAAGCTCGCCCGCGAGTTCCACCCGGACGCCAACAAGAACAACGCCAAGGCGGAGGAGCGCTTCAAGGAGATCTCCGAGGCGAACGACGTCCTCGGTGACGCCAAGAAGCGCAAGGAGTACGACGAGGCCCGCGCGCTCTTCGGCAACGGCGGCTTCCGCCCGGGGCCGGGCGCGGGCGGCGGCGGCTCCTTCAACTTCGACCTGGGCGACCTCTTCGGAGGCGGCGCCCAGGGCGGCGGCGGGGCCGGCGGCTTCGGCGGCGGTCTCGGCGACGTCTTCGGGGGCCTGTTCAACCGCACCGGCGGTCCCGGGGCGGGCTCGCGCACGCAGCCGCGGCGCGGCCAGGACATCGAGTCCGAGGTGACCCTCAGCTTCACCGAGGCCATCGAGGGCGCGACGGTCCCGCTGCGGATGTCCAGCCAGCAGCCCTGCAAGGCCTGTTCGGGCACCGGCGACAAGAACGGCACGCCGCGCGTGTGCCCGACCTGCGTCGGCACCGGGCAGGTCGCCCGGGGCTCCGGCGGCGGCTTCTCGCTGACCGACCCCTGCCCCGACTGCAAGGGCCGGGGCCTGATCGCGGAGAACCCGTGCGAGGTCTGCAAGGGCTCCGGACGCGCCAAGTCCTCGCGGACGATGCAGGTCCGCATCCCGGCCGGGGTGTCGGACGGTCAGCGCATCCGGCTGCGCGGCAAGGGCGCGCCGGGCGAGCGGGGCGGCCCGGCGGGCGACCTGTACGTGGTGGTCCACGTCAAGGAGCACCCCGTCTTCGGCCGCAAGGGCGACAACCTCACCGTCACCGTCCCGGTCACCTACGCCGAGGCGGCGCTCGGCGGCGAGGTCCGCGTCCCGACCCTGGGCGGACCCCCCGTCACCCTGAAGCTGCCGGCGGGCACGCCCAACGGGCGCACCATGCGCGCCCGCGGCAAGGGCGCGGTGCGCAAGGACGGCACCCGCGGCGACCTCCTGGTCACCGTCGAGGTGAGTGTCCCGAAGGACCTGTCGGGGAAGGCTCGTGACGCGCTCGAGGCGTATCGCGAGGCGACCGCGGACGAGGATCCGCGGGCGGAGCTGTTCCAGGCCGCGAAGGGAGCTTGATGGGGATGGACGGTCGTCGACGCAATCCGTATGAACTGACCGAGGACACCCCGGTCTACGTCATCTCGGTGGCGGCCCAGCTCTCCGGTCTGCACCCGCAGACCCTGCGTCAGTACGACCGCCTCGGCCTGGTCTCCCCGGACCGCACGGCCGGACGCGGCCGGCGCTATTCGGCCCGTGACATCGAACTGCTCCGTCAGGTGCAGCAGTTGTCGCAGGACGAGGGCATCAACCTGGCCGGAATCAAGCGCATCATCGAACTGGAGAACCAGGTCGCCGCGCTCCAGTCCCGCATAGCGGAGCTGTCGGACGCACTGGAGGGCGCGGCCACGGCGATGCGGCAGCGGGAGGCGGCGGTGCACGCCTCGTACCGCCGCGATCTGGTGCCCTACCAGGAGGTCCAGCAGACCAGCGCCCTGGTGGTGTGGCGGCCCAAGCGGCAGCAGCAGTCCCCGGACTGACGGTGCGACCGCCGGTGGCACCGGCGGTGAGTGAAGGTTTCCGCGAGGGGCCCGGAGGTTCGTCCGAACCTCCGGGCCCCTTCGTGTGCCCGTCGCGTGGCAGCGGTGTGAAGGGCCTCGGGAGCCGGTTCCGCTCCGTCTCCACGTCGGCTGCGGAGCGTGGTGTTGCCATCTCGTTAAGTGGTTCCGCTTGACGGTGGGGGCGCCGACGCGTTGGCTTTTCAGTCACCTGGGTTGCAATGCGGCCCCCGCGTCCGGAAGGCACCAGAAGTGAGCTCCTGCATCCGTCGTATCGCCATACCCGTGGCAGCGTCCACGATGACCGTTTCGCTGGCCGGCTGCGGAGTGCTGGGCGCCTCGGAGAGCAGCGACGGCGCGAGCCCGACCAAGGGCAACGACATCACGGTGGGTCTGCTTCTTCCGGAGACGGAGAACACGCGCTACGAGCAGTTCGACCACCCGTACTTCGAGAAGAAGATCGCGTCCCTGACGCGCAACGAGGGCAAGGTCGCCTACGCCAACGCGGGTTCGAGCGCGTCCAAGCAGGCCACGCAGATGGAGAAGATGATCGACGACAAGGTCGACGCGATCGTCCTGGACGCCGTGGACGCGAAGTCCATCGCGTCGAGCGTGCAGAAGGCCAAGGACGCCGGCATCCCGGTCATCGCCTACGACCGGCTGGCCGAGGGGCCGATCGACGCCTACATCTCCTTCGACAACGAACTCGTCGGCGAGGTCCAGGGGCGCTCCCTCCTCGAGGCGCTCGGCGACGCCGACAACTCGGCGAAGATCGTCATGATGAACGGCTCGCCGACCGACCCGAACGCCAAGCAGTTCAAGGCCGGTGCGATGTCGGAGCTGAACGGCAAGGTGACGATCGCCCAGTCCTTCGACACCAAGGACTGGAAGCCGGTGAACGCCGAGGCGAACATGGCCGAGGCGATCGAGTCGATCGGCAAGGACGACATCGCCGGCGTCTACTCGGCCAACGACGGCATGGCGGGCGGTGTCATCAAGGCCCTGGAGGCCGCGGGCGTCACCGAGCTGCCGCCGATCACCGGCCAGGACGCGGAGCTGTCGGCGGTCCAGCGGATCGTCGCCGGCGAGCAGTACATGAGCGTCTACAAGTCCTACCCGCAGGAGGCCGAGAACGCCGCGGAGATGGTCGTGGCGCACATCCAGGGCCGGGACATCCAGTTCGACGCGCTCACCCGCGACAAGGTCGACAGCCCCAGCCACCAGGGCATCCCGGCGCAGCTGGTGCCCGTCGTCGCCCTGACGAAGTCCAACATCAAGGACACCGTCGTGGCGGACGGCTTCTACAAGGTCTCCGACATCTGCACGGCGAAGTTCGCTGCGGACTGCGCGGAGATCGGGCTGAAGTAGCCGCCGCCCGCCGCCCGGGCATCGCGGGGCGAACCGGCGGTTTCCGGCCGCCGTCCGACGCGGAGCCGTGTTGCGGACCCGGTCCCGGCCGCGCATAGTTGCGCTGCGGAAAGAGCCGGAACCGGGGGTGGGATGGGCGATGGCCGGGCACGTGGCTCAGGAGCACCCGCACGGTGCCGACCGGCTGTGCGCGGCCGGGGACCGCGTGTACTCCCGGGCCGTACGGCGCGGCCGGGTGCCGCGCCTGGACGCGGAGCCGGTGCCCTGCCTGCTGGAGCTGGCCCTGCTGCATCCCGACCCCGACGACATGGACTGGCTGGTGCCGACCTCCCCGCAGGAGGTCATGACCCGGCTGCTGCGCGGGGCCTACGACGAGGTGAAGGCCAGTCAGCGGCGGGTGGGTTCGGCGGTGGAGGCCTTCGAGCGGTACGCGGGTCTCGGCCGGCACCTCCAGGCGTCGGCGGGCACGGAGGGCACGGCGATCCGGGTACTGGACGGGCTGGCCCGCATCCAGGCCGCGATGGACGAGGCGACGGAGGCGTGCACCACGGAGGTGCTCACCGTCCAGCCGGGCGGCATCCGGCGTGAGCCCGAGCTGTCGGAGGGGCTGCACCGGGCGCTGGCGCTGCGCGGGCGCGGGGTGCGGATGCGGGACCTGTACACGCACGTCGCCCGGCACGGGCAGGGGCTGCTCAACTACCTGGAGCTGATGGGCGACGCGGTGGAGGCCCGCACGCTGGACGAGGTCGTCGACCGGCTCATCCTGTTCGACCGCACCGTCGCCTTCATCCCCGCCAACACCGACCGCACGATGGCCCTGGAGCTGCGTCACCCCGCGCTGGTGGCCTACCTGGTGACGGTCTTCGAGCGCCTGTGGCGCCTGGCGATCCCGCTGACGGCCCCGCTGCCCGACACGGGCATCGAGGGCATCTCCCACCGCGAGCAGTCCATCGCGGCGCTGCTGGCGGAGGGCCACCAGGACGCGGTGATCGCGGAGCGCCTCGGCATCAGCGTCCGCACGGCCCGCGCGCACATCGCCCGCCTCTCGGAGACCCTGGGCGCGGCCAGCCGCACACAACTGGGCGTCCGCATAGCCCAGGCCGGCCTGGACGGCGCCCCGTCGGTCAGCGTTCCTGGTCGAGAATCCCGGACCGTCCGATGAGAAACCCGAGCTGAGCGCGGCTCTCACTGCCGGTCACTGGCCACCGTCCGTATGTCTCAGGATGCCTGATTCGGCTATCAGGTAGCCGAGTTGTGCCCGGCTTTCGCTGCCAAGGGTGGCGGCGAGTTTGGCGATGTGGACGCGGGCGGTGCGCACGTTCATGCCGAGCCGGTCAGCGATGTCCGCGTCGGTGTGACCTTCGACGAGGAGAGACGCGATGGTGCGCTGACGCGGTGTGATGCCGTTGAGAGACGGGCGTTGGGCCGCCTCCGGGTGCATGGGCGTGGCCAGCCGCCAGAGGCGGTCGAAGGTGGTCACGAAGTAGGAGATGAGCGCGGGGTGATGTACCTCCAGGGCCAGCGTGGCCTCGCCGTCCGCGGGAATGAATGCGACCCGGCGGTCGATGACGATGAGGCGGTCGGTCACCTCGTCCAGTGAGCGGGCCTCCGCGTCTCCGCGCAGTTGCTCGTAGCGGGCCTGGACCAGTGGCAGGTGCCGCTGTGTGTGCTGGTAGAGGGTGCGGATACGCCCACCGCGGTCGAGCATGGCCTGATCGCGACGCAGCGACAGGTCCTGGGACAGTTGCCCGCGTCGGTCGCTGTAGTGGGCGTTGGGCTGGATGCACAGCAATTCGTCCGTGGCGTCCGTCATGGCATCGCTGATGGCCTGGTTGATCTGGGGGATGCCGCTGAGGACACGCACGGCTCCGGCGTCGGCGCCGGGGGTGCGGCGGCCATCCACCTGCATGAGCGGTTCGAACATTGCGGACAACCGGGCTTCTCGGCGTCTTTCCTCGGCGACACGCTGTGCCGAAGCGTCCAGCATCCGGTGCAGGGCGACGGCCGGAGCGACCGGCTCCAGCCAGTCGGGTTCGCCGACAGAAGGCTGCAGCAGTCCGTGGGCCGTCAGGCAAGGTGCCGCGGCAGCCTCCGATGCGGACACCAGGCCCTCACGCAGTGCCTGCGTGTACAGGGCCGTCCCCACGGCGCAGAGTTCGTCCGGGCCGTGTTCCGGGTGCGTCTCGGCGGGGTTCGCCGCGTGCTCGCCAGTCTCGCTCATCAGGGGCCGCCCCCGAAGGTGACGTCGCGGTCCCCCTGTTCCAGGATTCCCGACTGAGCGATGAGGTAGCCGAGCTGAGCGCGACTTCCACTTCCGAGGGCGGAGGCCAGTTTGGCGATGTGCGCCCGGCAGGTGCGGACGTTCATGCCCAGGCGGCGGGCGATGGCCTCGTCGACGTGGCCCTCCACCAAGAGCTTGGCGATGGAGTGCTGAATGTCGGTGATGCCGTCAGGCGCAGTCTCATAGGGGGCGCCGGCGGTGAGGGGTACGGCTCGCCCCCAGATGAACTCGAACACCTTGATCAGATAGCGGACCAGCCCCGGGTGCCGAATCTCCAGGGCGACCTGCCGGTCGTCGCTGATGGGGATGAAGGCCACGGTCTCGTCGCAGATGATGAGCCGCTCGACGAGCTCGTCGATGGTGCGGTACTCGGCCTTCCCGTTCGGGAACTGGTCCACGTAGGCCATGCGCTCGGGGCTGTACCGTGCAGTGTGCTGGTAGAGGGTTCGGATCCGCACGCCACGCTCGATCAGCGTTCTGTCGCGTTCCAGCCCCTCGATGAGCCTGCGTTCGGGATGGCGGGCGCTCGGCTGGACCGTGAGCATCTCGACCACGCACTGGTCCGTTGCCAGGTCGAGGGCTGCGTTGATGCGGTCGAGCCCTTCCAGCACGGTGATCGAGTGGGTCGGCGCCGCCCCCTGCGCGCTGAGGGCCATGAAGGGCTCGAAGGCCGCGGCCAACTCGATCGAGGTTCTCCGGCGCTCGGATATCTCGTGCTCGATGGGATTCAGTCGCCGTGCGAGGGCGACTGCCGGAGGCACGGGGAGGAGCCAGCTGGCGTCGTCGGGGTCCGGGTGCAGGAGAGCGAACTCCATCAGGCAGGGGACGGGATCTGCTTCGCCGCGGGCGATACGTCCCGTGCGCAGGGCGTTCGCATAGAGGCGTGCCCCGTCCTCACACAGTTCAGTAACTGCATGGGGATGTGTCGCTTTGGTCTGATTTGTTGTCAAATCTCCACCCCCCAGGGTCCTGAACGTGCAGGAACATGATGCACCGATTGTGTGGCCATGACGTGCCTATATGAGCCATCGTCTTATCCGACGGGGGAAGAGGAGACCTTCAAGTGAGGACGAAGCTGGCTATGTCTAAGAGAATGCTTCGCTCGGTGCTTGTCGCCGCCTTCTCCGCCGTTGTGGCCTTCGGAACTCTGAGTGGCCTCTCCGTGGCGAAGGGTGACTCCCGAGCGGACAGCGTCTGGTCCCTTACGACGGTGACTGCTACGCCCGGCGGCGCGGACGGAGAAGCTCTCACAGACGACAGTGTGTGGTCTTGACATGACGACTCCACCTGACGACCGCTCCTTCCGTCGTGAAATGGCCACCGCCTACCGATCCGGCTGGCACTTCATCGATCTGCTCACCGCGATCCCGCATGCCGGTGACTCGCTGATGGTGACCGTCTTCGGTGAACCGGTCGTCGTCACGCTGGACGAGGACGGCGACGTGCGGGCGTACCGGTGCCTGCGGCGGCCTCGGGGGGCGCCGCAGCCCGTGCGGTGTGCCGTCCGGTACGGAATGATTTTTGTGAACCTGGATCAGCGGGACCACCGGCTCGAGCAGCCGGAGGTCTCCGAAGTGAGGACCATCTCGGCCACCCCCCGCAGTGCCTGACGCGATTCCCCCGTCGTAACAGATCGCTCAGGTGCTTCCCCCCGGCAGCGGCGTCACCGTGACCTGAACACGGTGACGCCGCTGTCGTATGTGTGGATATTTCGGGGTCTCGGTGGATTCTTCGGCTGGCTGAAAGGGCTCCCTCGGCGCTTCCCCGGCCCTCCCGGGGCGCAGCCTCGCCGCGTTTGCTCCTTGAGTGGACTAGACTCAACTTTGTGCACGCCGACCGAGTCAGCACCGCAAGGAGGGACACCAGAACGTGGACGCCGAGCTGACCAACCGGAGCCGGGACGCGATCAACGCGGCCAGCAACCGGGCCGTGACCGAGGGGCACCCCGACCTCACCCCCGCCCACCTGCTGCTGGCTCTGCTCCAGGGCCAGGACAACGAGAACATCACCGACCTGCTCGCCGCGGTCGAGGCCGACCTCGCGGCCGTGCGTTCCGGCGCCGAGCGCATCCTCGCCGGGCTGCCCAGCGTCACCGGATCGACGGTCGCGCCCCCGCAGCCGGGCCGTGAGATGCTCGCCGTGGTCGCCGACGCCCAGGCCCGCGCCAAGGAGCTCGGGGACGAGTACCTCTCCACCGAGCACCTGCTCCTCGGCATCGCCGCGAAGGGCGGCGCGGCCGGTGAGGTACTGGAGGGACAGGGCGCCAGTGCGAAGAAGCTGCAGGAGGCCTTCCGCAAGGCGAGGGGAGGGCGCCGCGTGACCACCGCCGATCCCGAGGGCCAGTACAAGGCGCTGGAGAAGTTCGGCACCGACTTCACCGCCGCCGCGCGCGAGGGCAAGCTCGACCCCGTCATCGGGCGGGACCAGGAGATCCGGCGGGTCGTGCAGGTGCTGTCCCGCCGGACCAAGAACAACCCCGTCCTCATCGGCGAGCCCGGCGTCGGCAAGACCGCCGTCGTGGAGGGGCTCGCCCAGCGGATCGTCAAGGGGGACGTGCCCGAGTCGCTGAAGGGGAAGCGGCTGGTCGCGCTGGACCTCGGGGCGATGGTGGCCGGGGCCAAGTACCGGGGCGAGTTCGAGGAGCGGCTGAAGACCGTGCTCGCGGAGATCAAGGACTCCGAGGGCCAGATCATCACCTTCATCGACGAGCTGCACACCGTGGTCGGGGCCGGTGCCGGCGGGGATTCCGCCATGGACGCCGGGAACATGCTCAAGCCGATGCTCGCGCGCGGTGAGCTGCGGATGGTGGGCGCCACGACCCTCGACGAGTACCGGGAGCGGATCGAGAAGGACCCCGCCCTGGAGCGGCGCTTCCAGCAGGTGCTGGTCGCCGAACCGACCGTCGAGGACTCCATCGCGATCCTGCGCGGGCTCAAGGGGCGGTACGAGGCGCACCACAAGGTGCAGATCGCGGACAGCGCGCTGGTGGCCGCCGCGACGCTGTCCGACCGGTACATCACCTCCCGTTTCCTGCCCGACAAGGCCATCGACCTCGTCGACGAGGCCGCGTCCCGGCTGCGTATGGAGATCGACTCGTCGCCCGTCGAGATCGACGAACTCCAGCGTGCCGTCGACCGGCTGAAGATGGAGGAGCTGGCGATCGGCAAGGAGACCGACGCCGCCTCGCTCGAACGCCTGGAGCGGCTGCGGCGCGACCTCGCCGACAAGGAGGAGGAGCTGCGCGGCCTCACCGCACGCTGGGAGAAGGAGAAGCAGTCCCTCAACCGGGTCGGCGAGCTGAAGGAGAAGCTCGACGAGCTGCGCGGCCAGGCCGAACGCGCCCAGCGCGACGGCGACTTCGACACCGCCTCCAAGCTCCTCTACGGCGAGATCCCGGGCCTGGAGCGTGACCTGGAGGCCGCCTCCGAGGCCGAGGAAGAGGTGGCCAGGGACACCATGGTCAAGGAGGAGGTCGGCGCCGACGACATCGCCGACGTCGTCGCCTCCTGGACCGGCATCCCCGCCGGGCGCCTGCTGGAGGGCGAGACGCAGAAGCTGCTGCGCATGGAGGACGAGCTCGGCAAGCGGCTGATCGGGCAGACCGAGGCCGTGCGGGCCGTCTCCGACGCCGTGCGCAGGAGCAGGGCCGGGATCGCCGACCCGGACCGGCCGACCGGGTCGTTCCTCTTCCTCGGCCCCACCGGCGTCGGCAAGACCGAGCTGGCCAAGGCGCTCGCCGACTTCCTCTTCGACGACGAGCGGGCCATGGTCCGCATCGACATGAGCGAGTACAGCGAGAAGCACAGCGTCGCCCGGCTGGTCGGCGCCCCGCCCGGATACGTCGGGTACGAGGAGGGCGGTCAGCTCACCGAGGCCGTGCGGCGGCGGCCGTACACCGTCGTGCTGCTCGACGAGGTGGAGAAGGCGCACCCCGAGGTCTTCGACATCCTGCTCCAGGTGCTGGACGACGGGCGGCTCACCGACGGGCAGGGCCGCACCGTCGACTTCCGCAACACCATCCTGGTGCTGACGTCCAACCTGGGCAGCCAGTACCTGGTCGATCCGCTGACCGGCGAGGCGGAGAAGAAGGAGCAGGTCCTCGAGGTGGTCCGGGCGTCGTTCAAGCCGGAGTTCCTCAACCGGCTCGACGACCTCGTGGTCTTCTCGGCCCTGAGCAAGGACGAGCTGAGCCGGATCGCACGGCTCCAGATCGACGCGCTCGCCCGGCGCCTCGCCGAGCGCCGCCTCACCCTGGAGGTCACCGACGACGCCCTGGCCTGGCTCGCCGACGAGGGCATGGACCCGGCCTACGGCGCCCGCCCGCTGCGCCGCCTCGTCCAGACCGCGATCGGCGACCGGCTCGCCCGGGAGATCCTCTCCGGCGAGATCAAGGACGGCGACCGGGTCCGGGTGGACCGCTTCGGCGACGACCTGATCGTGGGCCCGGCGAGCGGCAAGACGCTGTAGCCCCGGACGCCCGGACGCGGGGGCCGTCCACCCGACCGGCCGGATCCTGTCAGCCCACGGCTGACAGGATCACGGCGGGCTTGCCACGCCCCTCCCCGCATGGGGGAGGATGGTGTGATCCGTACGAAGGGAAAAACACGGTGAGCATCGACCCGTCCTCGATTCCGAACTTCGGGGGCCAGCCCGAGCCGCAGCCCCAAGGACCGGCGGGCCCCGTCGTCCCGGATCAGGACCTCGTGAAGCAGCTCCTCGAACAGATGGAGCTCAAGTATGTCGTCGACGACGAGGGTGACCTCGCGGCGCCGTGGGAGCAGTTCCGTACGTACTTCATGTTCCGTGGCGAGGGCGACCAGCAGATCTTCTCGGTCCGGACGTTCTACGACCGGCCCCACAAGATCGACGACAAGCCGCAGCTGCTGGAGTCGCTCGACGACTGGAACCGGCGCACCCTGTGGCCCAAGGTGTACTCCCACACCCACGACGACGGCACCGTCCGCCTGATCGGCGAGGCGCAGATGCTGATCGGCATGGGCGTCAGCCTGGAGCACTTCGTCTCCTCGACGGTCAGCTGGGTGCGCGCCGCCATCGAGTTCGACCGCTGGCTGGTGGAGCAGCTCGGCCTGGAGAAGGAGGTCGACGGCGCGGAGAAGGCCGACGGCGTCGAGAAGGCCGAGGGCGACGACGAGGGCGGCGAGTAGTCCGCACCCCGCGTACAGGGGAGCCCGGCCAGGGCACCGGCCGCCGTCAGGGGCCGCGTGCCGGGGCCGGGCTCTCGCCGTTCCCCCCGGGGCCTCGTCAGCCCCGCAGCGTCTTCAGCCGCCGTACGGCCTCCTCCAGGACCGGCGTCTGCTTGCAGAACGCGAACCTGACGAAGGGGGCGCCCTCCTCCCGGTGGTCGTAGAAGACCGCGTTGGGGATGGCGACGACGCCCGCGCGTTCCGGCAGGCCGCGGCAGAAGGCGAAGCCGTCGCTCTCGCCGAGGGGCCGGATGTCGGTGGTGACGAAGTACGTCCCGGCGGGGCGGTAGACGCCGAAGCCCGCCTCCTCGAGGCCGGCGGCGAGGACGTCCCGCTTGGCCCGCAGGTCCGCGCGGAAGTCCGCGAAGTAGGAGTCGGGCAGCGCGAGGGCCTCGGCGACGGCGTACTGGAAGGGGCCCGAGGCCACGTAGGTCAGGTACTGCTTGGCCGAGCGGACCGCGGTGACCAGGGCGGGCGGGGCGGTGATCCAGCCGACCTTCCAGCCGGTGAACGAGAACGTCTTGCCGGCCGAGCTGATCGTCACCGTGCGCTCGCGCATCCCCGGGAAGGACGCCAGCGGGATGTGCTCGGCGGAGTCGAACACGAGGTGCTCGTACACCTCGTCCGTGACGACCAGCAGGTCCCGCTCCACGGCCAGCTCGGCGATCGCCGCGAGCTCCGCGCGGGTCAGGACGGTGCCCGTCGGGTTGTGCGGGGTGTTGAGCAGCAGCAGCCGGGTGCGGTCGGTCACCGCGTCGCGCAGCTCGTCCAGGTCGAGGCGGAACGTGCCCTCGTGCGGGCGCAGCGTCACCGGCACCCGCGTGCCGCCCGCCATGGCGATGCAGGCGGCGTACGAGTCGTAGTACGGCTCGAGCGCGATGACCTCGTCGCCGGGTTCCAGCAGGGCCAGCAGTGAGGCGGCGATGGCCTCGGTGGCACCGGCGGTGACCAGGACCTCGGTGTCCGGGTCGTAGGACAGGCCGTACCGCCGCTGCTGGTGGGCGGCGACGGCGGTCCGCAGCTCGGGGACGCCCGGGCCCGGCGGGTACTGGTTGCCGCGCCCGTCGCGCAGGGCCCGTACCGCCGCCTCCCGGATCTCCTCGGGGCCGTCGGTGTCGGGGAAACCCTGGCCCAGGTTGATCGCCCCGGTCTTCACGGCCAGGGCGGACATCTCGGCGAAGACCGTGGTCCCGAACTCGGCGAGCCGGCGGTTGAGGAAGGGGCGTGCGCTGGAGGTCATGGCCGCCATCCTGCGCCGAACCTCTGGAGTTCCTCAACTCTGCTTTGGGGCGCGGCGGGTGAGGGCATCCCCCGATCACGCAACGAGCATCAACGAGCTTCAGGAAAGCGGGGCGCCCGACGGGGGGTTGCTTCGGGGGAACTTCCGGGCGCGAGCCCGGAGGAATCGGAAGGAGGGTGACGCCATGGTCTTCGGCATCATCCTGGTCGTCATCGTCGCTGTGATCGTCGTCGCCGCGATCGCCTCGGGCGCGCGGAGCGGTCCCACCGCCGGGCGGGCGCGCGGCGGCCGGGGTTCGCGGTCGCGCGGAAGCTACAGCAGCAGCAACAACAGCTGGTGGGCCGGCGGGGGAGACGGGGGCTCGTCCTCGGGCGGGCACCACCACGGAGGCCACTCCTGCGGCAGCGGTTCGTCCTGCGGAGGCGGCTCGTCCTGCGGAGGCGGGTCGTCCTGCGGGGGAGGGGGCGGCGGATGCGGTGGAGGCAGCTGACACGGGGCAGCTGAGCTCCTGCCAGGGGGAACCGCATCCGCTCCGGGGAGCCCGCACCTGGGTCCGGGCCCCGGCCCCCACGAGAGCGCCCGCCGGGTATCGCGCCCGGCGGGCGCTCACACACACCGGCGCACGTCGAGCGGGCCGGGCGCGCGCCTTGGTTGAACAGTTGAGCTGTGTACCCCCCGAGGGATGGAAACACCACGAAGTTGGGTAAAAACGCTGTGGTGCCGCCACGGTTCATGATTGCCTCTCCCTCGTCAACGCAGCTCCCGGGACGACTTGTTGACTCCCGCCAGACCGGCCGAACGGGCTGCCCGGGCCGCCTCCCCGACAATGACCGGGGTGCGTCGGCCCACACCTTCCTCTCCTTGTGTGCTTGCGGAGCCGATCCATGCTCACGACCCTGAACACCGCCTACACCGACACCCGCGCCGCCGACCTGGCCTGGGCCCTCGGGCGCGAACCGCTGCCCGCGCTGGCCAGCCTCGACATCGAGCTGACGGGGGCAAAGCTCCAGCTGAGGCTCCTCGGCGCCTCCCACCAAGTCCTGCTGGAGGAGGCGCGGGGCACGTGTTCGGAGACGGTCGCGTGCATCCCGGGCAGCAGCACCCCCCTCCCGCTGGGCGTGGCCAAGCGGGTGGGCGACTGGGAGTACGAGTTCGCCGCCCGCGTGGAGCTGCTCACGCCGGGCTCCTTCGCGGGCCGGGCCCAGGAGCTGCTCGCCCTGGTCGCCGACCATCCGCACGGGCTGGCGGGCGTCTTCCCGGGCAGCCCGCACGCCTTCACCGCGCTGCTCGCGCACCGGCACGAGGGGCAGGTGCACTGGCGTACGTGGCACGCCTATCCGCAGGACGGCCAGCTGGTGGCGACCCGGACCCGGGTCGGTGCCCGGGTGCCGGCGCGGGAGCTGAGTACGTCCGGGGCGTGACACCGATAAACCTGTGGGGCCCCGGGCGACACGAGTTTCACACGTGTGGGTGACGAGACGCAGCCGGGGAGTGACGTAACGTCACTGCGTGATCGAACCGCACGCTCCCGCTCCGCCCGGCTCCCCGCCGTCCCGGGTCGGCGTGGCCGGGCCGGGCACCCGGATCGGCCCGGACGGCCTCGACGGCCCGGACGGCCCTGATGGCCCCGGTGGCTCGGGCAGCCCGTCCGGCTCGGGCAGTCCGGGCGGTCCGGACGGCCGCGGCGCCGGTCCCGGCGAGCCGGACGGACCGGGACCGACGGGCCCCGGGAGAGCAGGGAACACGGTCCGGCTGCCCGTCCGGCCCGGCACCGGGCGGTTCCTCGTCCTCGCGGGCGTCTTCGTCTGCGCGGCCTGCGGACTCGTGTACGAACTCGAACTGGTCGCCCTCGCCTCCTACCTGATCGGCGACTCGGTCACCCAGGCGTCCGTCGTCCTGTCCGTCATGGTCTTCGCCATGGGCATCGGCTCGCTCGCCGCCAAGCGGCTGCGCCGGTTCGCGGCGGCCGGATTCGGCGCGGTCGAGGCCGTCCTCGCCCTCGTCGGCGGCTCCAGCGCCATGGCGCTGTACGCCGTCTTCGCCTGGACCGGTGGCTGGGGCGGCCTGTGGTCCGACGGCCCGCGCGTCCTCCTGGTCGCCTTCTCGCTCGCCATCGGCCTGCTGATCGGCGCCGAGGTGCCGCTGCTGATGGAGCTGATCCAGCGCATCCGCCGCCAGGACGCGGGCGGCGCCGTCGCCGACCTGTTCGCCGCGGACTACGTCGGCGCCCTCGTCGGCGGCCTCGCCTTCCCCTTCGTCCTGCTGCCCTTCCTCGGCCAGCTCACCGGCGCGCTGGTGACCGGCACGGTCAACGCGGCCGTCGGCGCGGCCCTGGTCCTCGGCCTGTTCGGGCGGGACCTGACCCGCCGGTCCCGCTGGCTGCTGGTGGTCGCCAACGTCCTCGTGCTCGCCGTCCTCGCCTCGGCGACCGTCCTCTCCGACGACTTCGAACGCGCCGCCCGGCACGCCGTCTACGGCCAGGACGTCCGCGTGGCCGTCCGCACCGACGTGCAGGAGGTGGTCCTCACCGGCGGCTCCGACGGACGGTCCCTCCACCTCTTCCTGGACGGCCGGCTGCGCGTCAGCGGCAGCGACGAGCGCCGCTACCACGAGGCCCTGGTGCACCCGGCCATGACCGGACGACACGCGCGCGTGCTGATCCTCGGCGGCGGCGACGGCCTCGCCGCGCGGGAGGTGCTGCGCCACCCGGACGTGCGCCGCGTCGACCTCGTGGAAATCGACCCGGGCCTCGCCCGGCTGGCCCGGCACGACCCCGGCCTGTCCACGCTGAACGAGCACGCCTACGGCGATCCGCGCCTGCACGTCACCGCCGCGGACGCCTTCCACCGGCTGCGCTCGACGCCCACCGCCACGTACGACGTGGTGATCTCCGACCTGCCCGACCCGGGCATCACGGCCAGCACCAAGCTGTACTCGCAGGAGTTCTACGGCCTGCTGCGGCGGGTGCTCGCGCCGGACGGACGGCTGGCCGTGCACGCCGGACCGGTCTCCTCGCGGCCCGAGTCGTTCTGGACGGTGGACGCGACGCTGCGCGCGGCCGGACTGCGGACCGTCGCCTACCGCGTCGGCGGTCGCGACACCGGCTTCACCGCGGGCCCCGACCGGGCGGCCGGCACCTCCCGCGCCCCGCGGGACTGGGGCTTCGTCCTCGCCGCCCGCACACCCCCCGGTCTGCGCCTCGACCCGGCGGCTCCCCGCCCGCACACCCTCACCGAGCGGTCCCTGGCCGAGGCCGCCCGGTCCGCCGCCCGCACGCGCGTGCCCGGCCTGCCGCCGTCCACGCTGGTGCATCCGCGGTACTGAGCCCGCCGGGCCCCCTTCGTCCAGGCCCCCTCCGTACGGTCTCCGCGCGGCGGCCCGGGCCCTCCCCCGGGCCGGGACGGGCCGCCGTTCCCCCCTGCGGATCGTTCGCACCGAGAACCTACGGCCGCCCCGCCCGCCCCCGAATCCCGCGGAGGGTGGATACCGGGGCCCACCCGGCGCGGTAGACGCGTGGTTCCTGCAACTTCCGCGGTACGGCGAAAGGATGACGCCGCCGCCCGGCGAGCGGACTTACCCTGCGGCAATGCGCCTGCACCCCCTGGCGGCCGACGGCCTGATCGCCGCGGCGCTGACGACCGTGGCCGTCCTGCTCGGCACCGAGGCCGTCGCCCAGGGGTGGCCCGCGCTCGGCCCGCTCGACTGGACGCTCGTCGCCCTGGTGTGTCTGCCGCTCGCCCTGCGCACCCGCGCCCCCGTCACCGTCTGTCTCTTCTCGCACGGCTGCTGGGCGGTCTACATCGCCCTCGGCCAGTGGCCCGTGGTCGGCTCCTTCGGCCCCATGCTCGCCGTCTACACCGTGGCCTCCCTGTGCCCCACCCGTGTCGCCGCCGCCTCGGCCGCCCTGCTCGCCGGTGTCTGGACCGGTGCGGGGATCGTCAACGACGCCGCGGCCATGGCGTCCGTCGTCGGCCAGGCCGTCGGCTTCCCGCTCGTCCTGTGGCGGTTCGGGTACGTCGCCCGCCGGACCGGCGAACTCACCCGGCAGCTCCGCGCCGAACAGGCCGAACGGGCCCGGCGCGAGGTGGCCGAGGAGCGGGTGCGGATCGCCCGCGAGCTGCACGACGTGGTCGCCCACCACATCGCCGTCATCAACGTCCAGGCCGGGCTCGCCCGGTTCGTCTTCCACTCCGACGCCCCCACCGCCCGCACCGCCCTGGACGCCGTCGAGGGTGCGAGCGGCGAGGCCCTCGCCGAACTGCGCCGCATGCTCGGCCTGTTGCGCGCCGATGGCGTCCAAGGGGCGGACGGCGCCCCGGCGCCGGGGCTCGACCAGCTGGACGAGATGGTCACCCGGGTGCGCACCGGTGGCGTCGGCGTCGCCCTGCGCGTCACCGGCGAGCCGCGCCCGCTGCCGCCCGGAGTGCAGCTGTGCGTGTACCGGGTGGTCCAGGAGGCCCTGACCAACGTCCTCAAGCATGCGCCCGGCGCGCACGCCGCCGTCGAACTCGCCTACCGCGCGGGCGAGGTGACGGTGTCGGTGACCGACGACGGCACCGGCGGCGCCCCGCGGGAGGGGGTGGATTCGGACACAATCCGCGAGCGCGGCGGTCATGGCTTGATAGGCATGCGCGAGCGGGCCAAGCTCTACGGCGGGACGATCGTCGTCGGCCCGCGCAGCGAGGGGGGATTCGGCGTGCGCCTGACCCTGCCGACGCCGGTACAGACCGCACGCCGGGGAGACGCCGTCCGGGAATGACCGACGCAGACCGCCCGACCGACCGCGCGACAGACCGCCCCGACGACCGCACGGCGGACCGTCCCATCAGGCTGCTGGTCGTCGACGACCAGTTCCTCGTCCGCAGCGGGCTGGCCGCGCTGCTGCGGGCCGCCCCCGGCATGGAGGTCGTCGGCGAGGCGTCCGACGGGGCCGAGGCGGTGGCGCTGGCCGCGCGCACCCGGCCGGACGTCGTCCTGATGGACATCCGCATGCCCGGCATGACCGGCATCCAGGCCACCGAGCGGATCCTCGCCGAGGCGGTGGACCCCGCGCCGCGCGTCCTCGTCCTGACCACCTTCGACCTCGACGAGTACGTGTACGGCGCGCTGCGCGCCGGGGCCTGCGGGTTCCTGCTCAAGGACGCCGGTCCCGAACGGCTGCTGGCCGCGGTCACCGCGGTGCACGGCGGGGACGCCCTGTTCGCCCCCGCGGTCACCCGGCGCCTGGTGGAGGCGTTCACGCGGACGCCGGAGCCCCCGGACGCCGGACCGCCGCCCGAGCTGTCGCCGCTGACGGGCCGGGAGGCCGAGGTCCTGCGGCTGGTGGCCCGCGGCCTGAGCAACGCCGAGGCCGCCGACCGGCTGTTCATCAGCGAGGCCACGGTGAAGACCCACCTCAACCGCACGATGGCCAAGCTGGGCCTGACCAGCCGGGCCCAGGCGGTGGTGGTGGCGTACGAGACGGGACTCGTGACGCCGGGGGGCGCCGCGGGCGGCGGGTGAGTCTTTTCCGCCGACGGGGGGTGCGCCGGGCGCCTGCTGGGTAGGCTGCGCTGACATGGAGCATGAGGTGTTCGTTCCGGTTCCGGCCGAGCGGCTCAGGGACGTGCTGGCCGACCCCGTGAGGGTCGCCCGGGCGATCCCGGGGCTCCAGCAGGACGCCGGCGCCGAGCCCGTCGCGGGACGGCTGAAGGTGCGCATCGGCAGTCACTCCATCACCTACCGGGGCTCGCTGCACCTGTCCGTGCGCGACGACGGGGCGTACGTCGTGGAGGGCGACGCCACGGAGTCGCGCGGCACCGGCGCGGTCACGCTCGCGCTCGTCCTGCACGTGCGGGACGCCGACGGCGGCAGCACTCTGGCGTTCAGCGGGACGGCCACGGCGGACGGGCGGGTCACGGAACTGCCGGAGGAGTCGGTGACCTCGGCGAGCACCCGCCTGATGACCCGGTTCGCGGAGAACCTGGGCACGACGGCCGCGGAGACGGAACCGCGGCACACGTCGGTCTTCGACACCGAGATCCCCCCGTCGTCCCTGGACCCCGACGCGGACGACGACGCGGCGGTGTCCGGGACCGACGGGGAGGCGCCGGACGCCTCGCGGGTCCCCGCCGGCCCCGAGGCCGCCGAACCCCCCGCCGAGGCCGCGCACGCGCGCCGCACGATGATCGGCCGCAGCGCGGAGGAGGTGGACCACGCCCCGCCCCGCGGCCGCTACGCCCCCGTCCCGGCCCCCCAGTCGAACGGCTCCGGCACCCCCCTGCGCTGGGCGGCCCCGGCGGCGGCACTGGCCGTCGCCTCGGCGATCGTGGTCGGCAGGGCCCTGCGCAAACGCCACTGACCCGCGCCGCGAGCGCCGGCTCTCCCCGGCCCGCCGGCACCACTGGCCGCCCCGGCTGCGGGCAGTCGTGCCTCCCCCCGTGCCTGAACGGCCTGGGAGGCGCCCCGCCGGCGCCGGGCCCCGCGACCCGCCCCGCCCCGGCGTCCCGCCCCCGCGGGGCCAGTAGGGTCGTGACGTGAGCAACGAACCCATCACGCTGACCGCGGGTGACGCGGAGGCGACCGTGCTGCCGGGCAACGGCGGGCGGATCGGCGGGCTCCGCGTCGGTGGCACGGAGCTGCTCCGCCAGGGCGAGCGCTACGGCTGCTTCCCGATGGTCCCCTGGTGCGGCCGGATCCGCGAGGGCCGTTTCCGGGACGGCGCGGCCGTCCACCAGATGCCGCTGAACTCCCCGCCCCACGCCATCCACGGCACCGCCCGCGACGCCGCCTGGCGCACCGCCCGCGTCACGGCCGACGAGGCCGTCATCACGTACGACCTCGTCGACCCCTGGCCCTACTCCGGCCGCGTCACGCAGGTGATCGCGCTCGCCGAGGACGCCCTGACGCTGACCATGTCCGTGGAGACGTACGAGTCGTCCTTCCCGGCGCAGATCGGCTGGCACCCGTGGTTCCACCGCACCCTCGACGGGACGGACGTCGCGATCGCCTTCGACGCCGCCTGGCAGGAGGAGCGCGGCGACGACCACCTGCCCACCGGCAACCGCGTCGACCCGAAGCCGGGACCCTGGGACGACTGCTTCGGCATGCCGGACGGCGTCGACGTGACCCTGACCTGGCCGGGCCGGCTGGAGCTGAGGGTGACCAGCCCCGAGCAGTGGGCCGTGGTCTACGACGAGCAGGAGGCCGCCGTCTGCGTGGAGCCGCAGACCGGGCCGCCCGACGGCCTGAACACCCTCCCGCGCCTGGTCACGCCCCTGGAGCCGCTGGAGGCCACGACGACCTGGAGCTGGCGTCGCCTTTAAGCTGGCGTACATGACGGACGTACGCGGCGCGCTGCTGCAGCAGATCAAGGACAAGGCCGTGGTGCACGGCAAGGTGACCCTCTCCTCGGGTCTGGAGGCCGACTACTACGTCGACCTGCGCCGCATCACCCTGGACGGCGAGGCCGCGCCGCTGGTCGGGCAGGTGCTGCTGGACCTGACCGACGACCTCGAGTTCGACGCGGTCGGCGGGCTGACCATGGGCGCCGACCCGGTCGCCGCGAGCATGCTGCACGCCGCCGCCGTGCGCGGCAAGCGCCTGGACGCGTTCGTCGTCCGCAAGACCGCCAAGGCGCACGGTCTGCAGCGCCGCGTCGAGGGCCCGGACATCAAGGGCCGCCGCGTCCTCGTCGTCGAGGACACCTCCACCACCGGCGGCTCCCCGCTCACCGCCGTCGAGGCCGTGCGCGAGGCCGGCGCCGAGGTCGTGGCCGTGGCGACGATCGTCGACCGGGCGACGGGCGCCGCCGAGAAGATCCAGGAGGGCGCGGGAGTGCCGTACCGGTACGCCTACGCCAAGGACGAGCTGGGCCTGGACTGAGACCAGGGGCCGAGACGGGACCGGGGTCCGCTCGGGTATTCCCGTTTCGTCTGGAAGGATGGGGCCGACGATGACGTCGCCCCCAGTCCTAGGTCAGGGCCATAAGCAACAACACGCCCACCCGCACATACAAGGAGCGGACAGATGCCCATCGCAACTCCCGAGGTCTACAACGAGATGCTGGACCGGGCGAAGGCAGGAAAGTTCGCCTACCCGGCCATCAACGTGACCTCTTCCCAGACGCTGCACGCGGCCCTGCGCGGTTTCGCGGAGGCGGAGAGCGACGGCATCGTCCAGATCTCCACCGGCGGCGCCGAGTTCCTGGGCGGCCAGCACAACAAGGACATGGTGACCGGCGCCGTCGCCCTCGCCGAGTTCGCGCACATCGTCGCCGAGAAGTACGACGTCACCGTCGCGCTGCACACGGACCACTGTCCCAAGGACAAGCTCGACACCTACGTGCGTCCGCTGCTCGCGGTGTCCGAGGAGCGCGTCAAGGCCGGCCGCGACCCGCTCTTCCAGTCGC
Organism: Streptomyces sp. NPDC032940; assembly: GCF_040636935.1. NCBI lineage: Bacteria > Bacillati > Actinomycetota > Actinomycetes > Kitasatosporales > Streptomycetaceae > Streptomyces > Streptomyces sp. NPDC032940. Next base: position 14,288 of record NZ_JBEZVJ010000043.1, on the reverse strand, counting down.
ACATGTGGGACGGCTCGGCCGAGACGCTGGCCGACAACCTCTCCATCGCCACCGAGCTGCTGGAGCGCGCCCGCGCCGCCAAGATCATCCTCGAGGTCGAGATCACCCCGACCGGCGGCGAGGAGGACGGCGTCTCCCACGAGATCAACGACTCCCTCTACACCACGGTCGACGACGCGGTCCGCACCGTCGAGGCGCTGGGCCTGGGCGAGAAGGGCCGCTACCTGCTCGCCGCGTCCTTCGGCAACGTGCACGGCGTGTACAAGCCGGGCAACGTCGTGCTCCGCCCGGAGCTGCTGAAGGAGCTGAACGAGGGCGTCGCCGCCAAGTACGGGCAGCCCGCGGGCAGCAAGCCGTTCAACTTCGTCTTCCACGGCGGCTCCGGCTCCACCGCCGAGGAGATCGCGACCGCGCTGGAGAACGGCGTGGTCAAGATGAACATCGACACGGACACCCAGTACGCCTTCACGCGTCCGGTCGCCGACCACATGTTCCGCAACTACGACGGCGTCCTGAAGGTCGACGGCGAGGTCGGCAACAAGAAGACCTACGACCCGCGCACCTGGGGCAAGCTGGCCGAGGCCGGCATGGCCGCACGTGTCGTCGAGGCCTGCGGTCACCTGCGCTCGGCGGGCCAGAAGATCAAGTAACGGCCGCGAAGCGTACGACGGGCCCGGCATCCCTGGGGTGCCGGGCCCTCGCACGTCCGCCTCCGGCATGGCGCAGACTTGTCCCCATGGCCATTCACGAGAACCTCCTCGGGGGACCGCCCCCGACCCACCTCCCCGACGACCCCGGGCCGCGCGAGCTGCTGGCGGGCGGCACCTCCGCCACCGACGTCGCCGCGAAGTACCCGACGTCCTCGCTGGCCTGGGCCCGCCTGGCCGACGAGGCGTACGAGCGGGGCGGCGTCGTGGAGTCCTACGCCTACGCCCGTACGGGCTACCACCGCGGCCTGGACGCCCTGCGACGCAGCGGCTGGAAGGGCCACGGCCCGGTGCCCTGGGAGCACGAGCCCAACCGCGGCTTCCTGCGCGCCCTGCACGCCCTCGCCCGCGCCGCCCAGGCGATCGGCGAGAAGGAGGAGTACGAGCGCTGCACGCAGTTCCTGGCGGACTCCTCCCCGACGGCGGCCGAGGTGCTCGGCTAGACGGACGTCTCCGCAGGGCCCGCGACGGGCGGGCCTTGCGGTTTCCTGGGAGCATTGCGGAGGATGCCGTTGGGGACCGGGGCCCCGTGCCGGTAACGGCAGGGCGGACCGCTACCCGTAGTGCCATCAGGAGACAGAAATGTCCCACGACGCCCCGAATCTGGACTTCGAGGGCAGCACGCCGTACGAGGACTACGTCAAGGCGGACGTGCTCACCCACCTCCAGCACACCCTCTCCGACGATCCCGGAGAGATGGTCTTCCTGGTCACGACCCAGGTCATGGAGCTGTGGTTCACCGTCATCGTCCACGAGTGGGAGACCGCGGCCCGCGCCCTGCGCGAGGACCGGATCCCGGTGGCCACCGACGCGCTCAAGCGCTCGGTGCGGGAGCTGGAGGCGCTGAACGCCTCCTGGACGCCGCTCGCGGGCCTCACGCCCGCCCAGTTCAACTCCTACCGCGGTGCCCTCGGCGAGGGCTCCGGCTTCCAGTCGGCGATGTACCGCCGCCTGGAGTTCCTGCTCGGCGAGAAGTCCGCGTCCATGCTCGTCCCGCACCGCGGCGCCCCGCGCGTCCACGCCGAGCTGGAGAAGGCGCTGCACGAGCCGAGCCTGTACGACGAGGTCGTCCGGCTCCTCGCCCGGCGCGGGTACGACATCCCGGACGCCGTGCTCCAGCGGGACGTCACCCGGAAGTACGAGGCGTCGCCCGAGGTGGAGGCCGCCTGGACGGCCGTCTACTCCGGCGACCAGCACGGCGAGCTGGCCCGCCTCGGCGAGGCCCTCACCGACGTCGCCGAGCTGGTGTGGCGATGGCGCAACGACCATCTGGTCGCCACCCGCCGCGCGATGGGCGCCAAGACCGGCACCGGCGGCTCCGCCGGGGTGGCCTGGCTGGAGAAGCGGGCCCGCGGAAACGTCTTTCCCGAGCTGTGGACGGCGCGGTCGTATGTCTGAACTCATGAGTGTGGCCGAGGAGCTGGACGCCGCCGACGCGCTGGCCGCGGTGCGCGAGCGGTTCGTCCTCGACGACGTGACGTACCTCGACGGCAACTCGCTGGGCGCCCTCCCCGCGCACGTCCCCGACCGTGTGGCGGACGTCGTGCGGCGCCAGTGGGGCGAGCTGCGCATCCGCTCCTGGGACGAGAGCGGCTGGTGGACCGCGCCCGAGCGGATCGGCGACCGGATCGCCCCGCTGGTCGGTGCGGCCCCCGGACAGATCGTGGTGGGAGACTCCACGAGCGTCAACGTCTTCAAGGCCGTCGTCGCGGCCGTGCGGATGGCGGGCGGGGACGGTCCCGGCCGGGACGAGATCCTCGTCGACGCCACCACCTTCCCCACGGACGGGTACGTCGCCGAGTCCGCGGCCCGGCTGACCGGATGCACGCTGCGGGCCGTCGCCCCGGCCGAGGTGCCCGCCGCGCTGGGCGAGCGCACCGCCGCGGTCCTGCTCAACCACGTCGACTACCGCACCGGCCGGCTGCACGACCTGCCCGGCCTCACGGCCGCCGTGCACGCGGCGGGGGCGTACGCCGTCTGGGACCTGTGCCACAGCGCGGGCGCCCTGCCGGTCGGGCTGGACGAGCACGGCGTCGACCTGGCGGTCGGCTGCACCTACAAATACCTCAACGGCGGCCCCGGCTCGCCCGCGTTCCTGTACGTGCGCCATGACCTACAGGACCGCTTCGACTCCCCGCTGCCCGGCTGGAACTCGCACGCCGAGCCCTTCGGCATGCGGCCCGCGTACGCCCCGGCCCCCGGAGCGGTGCGCGGCCGGGTCGGCACGCCGGACATCCTGTCCATGCTCGCCCTGGAGGCGTCCCTCGACGTGTGGGAGGGGGTGTCCGTCGAGGCGGTGCGCGCCAAGTCCCTCGCGCTGACGGACTTCTTCCTGCGCTGCGTCGGAGAGTACGTCCCCGAGGGGCGGGTCGAGTCCGTGACGCCGGCCGCGCACGCCGAGCGGGGCAGCCAGGTGGCGCTGCGCTGTTCCCCCACTCTCGAATTCGCTCGAGCGGGAGGGGCCCCCATCGCGGGCGACGTCATGCGGCGGCTGATCGAGCACGGGGTGGTGGGCGACTTCCGCGCCCCTGACCTGCTGCGCTTCGGGTTCACCCCGCTGTATGTCGGCTTCGCGGACGTGGAGCGGGCGGCGCGGGTGCTGGCGGAGATCCTGGCGGAGGGTGCGGAGGATCCGGCGCCGGCGGGGTGAGGCCGGCCCGGGTCCGCTGACGCGGGCGGCGCCGGGCGGCGGGACGGCCTCCCGGCGCCGCCGGGACGGCAGGACGGACCCTCGGCGCCGCATCTCACCCAGCGTGACATCCCCGTGTCCGCGCACGTCACCGGCCTGATAACGTCCCGCCGACGGCCGATTCCCATCACCCGGTCCGCCAACACCGTTTCGTCGCTGAGAGGTTGGAGCATGCCGGACGCCGCCGCAGAACCGGGCACCGCTGCCGTGCGGAACGCCGCGGAGGAGGAGTCGGCCTTCTCGCACCCGGCCGTGGAGCCCGACAGCACCGCCGCGTACGGCGACCATCCCGACCAGGTCATCGACTTCTACGTCCCGCGCGGCACGGGCGGGCCGGGTACGCCCCCGCCCGTCGTGACGGTCCTGCACGGAGGCGCGTGGCGGGCTCCGTACGACCGGCGCCATGTCAGTCCGTTCGCCGGCTTCCTGGCCGGCCGGGGCTTCGCCGTGGCCAGCGTCGAGTACCGGCGCGGGTCGCGGGACGGGGCCGGGGACGACCCGGTCGCGGGGCGCTGGCCCGACACCTTCGACGACGTCGCCGCCGCGCTGGACGCCCTGCCCGCGCTGGCCGGGCGGCATCTGCCGGGGGCCGACGCGCGCCGTACGGTGCTCACCGGCCACTCGGCGGGCGGCCACCTCGCCCTGTGGGCGGCGGCCCGGCACGTGCTGCCCGCCGACGCGCCGTGGCGGCTCGACCGCCCGCCGTCCCTGCGCGGCGTGGTCGCCCTCGCGCCGATCGCCGACTTCGAGGTCGCCGGGAAGCTGGACGTGTGCGGGGGCGCGGCGCGGGAGCTCCTGGGCGGCGAGGAGCACTACGCCGCCCGCCGGCCGTACGCAGACCCGGCCCTGCTGCTGCCCACCGGCATCGCGACCACCGTCGTCCAGGGCCGTGCCGACGTGGACGTCCCGCAGGCGGTCGCCGAGGCGTACGCCGACGCGGCGGCGCGGGCCGGTGAGGTGGTGGGCGTGACGCTCCTGGAGGACGTCGGCCACTTCCCGCTGATCGACCCGGTGGCGGACGCGTGCGCGGTGGTGGCGGAGGAGATCGCCCAGCTGGCGTGGTGACGGGCTTTGCGGTGGTGCTCCTCCGGTCGGTCCGGTCGCTTCGGTCGGTCCGGTCGGTCCGGTCGGTCCGGACGGGCGTCATGTCAGACCCGTAGTACCTGAGAGCTACGTCGCGAATGAGCTCTCCGGCGGGACGCCGGTTACCCCTCCCGATTCATAACTTCCTTCCCAGGCGGGCCTGATGAGCGGGTGCGCGGGAGGGGAGCGGTCATGGGGCCAGGTTCGGCGGGGCGTTGGCGGCAGCGCGTGAGGAGAGGCCTCAGGGCCGCACTGGCGGCACTCGTGGCCGGTGCCGTGGCGTTCCCCCTCTCGGCCGCTGCGCGACCGGAGATACCGGCCCCGCCCCCCGCCGCACTCGCCGCGCCGACGGCGGACACGCTGGCGTCCGTCTACGCCGCGAACCGGGCCAACGCGGCCGAGGCGGCCCGGCTGGCCGACGCCCACGGCGACCGTCACCGCGCGGCGGCGGACCGCGCGCTGGCCGGCCCCTCCCGGCAACTGCTCGCCTTCGACGGCCGGGGCGCCGGCCTGGCCACGGAGGTCTTCGGCGACCTGGCCCACGCCGACCGGGTCGCCGTCCTGGTCCCCGGCTCCGACACCGGCCTCGACACCTACGGCCGGTTCCGCGCCGCCGCCCTCGCCCTGCACAGGCAACTCCTCGCGCAGGCGCCGGACGGCACCCGTACGGCGGTCGTGGCCTGGCTCGGCTACCGGACGCCGGGGACCGTCAGCACCACGGTCGCCACGACCGGCCGCGCCGACGAAGCCGCCCCGAAGCTGCGCGGCCTGCTCGACGACCTGCGCGGCGTCACCGGCCCCCGCGCCCGCGTGGCCCTCCTGTGCCACTCCTACGGCTCGGTCGTCTGCGCCCGCGCCGCCGCCGACCTGGACGTCGCCGACATCGCCCTGGTCGGCAGCCCCGGCACCGGCGCGGACTCCGCCGCCGACCTGCGCACGAGCGCCCGGATCTGGGCGGCGCGGGGGGCCGACGACTGGGTGGAGCACATCCCGCACGCGAGCGCCGGGCTGTTCGGCACGACCGTCGGCTTCGGCACCGACCCGGTCTCCCCGGACTTCGGCGCCCGGGTCTTCGACGCCGGCGACGGCGGCCACAGTGACTACTTCGATGCGGGTTCCCTCTCCCTGACGAACCTGGCCAGGATCGCCCTGGGCGAGACCACGGAGGTGACCCGTGACTGACGTGACCTCGGCGTACCCGCGCGGCGCCCTGCGCGCTGCCGCCGCCCGCATCGACGCGGCGACGCCCGCCTCCAGGGACCGCGCGGTCGACGGGCTGCGTGCCCTCGCCGTCCTCGGGGTGGTCCTCGGCCACTGGCTGGTGACGGCACTGGTCTCCGACGGCGGCGGCCTGCACACCGCCAGCCCCCTGCGGCACCTGCCCCGGCTGGCCCCGGTCTCCTGGGCCTTCCAGACCCTCGCCGTGTTCTTCCTGGTCGGCGGGCACGTGGCCACCCGCGGCCGGGCCGCGGCCCGCGACCGGGGCACACCGTACCGGCGGTGGCTGGCCGCCCGGCTGGGCCGGCTGTTCCGGCCGGTCGTGGCCGTCCTCGCCCTGTGGGCGGTGACGGCGGCCCTGCTGCTCCTGACGGGCGCCGACCACGGGACCGTGCACACGCTGGTCAAACTGGCCCTGTCCCCGCTGTGGTTCCTGCTGGTCCTCGCCGCGCTGACCGCGGCGACGCCGCTCCTGGCCCGGCTGCACCCGCTGTGGCCGCTGGTCGTCGTCCTCCATGTCGACCTGCTGCGCTTCGGGCTCGGCGGCCCGTCCTGGCTCGGCTGGGTCAATCTCGCCGCGGGCTGGGCGGTGCCCTACACCCTCGGCGCCGCCTGGACACGCGGCGAGCTGGAGCACCGCAGGGCGGGCTGGGTCCTGCTCGCCGGAGGCACGGCGGTGACCGCGGCCCTCGTCGCCTGGGCGGGCTACCCGGCGTCCATGGTCGGCGTCCCGGGCGCCCCCGTGTCCAACCTCAATCCGCCGACGCTGGCCGCCGTGACCTTCGGCCTGGCGCAGTGCGGCCTCGCCCTGCTGCTGCGGGAGCGGCTGCGCCGTGCGCTGCGGCGGCCGACGGCCTGGGCGGCGGTGGCAGTGGTCAATCTCTTCGCGATGACGATCTTCCTGTGGCACCAGACGGCGATGATGGCGACCACCGCCACCGGCCTCCTCGCGGGCCGGCTGCCCGGACTGCACACGCTCCCCGACGGCCTGGACTGGGTCGCGGCCCGGCTCCTCTGGCTGCCGGTGTTCGCCCTGTTCCTTGGCGTGTGCTGGGCGGCGTTCCACGGTTTCGAGCGCGGCGACGGCCGCCGCCGCTCACGGGTCGTCCGCAGGCACCGCCCGCGGTCCCGGGCGACGACGAAGGGAGTGCGGCATGTCTAGGCTGGACGGCGTGACGACAGGGGGCAGCGAGCGCGCGGCCGGTACGCGCTGGTGGTGGGGAACACTGCGCGACGACCTGTGGACCACGAAGGTGGACCCGCTGCCGCCGTCCACATGGCTGCGCTGGCTGCCGCACGGGATCGTCTTCCTGGCCGCGCTGGGCGTGCTGCTCGGCGACGCGGCCCAGCTCGGCGACAACGGCGGACTCGACGGGGAGTTCGCCTTCCTGGTCGCCCTTGGCCACAGCGGCGCGATGGTCCTCGCCCTGTGGCGGCCGGTCCCGGCGTGGTGGCTGTCCCTGGCCGCCATGCTGGTGGGGGCGGCAGCGGTGCGCGCCGTGATGGACGACGGGTACAAGTTCACCTGGCCCTGGACGGCGGCCGGGCTCATCGCGCACCTGTTCGTCCTGCTCCTGCTCGCCCTGCGGGTCCGCACCCGGGTGTCGCTGGAGGCGCTGGGTCTCACGGCGCTCGTCACGTACGTCGTCCAGGGCCTGGTCGGCGCGCGCAACTACCAGCCGACCGGCCAGGTCGCCGTCGTCCTGTTCGCGGTGGTCGTCGTGCTCGGCATCGCCCTGCGCGGCCGCCGCGAGGCCCGGACCCAACTCGCGGAGCAGACCTCGCTCACCGCCGAGGAACGCGCCAGGCGCACCCTCCTGGAGGAGCGCAGCCGCATCGCGCGCGAGCTGCACGACGTCGTCGCTCACCACATGTCGGTCATATCCATCCAGGCCCAGGTCGCCCCCCACCTCGTGGAGAACCCTTCGGACGAGCTGAAGGAGAACCTCGAGGGCATCCGGGAGAACGCGCTGGAGGCGCTGACCGAACTGCGCCGCGTCCTCGGCGTGCTGCGTTCCGAGACCCCCGACGTCCCGGGGACGACACCCGATCGCGGCGGCACCGCCCCGCACGCCCCGCAGCCCACCCTCGACCGGCTCGGCGCGCTGGTGGAGAACACCCGGGCCGCCGGGCTGACCGTGACCGTCGAGCAGGAAGGCCGGCGCAGAACGCTGCCGCCCGGCGTGGAGCTGTCGGCGTACAGGATCGTGCAGGAGGCCCTCAGCAACGTCCTGCGGCACGCGCCCGGCGCGACCGCCCGGGTCCGCCTCGTGCACCTCCCGATCGGACTGCGCGTCGACGTCACCAACACGCGGCCCACGCGGATCCCGGCGCCGTCGCAGGGGGCGGGGCACGGGCTGCTCGGCATGCGGGAAAGGGCGGCGATGCTCGACGGCAGCCTGAGAGCGGAACGACTGCCGGACGGCGGCTACCTGGTGTCGGCCTTCCTGCCGACGGACGGTGACCCCGACCGCCCCACGGACGACTCCCCGCACGACGCCGCCCACGACATCCCGCATCACTCCACTCATCACTCCACTCATCACTCCCCCGAGGACCGCACCCCATGACGACCGGCAGGGACGGCCGCGTGATCCGCGTGCTGATCGCCGACGACCAGCAGATGGTCCGGCAGGGCTTCACCGTGCTGCTCAACACGCAGCCCGACATCGAGGTGGTCGGCCAGGCGGTGGACGGCCTGGACGCCGTGGCCAAGGTCGCCGAACTCGCTCCGGACGTCGTCCTGATGGACATCCGCATGCCCGAACTGGGCGGCATCGAGGCCACCCGGCGGATCACGGGGACGACCCCGGAGATCAGGGTCCTGGTGCTGACCACCTTCGACCTCGACGAGTACGTGTACGAGGCGCTGCGGGCCGGCGCGTCGGGGTTCCTGCTGAAGGACGCCTCGGCCGATCAGCTCGCCGAGGCGGTCCGGGTGGTGGCGGCCGGGGACGCGCTGCTCGCGCCGGGCATCACCCGGCGGCTGCTCACCGAGTTCTCCCGGCTGGACGACCGGCCCCGCGCCCCGCTGAAGGAACGGGTCGCAGGGCTGACCGAGCGGGAGACGGAGGTCCTGGCCCTGATCGCACAGGGCCTGTCGAACGCGGAGATCGCCACGCGGCTGGTCGTCGCCGAGCAGACCGTCAAGACGCACGTGGGCCGGATCCTGGTGAAGCTGGGGCTCAGGGACCGGACGCAGGCGGCGGTGTTCGCGTACGAGTCCGGGCTGGTGCGGCCCTCCGGGTACTGAGGAAGGCACGGGGGATGCGGCTCGTAGTACCTGAGAGGGACGGCGTACCTGAGGGGGACGGCCGAGGACCCCTCTCATTGGTGACGACGCGGTACTCCGCCCCCGCCTACCTTTGCCATGTGACCGAGACGACCCAGACGCGGACCACGTTCTCCGGAGACGGGAGCGGGACGCGCAGCCCCGAGTACCGGCTGGCCGCGAACGCCCTGAGCGGGCTGCGCGAGGCCCTGTTCCGTGACGCCTTCGCCCACCGCCCACTGCCTCGCCCGGCTGCGGACGGTCCTATGGTGCGCCGCCTCCCGGCCCGGCTACGCCCCCATGTGGCCCGGGTGCCGTACATGGTGGTGTCCTTGGCCGCCCTGCTCTGCTTCTGGGGCGGCTCGGTCGCCAGCGGTACGTCCGACGGTGTGCCGGCGCTGGTCTCCGGCCTGCTGTGCGCGATCCCCGTGCTGGTCACGCTGGTCCGTCCCGTCGGCGCCTTCTGGATGTCGATGGCGGCGACCCCGCTGGTCGCGGTGCTCGGCAGCAGCTGGGGGGACTGGCCGTGGCTGCCGGGCACGTTCCTGTGCCATCTGACGGTGATGATCATCGTGGCCATACGCACGCGGCCCCGCACCGCCGCCTGGATGTGGGTGCTGACCGCGGCCTACGGCTTCCTCGTGGAGACCCTGTTCGGCGCCGGCCACTTCAACACCAACTCCGCACCGCTGCTCACCATCTGCGCCCTTGCCCTGCTCGCGATCTCGCTCTGGCACATCCGCCGCGACGCCCGGCAGGAGGTGACCGCGCAGCGGACGGTCACCGCGCACGAGCGCTCCCGGCGCACCCTGCTGGAGGAGCGGACCACCATCGCCCGCGAGCTGCACGACGTGGTCGCCCACCACATGTCGGTGGTCGCCATCCAGGCCGAGGCCGCGCCGTACCGGGTGGAGAACCCTCCGGAGGAGCTGGAGCGCGCCTTCGCCACCATCCGGGAGAACGCGGTGGCGGCGTTGACCGAGCTGCGCCGCGTCCTCGGTGTCGTCCGCGCCGAGGACTACGAGGCGCCCGACGCCCCGCAGCCCACGCTCGCCGACCTGGACGCGCTGCTCGCCAATGTGCGGGACGCGGGTCTCACCGTGGACAAGGCGGTGACCGGCGCGGTGCGCGAACTGCCGCCCGGCGTGGAGCTGTCGGCGTACCGGATCGTGCAGGAGGCGCTGAGCAACACCCTGCGCCACGCCCCCGGCGCGAGCGCCCGCGTCGAGGTCTCCTACGTCCTGGGCGGACTGGGCCTGAGAGTCGTCAACGGCCCGATGCCCGAACCGTCCCTGGTCAAGCCCTCGCCCGGCGCGGGGCACGGGATCACGGGCATGCGCGAGCGCGTCTCGATGCTCAACGGCGAGATGACGGCGGGCCCCGCCGACGACGGGGGATACGAGGTGGCGGTGTTCCTGCCGGTCACCGTGCAGACCGAAGGTGACGCATGACCATCCGGGTACTGATCGCCGACGACCAGATGATGGTCCGCGAGGGCTTCTCGGTCCTGCTCAACGCGATGCCGGACATCGAGGTCGCCGGCGAGGCGGTCAACGGCCGGGAGGCGGTCGACAAGGTCCGCGAACTCGCCCCGGACGTGGTCCTGATGGACATCCGCATGCCGGAGCTGAACGGCATCGAGGCCACGCGGGAGATCGTCGCGGCGGACCGGGCGGCGAAGGTCCTGGTCCTGACCACCTTCGACCTCGACGAGTACGTGTACCAGGCGCTGCGCGCGGGCGCCTCCGGCTTCCTCCTCAAGGACGCCTCGGCCCGCCAACTCGCCGACGGTGTGCGTGTGGTGGCCGCCGGCGAGGCGCTTCTCGCCCCCTCGGTCACCAAGCGCCTGATCACGGAGTTCTCCAAGCTGTCCGACGGCCCCCGCCTGATGCCCTCGGCCCAGGCGGCCTACGGCGACCTCACGGAACGGGAGACGGAGGTGCTGGTCCTCATCGCCCAGGGCCTGTCCAACGCGGAGATGGCCGAGCGCCTGTTCGTGGCCGAGTCCACCGTCAAGACCCACGTCAGTCGCATCCTGGTCAAGCTGGGCCTGCGCGACCGCACCCAGGCGGCGGTCTTCGCCTACGAGGCCCGGCTGGTGACGCCGGGCTGACCCGGCGACCCTGGTCAGGGGTGGCCGGGCCACGCTAGCGTCCGTCCATGGCTGCCTTCGACCCGTGGGACGCGGACTTCGTCACCGACCCCTATCCCGCCTTCGCCGAGCTGCGGGCCCGGGGACGCGTGCACTACTACGAGCCCACGGACCAGTGGCTGGTCCCGCACCATGCGGACGTCTCGGCGCTGCTGCGCGACCGACGCCTGGGCCGCACCTACCAGCACCGTTTCTCGCACGAGGACTTCGGTCGCACCCCGCCCCCGCCGGAACACGAGCCGTTCCACACCCTCAACGACCACGGGATGCTGGATCTGGAGCCGCCGGACCACACCCGTATCCGGCGCCTGGTGTCGAAGGCGTTCACACCGCGCACGGTGGAGCGGCTGCGGCCGTATGTGCACGGGCTGGCGGACGACCTCGTGGCCCGGCTGGTCGCGGCGGGCGGCGGCGATCTGCTGACGGACGTGGCCGAACCGCTGCCGGTCGCCGTGATCGCCGAGATGCTGGGCATCCCGGAGTCCGACCGCGCGCCCCTGCGCCCCTGGTCGGCGGACATCTGCGGGATGTACGAGCTGAACCCGTCGGAGGAGACGGCGGCGAGGGCGGTCCGCGCGTCGCTCGACTTCTCCGAGTACCTGCGCGGATTGATCGCCGCCCGCCGCAAGGAGCCGGGCGACGACCTGATCTCGGGTCTGATCGCGGCGCACGACGAGGACGACGACCGCCTCACCGAGCAGGAGATGATCTCGACCTGCGTCCTGCTGCTGAACGCGGGCCACGAGGCCACGGTGAACGCGACGACCAACGGCTGGCTTGCCCTGTTCCGCAACCAGGACCAGCTGGCGGCCCTGCGCGCGGACCACTCCCTCGTCCCCTCCGCCGTGGAGGAACTGCTGCGCTACGACACCCCGCTCCAGCTCTTCGAACGCTGGGTGCTGGACGACATCGAGATCGACGGGACGACGATCCCGCGTGGCGCGGAGATCGCGATGCTGTTCGGCTCCGCCAATCACGACCCGGCCGTCTTCACCGCCCCGGACCGCCTCGACCTCGCCCGCCGCGACAACCCGCACATCTCCTTCAGCGCCGGCGTCCACTACTGCATCGGCGCCCCGCTGGCCCGCATCGAACTGGCGGCCTCGATGACGGCCCTGCTGCAACTGGCCCCCACCCTCACCCTGACCGCCGAGCCGACCCGCAAGCCCAACTTCGTGATGCGAGGCCTGGACTCACTACCGGTGGGCGTGCAGCCGTGAGCCCGCGGGCAAGTCGTGCCTCCCCCAGTACCTGAACGGCCTGGGAGGTGCCCCCGGGCGGCACGAGTGGGCGCTGGGGCACCCTCCGGGGACACCCCCGCACCGCCGGGCAGCGCACTCACCCCGCCCCAGCTTCCGACGACGGGTCACCCCACGACATCCCGCCGCCGCAACCCCGCGAGCCCCACCCCCACCAGCGCCCCGGCGAGCAGCACCAGCACCACCACCGGCGGCCAACTCATCGCACCCCCCGGCACCTTCGGCAGATGCCCGAAGGGCGACAGATCCAGCACCACCCCCGGCACATCCAACGCAGGCCCGACCCACCCGATCAGCAGCACCGCCCCCGCGACCCCCCACGCCGCGACCGCCCCCCGCGGCAGCACCCCGTGCAACAGCACCGCCACCCCGCCGATCACCCAGACCGCGGGCACCTGCACCAGGCACGCCCCGAGGATCGCCCCGGCGTCCCGGCCGTATCCCGCCGCGAAACCGAGCCCGGCGAGCAGCATGATGAGGACGGAGCCGCCGAAGGCGATCACCAGATGCCCGGCGGCCCACCGCAGCCGGCCCACGGCCCCCGCGAGCACCGGCTCCGCCCGCCCGGACGTCTCCTCGCCGCTGAGCCGCAGCACCGACGCCACCACGTACAGCGCGGCGATCATCCCGAGCATCCCGACCATCGCCGAGACGAACGCGTCGGTGACCCCGGCCCGCCCGCCCATGCGCTCGATGATCTCGCGGGCCTGCTCGCTGTCACCGACCAGATCGGCCGCGCCCTCCGTCAGCCCGCCGTAGACCACCCCGGCGAGGAAGAAGCCGATGCTCCAGCCGAGGACGCCGCCCCGCTGCAGGCGCCAGGCCAGCGCACCCGCCGTCCCGAGGCGCCCGGCGGCCGGTCCGTGCCGGGTCGGCAGGAAGCTCATGCCGAGGTCGCGGCGCCCGGCGAGCCCGTAGGCCACCACCCCCTGCGCCACCGTCGCGCCCGCGATCAGCAGCAGCACCCACCACCGTTCCCCGGCGAAGGCCCGCAGGTTCTCCAGCCAGCCCAGCGGTGACACCCACGTCAGGACCGACGAACCGTCGTCCGTCGCCGAGTCGCCCGCGGCACGCAGCACGAAGGCGACGCCCAGTACCGCCCCCGTCAGCCCCCGGGCCAGCCGCGCGCTCTCCGTCAGCTGGGCGACGACGGCCGCGGCGGTCGCGAAGAGCATCCCGACACCCGCGACCCCGAGCCCGAGGGCCAGCGCACCGGACGTTCCCCGTCCGGCGAGCCCGACGGCGATCAGCAGTGCCAGGGCGGCGTTGGCGACCGCCGACGCGAGCAGCGCCGCCGTCAGCGCGGCGCGGCGGCCGACCATACCGGAGGCGACGACCTCCTGCCGCCCGCTCTCCTCCTCGTCGCGGGTGTGCCGTACGACGATCAGCAGGCTCGTCACGGCGGCGAGCGCACCGGCGTACAGGCCGACGCGCCAGGCGGTGAGCGCGCCGATGCCGTCGTCGAAGACGGGGCCGACGAGCGCCCGCAGCGAGGCGTTGGTCTCCATCTGCCGCATCAGGTCGGCGCGTTCGGCGGCCGTGCCGTACAGGCCCTCGAGGGTGCCCGGCATGGAGAGCACCATGAGGGCGTTCACGGCGACCCAGACGGGCATCATCACGCGGTCGCGGCGCAGGGCGAAGCGCAGCAGCGTGCCGGTACCGGCCAGCTGCCGCGAGCCCCCGGTGCGGGCCGCGAACACCGCACCGGCGCCGGCGTCGGTGGCCGTCATCGCGCCGCCACCTCCACTCCGGAGACCGCGTCGTCGGCCTGGTAGTGCCGCAGGAACAGTTCCTCGAGGGTCGGCGGCGTCGACGTCAGCGACCGCACGCCCGCTTCGCTCAGCGACCGGAGCACGGCGTCCAGCTTGTCGGTGTCGACCTGGAGCCGGACCCGGTTTCCCCGGACGTC